>JBDHHV010000029.1:0-55474 GCA_039589195.1 Gemmatimonadota bacterium | reverse complement strand
CCTTCGTGTCGCGGTCGACGGCGAGGACCCGGGCGCCGCGCTTCATACGCCACGGGTGGCCGCCCGGGTATCTGCCGTCTCCAGCGTAGGTGCCGTGCGTGAGCTGGCATTGACGCAGCTGCGCGATGCCGCGGGGAAATGGGGCCTAGTTTGCGACGGTCGCGATATCGGGACCGAGGTGTTCCCGGATGCCGAGGTCAAGGTGTTTCTCGTGGCTTCCGCGGAGGAGCGCGCGCGACGTCGATTGTCGGATTTACGCGAGCCAGGTACCAAGGTTCGGGTGGAAGAGGAGGCGCTGCGCCTTCGCGCCCGAGATCTCGCCGATTCCACCCGGGCGCTCTCGCCGCTCCGGCGCGCCGCCGATGCCGTCGAAATCGACACGACACGCCTCACCGTGCAGGAGGTCGTGGACCAAATCCTGGCCCTCTGCGAGGACAGGGGAATACACTCGCCAGCCCCCCCAGGAACCCGCCCACCTCGGTTGACGTAGTCGCCCATCGCGTCTAGTTTTCCGCGCCGTTCGTCGGATCGCGGACGGGTCACGTGGCGCCCGTTCCGCCATCCCCGTGAGACCCATGAGGGATCGGCTGACGGCTGGGTAGATGAGCGAGAGCTCGGCCCGGCCGATCTTTTTTTGCCACATGCTCGCCGCGCCCATCCGCGCGGCGCGAAGGATGCGACCTACCGATGGTTGAAGACACCCAAGAACCCCAGGCCGGCACGGCGGTCGACGCTTCAGAAGTCGAAGCTCCCAGAATCGACGATGCCGAGATCGACGCCTCCGAGACCCCGACCGCTGAAGGCGATACGCCAGAAGCCGAAATGACGGACGTCGACGCGCCGGAGGCCGAAGCCCCCGAGACAGCCAGCGACTCCCTGGAAGATTCGACGACGGGTACGTCGGAGTCGAGCAACTTCATGGACTTCGACGAGAGTCTCGATGGGGATCCTCGGCACGTGTCGGAATACGACACCGAGGAGTACGAGGAGCTGCTCTCCCTGTACGAGGACACGCTGAGCGAGATCGCGGAGGGCGAGATCGTGACCGCACAGGTGATCTCCAAGACCGAGACCGAGGTCATCCTTGATGTGGGGTTCAAGTCGGAGGGCGCCGTCCCACTGGACGAGTTCCGGGATCCGGAGACCGTCCAACCGGGGGATTCCGTAGATGTCTTTCTGGAGAGCCTCGAGGACGACCAGGGCGTGGTCGTCCTATCGAAGAAGAAGGCCGACTTCCTCCGCGTGTGGGAGAAGATCAAAGAGGCCTACGACGAGGACCGACCTGTCCAGGGCATGATCAAGCGCAAGATCAAGGGTGGCGTGACCGTCGACCTGATGGGTGTCGACGCCTTCCTCCCCGGTTCACAAATCGCCCTCCGCCGCGTGCCCAACGTCGACGACCTGATCGGCGAGGAGTACGAGTTCAAGATCCTCAAGCTCAACAAGCGCCGGCGGAACATCGTCGTGAGCCGCCGCGTGCTCCTAGAGGAAGAGCGCGCCGACAAGCGCGAAGTCCTCAAGACCGAGCTCGAGGTGGGACACTTGAAGAAGGGCGTGGTGAAGAACATCACGGACTTCGGAGCGTTCATCGATCTCGGCGGCATGGACGGCTTGCTCCACATCACCGACATGTCATGGGGGCGGATCGGCCACCCCTCGGAGGTGTGCGAGATCGGCGAAGAGATCGAGGTGAAGATCCTCGACATCGACTGGGAACGAGAGCGCATCTCTCTCGGTCTCAAGCAGCTCCAGGAGTACCCGTGGAAGAACGTCGCCGAGAAATACCCGGTGGGGAGCCGGGTGCATGGGTGCGTCGTCTCCATCACGAACTACGGGGCGTTCATCGAGCTCGAGAAGGGTATCGAGGGCCTGGTGCATATTTCCGAGATGAGCTGGACGCGCAACGTGCGCCATCCGTCTCAACTCGTCACGATCAACGAAGAAATCGAGTGCGTCGTGCTGCGCGTCGACGAGGAGGCGCAGAAGATCTCGCTGGGCATGAAGCAGATCGAGGAAGATCCCTGGCTTGCCCTCCCGGCGAAGTACCCGCCGGGAACGAAGATCTCCGGGGTGGTCCGCAATCTGACTTCCTTCGGGGCGTTCGTGGAGGTTGAGCCGGGCATCGACGGTCTGGTGCACATCTCCGACATGAGTTGGACGCGGCGGGTGCAGCACCCGTCAGAGGTGATGCACAAGGGCGACGAAGTCGACGTGGTCGTGCTTTCCATCGACCCGGAACAGAAGCGCATCTCGCTGGGCCTCAAGCAGGTCGATGAAGATCCCTGGTACGAGCTCGCTCAACGCTATCAGCCCAAGCATGAGGTAACGGGACAGGTAATCCGTCTACTCGAGAAGGGAGTCGTCGTTGACCTCGGGAACGACCTCGAAGGCTTCGTTCCCATCTCGCAACTCGGCGTCGAGGACCACATCGATCAGCCGTCGGACCGGTTCGTCGAGGGAGACAGTCTCGAGCTCCGCGTATTGGAGACCGATCCGATCAATCGCCGGATTGTCCTCGCAGCCGCCGGAGCACCGGAGGCCGAGCTGGATCCATCCGAGCTCGATGTCGGCGATGAAGCCAAGAGCTCGGACAAGCCGAAGGCCGAGACCGAGAAGGCCGACGAGCCCGCAGCCGAGGCCGAGGAAGCCGATGAGCCCACGGCCGAGGCCGAGGAGGCTGACGAGCCCGCAGCCGAGGCCGAGGAAGCCGATGAGCCCACGGCCGAGGCCGAGGAGGTCGACGAGCCCGCAGCCGAGGCCAAGGAAGCCGATGAGCCCACGGCCGAGGCCGAGGAGGTCGACAGCACCGACTCCGAAGATGAATCCGCTGACGAAGGTTCGCCCAAGGACTAGGTTCGGCACTGCTCGTGGACACGCGAAAGGCCCTTCTTCGCGCGGGGGCCCGGCACTTGCCGCCGGGCCTTTTGTATGTGAACCCATGAAGGGGATTGCAGGAAGCGCTCGGGTGAGAGACAAGATCGGACAAGAGCATGGTCGGGCCGAGCCCGTCGGTGGAATGCCGGTCCGGACCGGCCGCGCGGAGCGCTGTCATCCGGGAACGCTGGTCGCGTGCGTGCTTGTTCCGACGTTCGTTGCTGCCGCCTGCGCCTTTCCGGGCCGGGCCGAGCCGGATGCCCCCATCGGGCCAGCCGCCGGAACCGATGCGCGGCTAGCCGTGGAGGCGTTACAGCGCGCCGAGACGGATCTGGAGGAGGGTCGCTTCGAGGACGCTGTCTCGGCAGCCGACTCGCTCTACCTGTCCTGGAGCCGTGATCGATCGCTCGAATCCCTCGCCAATCGCGCCTTGTGGCTCAAGGCGCGCGCGCTCCAGGCTGATGGCCTACTGGGTGACGCGGGGAGCACGTTGGAGACACTGCTCGGGCGGGCGGAAGCGGGACCGATCCGCGACGAAGCAGTCATCAGCTTGGCTGGAATCCGTTCTCAAACGGGTGAGCCGGTCCGTGCAGCGGACCTGCTCCTCGATAATCCGACTGCGAACGATGAACGGCAACGCGACCTACTTCGCGAGCTGGTGCCGGGTCTCTCGCTGACCCAGCTCCGCGGGCTGGCACGGGAGTATCCCGCAAGCTCCGCGGCAGCGGCCATCGTACACGTCCAGCTCGCCCAGTTGCTGATCGTCGAGGACGAGCCGGACTCGGCGCGGAGGGTGGCCCGACGCGCCCTCGAGGCTCCTCCAGATGCTGCCGAGCGGGACATCGCCACGCTCATCGCCGAGTCCACCGGATCGCTCCGGGAAGGAACGGTGCGGATCGGGGCAATCCTGCCGTTGAGCGGTCGATTCGGCGGCGTCGGTCAGCTCCTCCAGGAGGGCCTCGAGCTCGCCCTCGACGGTTATCGCGCCCGGAGCGGCGAAGCGTTCACCATTCAGCTCGTGGTGCGCGATGACGGTTCGGATCCCGAGCGCGCCCCGGCATTGCTTACGGAGTTCGAGCGCGAAGGGGTGGTGGCCGTCATCGGTCCGATCCGCTCCGAGTCGTTCGCCGCGGCGCTTCGCGCCCGCGTCAACCCGCGCCTGCTCGTCCTGAGCCCGACCGCCACCGAGGTCCTGGAGCCGACTCGGAACGCGTACACGCTCTACGAGCAGGGGCGTCTCGACCGTGATGTGGCCGCGGATCTGGCAGACTGGACCGCCGGAGAGCTCGGGCTTCTCAGGGCCGCCGTCCTCCACCCTCTCGATCGAGCTGGTCGATCGGCGGCCAGCGCGTTCGAGGCCGGACTCGGCGGAACGAATGTCACGGTGCTGGCGAGCTCCGCGTACAACCCGGACTCGACCACCTTCAAGGAACCGGTCGAGACACTCGCCGCTCAAGAGCCCGACATCGTCTTTGTATCGGCTCCGAATCCCCGCTCGGTGCTGACGCTGGCGCCGCAGTTGTACTACTACGGCCTGGACCACTCCATCATCCTGGGAACGAGCGCCTGGGCGGACCCGGCCGTATTGCGACGGCTGGCGCGGAACGATGGTGACTACCGCATCATCGGACTCTGGGTCGACCGGACCAGCCCCGGCACACCCTGGCAACGATTTGCACTCGATTATGAGCGCAAATACCGCAAGTCGCTGCGGGAAAACATATTACCAGCGTTGTCGTTTGATGCGATGCAGTTGATCCTGGCCGCGCTGGACGACGCGCGGCTTCCGATCCCGGCCGCTCTGTCGGCCTACCTCGAGCGTCGTCCGGTCCTGGCCGGCGTCACCGGGCAGCTCGAGACGGACCCGACCACGTCGACGATCCGTCGGAGTACGCAGATCCGCATGCTCTACGATGGCCAGCTCGTTCGCCCGGATCGCACCCGCCTCTTGAACTGGCTCACCGATGCGCGGGTCGCCGCCGTCGAGCGAAGGGAGAGAGAGAGGGACAGGCCCCCCGAATGAGCATGGACGAGAAGCTGCTCGAGCTCCAGGAGCACCAACGCCGCGCCGAAGAAGGGGGCGGTCGCGAGCGCGTCGAGCGGCAGCACGAACGCGGGAAGCTGAGCGCCCGCGAGCGGCTCGACATCCTCCTCGACCCCGGATCTTTCGTCGAATTGGACCGGTTCGTCGAGCACCGCTCGGCGGATTTCGGCCTCGACGCGCGTCGGATCCCGGGGGACGGAGTGGTCACAGGGTACGGGCGCATCGATGGACGCCCCGTCTACGTGTTCAGCCAGGATTTCACGGTATTTGGCGGCTCGCTGGGGGAGGCCCACGCGGAGAAGATCGTGAAGCTCCTCGAGCTGGCGCTCTCCAGTGGCGCTCCCGTTGTGGGGCTCAACGACTCGGGCGGCGCGCGGATTCAAGAGGGAGTCGTTTCGCTGGGCGGGTATGCGGACATCTTCCTTCGAAACACGCTGGCTTCAGGAGTGGTCCCACAGATCAGCGCGATCCTCGGGCCGTGCGCCGGTGGGGCTGTCTACTCGCCGGCGATCACTGACTTCGTCTTCATGGTGGACGGAATCAGCCACATGTTCGTGACCGGTCCGAACGTGGTGAAGACGGTCACGCACGAGGACGTGACTTTCGAGGATCTGGGGGGAGCCGCGATCCACGCCTCGCGGTCCGGGGTCGCGCATTTCCGATCGGGCTCCGAGCTCGAGGCGCTGAAGCGCATTCGCGCGCTGCTCGGGTACCTCCCGTCAAACAACGCTCAGACCCCTCCGTACCGACCGACGGACGACCCCATCGACCGTGGCGATGAGGAGCTTCTCCGGATCGTGCCGGACGAGCCGAACAAGCCGTACGACATGCACGACGTGATTCGGTGCGTCGTCGACGATGGCGAGTTCCTGGAGGTCCACCGAGACTTCGCAGGTAATATCGTCGTGGGGTTCGCGCGGCTGGGTGGGCACTCGGTGGGGATCATTGCGAATCAACCCGCAGTGCTCGCGGGTGTCCTCGATATCGACGCGAGCATCAAGGCGGGACGCTTCGTCCGGGTGTGCGACGCGTTCAACGTCCCGCTGGTGACGTTCGAGGATGTCCCCGGCTTCCTGCCCGGAATCGATCAGGAGCATCGCGGGATCATCCGCCAGGGCGCCAAGCTCCTCTACGCCTACTGCGAGGCCACGGTCCCGAAGTTGACGGTGATCACCCGCAAGGCCTACGGAGGAGCATACGACGTGATGTCCTCGAAGCACATTCGCGGTGACCTGAACCTGGCGTGGCCCACCGCGGAGATTGCGGTCATGGGACCCAAGGGAGCGGTGGAGATCCTGTACCGACGCGAAATCGCGGACGCGGCGGAACCGGACAAGGCAACCGACGAGCTCGAGGCCGACTTCAGGGAGAAGTTCGCGAACCCGTACCTGGCAGCGGCACGCGGCTTCCTCGACGACGTGATCGATCCGCGCGAAACGCGCTGGCGGCTGATTTCCGGACTCGAACTGCTCTCCAACAAGCGAGACCGGAATCCTCCCAAGAAGCACGGCAACATCCCGCTCTAAGGCAGATCGTTGTAGAACTCAATGTTCGAAAAGATCCTGATCGCGAACCGGGGCGAGATCGCCGTGCGCGTCATCCATGCCTGTCGCGAGCTTGGGCTCGGCAGCGTGGCCGTGTATTCCGATGTCGACCGGGAGACTCCGCACGTAACGCTCGCGGACGAAGCGGTCCCGCTGGGTGGCGCGTCCGCGGCGGACAGCTACCTGAACGTCGAGCGCCTACTGGAGGCCGCCAGTCGCACCGCGGCGGGAGCCATCCACCCCGGATACGGGTTCCTGGCGGAGAACGCGGGTTTCGCCCGAGCCGCGGAGGGGGCGGGTTTCGTGTTCATCGGGCCACCCGCAAGCGCGATCGAGGCGATGGGGGACAAGACGGCGGCGCGCGCGCGGATGGAAGCGGCGGGCGTGCCGGTCATACCCGGATCCGACGGGCCTCTAGCCAGCATCGAGGAGGCGTTGCCCATCGCCGTGCAGGTCGGGTACCCGGTGATGCTCAAGGCAGCCGGCGGAGGTGGGGGCAAGGGGATGCGCACGGCCCGCGACCCCGCGGAGCTCGAGTCGGTGTTCGAGAGCGCGGTGCGCGAGGCGCGGCAGGCGTTCGGGGACGACCGCGTGTACCTCGAGCGGTTCCTCACTGGACCACGCCATATCGAGTTCCAGATCCTGGCTGACGCCCTGGGCACCACGATTCACCTCGGGGAACGCGAGTGCTCCATCCAGCGACGACACCAGAAGTTGGTCGAGGAGAGTCCGTCTCCCGTCGTCGATCCGGCGACCCGTGCACGAATGGGTGAGGTCGCGGTGCGCGCCGCGGAGGCGGTCGAATACCGGAGTGCCGGCACCGTCGAGTTTCTCGTCGATGGGGAGGACTTCTATTTCCTCGAGATGAACACCCGGGTCCAGGTGGAACACCCGGTCACCGAGCTCATCATGGGAATCGATCTCGTGCAGGAGCAGATCCGGATCGCTCGGGGAGAGGCAATCTCGTGGACGCCGGATGGCACCGAGCCCGCGGGCCACGCGATCGAGTGTCGTATCAGCGCGGAGGACCCACTGCGCGGGTTCTTTCCCTCGACGGGCCGAGTGGAGGGCCTTCGTATCCCAGCGGGCCCGGGGGTGCGCTGGGATGCCGGCATCGAAGAGGGCGTCGATGTGGGACTCCATTACGACCCCTTGCTCGCCAAGCTCATCGTACATGCTCGCACGCGGGACGAAGCGATCGCCCGTATGCGTCGAGCGCTCGCGGACCTTCGAATCGGGGGCCTCGCTACGACGATCCCGTTTCACCGGGCGGTTATGGAGGAAGCGGATTTCCTCGCGGGGGAGTATTCGATCCGCTACATCGAGGAGCACCCGGAGCTCACCCTCGACACCGTGCCCGCCGACTGGCGGGATGCCCTGCTGGCGGCGGCCGTCCTGCTCGAGGAGCAGGCACGTGACGGGCGGTCCACGGGAGTCGATCGGGCGGACGGCGGCGCGAAGGGTGGCTTGAGCGACTGGCAACGCGCCGTGGACCCTTGGCAGCGGCCGGTTCCGGAGTGGACACACCCCCCAGAATGAGAGGCACCGCAACCTGAGATATTTCGTCCGGGTGGGGGATGATGCCCACGAGGTGGAGCGAACGGGGGAGGGCGTGCGGATTGACGGCCGGGACCTGCCGGTCGAGTTGGTCCACAAGCCCGGTGCGTCGGGAGTCCATCTGCGGATAAACGACCGCGGCTACTCGCTTCTGAGCGAGCGTGTGGAAGCCGGTTGGCGCCTTCAACTCGGGGGCCGGCATTTCGATCTTTCGATCGAAGACGAGCGCGCGCGCGCGATACGCGAGTTGACGGGGGACGCGGACGCCACGGCATCCAGTCGAGACTTGCGCGCTCCGATGCCTGGGCTGGTGGTCAAGATCCTTGCCGAACCCGGTCAGAGAGTGGACGCCGGGGTGGGGTTGGTGGTCGTGGAGGCGATGAAGATGGAGAACGAGCTCAAGTCGGAAGGGCCCGGGGTGATCGCCACCATTCGAGTCGAGCCGGGGCAAGCAGTCAACCGGGACGATGTGCTCGTGACCTTCGAATCCGAGTCGGGATGAGCGGGCGAGAGGGGGGCGAGCGCGACACCCTCCACCCGCCTCTCGCTGCGCCGAAAGACGAGCGCAAGGAGAGCTTCGAGACCCCCAGCTCGCTCGAGATCGAGCGACTGTACGGTCCGGCGGACGGGGGTGACGCGTCCGACGAGACCCTCGGGTACCCGGGAGCGTATCCCTACACGCGTGGCGTGTACCCGACCATGTACCGCGGACGGCTGTGGACGATGCGCCTGTACGCGGGCTTCGGGACGGCGGAGGAGACAAACGCCCGGTTCCGTTACCTGCTGTCGTCGGGGCAGACCGGCCTCTCCGTGGCGTTCGATCTACCGACTCAGATGGGCTACGACTCCGATCACCCGATGGCCTCCGGAGAGGTCGGGCGAGTGGGCGTCGCGATCGACACGGTCGACGACATGGAGCACCTCCTGGCGGAGATCCCCCTCGACCGCGTCTCGACCTCCATGACGATCAATGCGACGGCCCCGATCCTCCTGGCCATGTACGTGGCCGTCGGGGATGCCCGCGGGGTTCCCCGCACGGAGCTTCGCGGAACCGTACAGAACGACATCCTGAAGGAGTTCATCGCGCGAGGCACGTACATATACCCGATCGAGCCCAGTCTCAGATTGGTCACCGACGTATTCGACTTCTGTGCGCGTGAGCTACCTCGCTGGAATTCGATCTCGATCAGCGGCTACCACATGAGGGAAGCGGGGGCCACCGCCACTCAGGAGCTCGCGTTCACTCTCGCCAACGCGGTGGAATACGTGCAACGCGCGCTGGATCGCGGTTTGGAGCTGGAGGAGTTCGCCCCGCGGTTGAGCTTCTTCTTCGCCGCGTACACCGACCTGTTCGAGGAGATCGCGAAGTTTCGTGCGGCACGTCGGCTGTGGGCGCGGCTCATGCGCGAGCGCTTCGGCGCGTCCGACCGCAGCTGCCGCTTGCGCTTCCATACCCAAACCGCCGGTTCCACCCTGACCGCTCAACAGCCGCTGAACAACGTCGTGCGGGTCACCGTACAGGCGTTGGCCGGGATCCTCGGTGGGACGCAGTCGCTGCACACGAACAGCTACGACGAGGCGCTCTCCCTGCCAAGCGCGAAGGCGGCCAAGTTGGCGCTCCGGACCCAGCAGGTGCTGGGGGCCGAGGCAGGGGTCGCCGATACCGTCGACCCGTTGGGGGGCTCGTATTATGTGGAGAACCTCACGGATCGACTCGAGCAGCACGCCCGTGCCTACATGGACGAGATCGAGGGTATGGGAGGCCCGGCATCCGCCGTCGAGTACATGCGTGAGGAGATCCATCAGACCGCGTACCGCTATCAGAAGGCGGTGGAGCAGGGCGACACCGAGGTCGTTGGCGTGAACGTGCACCGCGAAGAGGAGCCCCCGCCGTCACCACCGGAGATGCCGGACTTCGCGGCCCTCGCCGAGGCACAGCGAGACCGCCTGGCAAAGGTAAAGACCGGTCGCGATGCGGCGAGTGTCGGTGATTCGCTCGAGACGCTGCGGGTCGCCGCCGCCGCGGATGAGAACCTGCTTCCGATTATCGTCGAGGCCGTCAAGCGGCGGGCGACCTTGGGGGAGATCAGTCAGGTCCTGCGCGACGTGTGGGGCGAGTACAGGGCAGCGGGATGACCGCGAGACTACCGGCTTTGCCAGATCCGATCCCGTGGGGCTTCGTAGTCCACGGCAACCCGCCGGCCTTACCCGGCGGTCTGTCGGACTCGAGACTGAAGAGCGATGCGTAATGCCGACGTATGAATACAAGTGCAGCGCCTGCGACCATGCATTCGAGCGCTTCCAGAAGATCTCCGATCGACCTGTTCGCACCTGTCCGGAATGCGGTAAGCGTCGGGTCAGACGATTGATCTCGTCAGGGGGCGGACTGCTGTTCAAGGGACCGGGGTTCTACGCGACCGACTATCGCAGCGACGCGGGCGGACCCAAGGGTGGGCCGAAGACCGAGTCCGGCTCGGGAGAGAGCGCGAGCTCGGCGAAAGAGGGTGGGGAAGCCAAGCGGAAGAGCAAGGGGGGGGACGCGTGAGCAAGACGTCGGCGCCAGAGCTTCCCGAACTGGCGCGCGAGCTCCGCCGTGCCGCGCGGGAGGTCGGTGCGCCCGACGGCTTCGAGCCCGAACTCGCCCGACCGAGAGACCCGACGCACGGCGATCTGGCCTCGAACATGGCACTCGTTCTGGCCAAGCAGCTCGGCGAAGCCCCGCGAGACCTGGCGCTCCGCATCGAGAGCAGCTTTGATCCGATCGCAGCCGGGGTCGCCGAAATTCAGGTCGCCGGGCCCGGCTTCCTGAACTTCCGGCTCGCCAATGACCTCGTCTGGGAGCAGCTCGCCGAGATTCTGGCGGTGGGGGATGACTACGGCCGAAACCAGGCTCTACAGGCCGAGCGCATCAACGTCGAGTTCGTATCGGCCAATCCCACGGGACCCCTGCATGTCGCTCACGGACGCGGGGCGGCTCTGGGAGATGCGATCGCTTCACTCCTCGAATGGACCGGGCACGAGGTCGCACGTGAGTTCTACGTCAACGACGCGGGTCGCCAGATCCGGCTTCTTGCCGAATCGGTAGAGGCCCGCTTCCTGGAGCTCACGGGTTCGCCCACCCCGATCCCCGAGGGCGGTTACCACGGAGCGTACGTGATCGAGCTGGCAGGCGAGATTTCGGACCGCCTGGGCGTCGAGCCCCTGCTCGCGCTGGAACGCGACGAGCGATTGGCGCAGATCGAGGCCGACAGCGTGCGCCGCCTGCAGGATGAACAGGCACGTGACCTGAAGGACTTCGGCATCGAGATGGATCTCTTCTACTCCGAGCGCGACCTGCATGAGAGTGGAGCGATCGACGTCCTGGTGCAGCGATTCGCGGACGGGGACCTCCTGTACGAGCAGGATGGTGCCACCTGGCTGCGCACGACCGCGTTTGGAGATGAGAAGGACAGGGTCCTCGTGAAGCGCGACGGTGCGTTCACGTATTTCGCGCCCGATCTCGCCTACCACCTGGACAAGGCGGAGCGCGGGTACGACCGGGCCATCGACGTCTGGGGCGCGGACCATCAGGGTCATGAGCAACGGATGATGGCCGCCCTCGCCGGACTCGGATACCCCGATTTGCTCGAGGTTCTGATCCTGCAGCTCGTCACTGTGCTTCGTGGCGGCGAGGAGGCCCGGATGAGCAAGCGGGCCGGCCGCTTCGTCACGCTACGTGAGCTGTTCGGGGAGACGGGGGTGGACGTGGCGCGGTATTTCTTTCTCATGCGTCGCGCCGAGGTCCATCTCAACTTCGATCTGGACCTGGCCCTGGACACGTCCGAGGCCAATCCGGTCTACAAGATCCAGTACGCCCATGCTCGCATGTGCAGCGTGTTTTCGCGCGGCGGGATCGACCCGGAGGGCTTGACGGCCGATACGGCCGGTCTCGAGAAGCTCCGCACGGAGGCCGAGCGAGCGGTCGCGACGGCGCTCCTGCGTCTTCCACAGGTTATCGGGGCGGCGGCAGACGCGCGGGCACCACATATGCTGTGCTCCTACCTGGAGGAGGTAGCGGGCCTGGTCAACTCCTGGTACCACCAGGGCAACCTGGATCCGGCACTGCGCCTGCTCGTGGAGGGACCTGAGCGCGAAGGGCGTCTCAAGCTCGCCCGCGCGACCCAGATCACGCTCCGGAACGGGCTCCGCGTTCTCGGGTTGTCGGCCCCGCAACAGATGATTCGGGAGGAGGACGATGGGAGGGGATAACGGACCCATCCTCGTAGTCGGAAGCGTGGCCCTGGACGAGATCGCGACGCCGTTCGGACGCGTCGAGGACATTATCGGCGGTGCGGTGGTCTACTTCAGCGCCGCGGCTTCACTGTTCGGAAAGGTACAGATGGTCGGTGTCGTGGGAGATGACTATCCGCTGGATGAGCTCGATTTCCTCCGGCAGAGGGGTGTTGACCTGGAGGGCCTGACGCACGCGAGCGGCTCCAGCTTTCGGTGGGGCGGGGTGTACGATTACGACATGAACACCAGAGAAACTACCCACACCAGGCTCGGTGTGTTCGCGCAGTTCCGGCCCGATCTGCCCGAGACCTATCGATCCGCCGCCTGGGTGTTCCTGGGCAACATCGACCCCGTTCTCCAGCTTCATGTGTTGGATCAGATCAGTGCTCCGAAGCTAGTGGCCTGCGACACGATGAACTACTGGATCGAGGGCTCGAAAGACGCGCTGCTCGAGGTCATCCGCCGGATCGACATGCTGACCATCAACGACGAGGAGGCGCGGCAGCTGTCGGGGAGCCCGAACCTGGCCAAGGCGGCCCGGTGGATCCAGGCCCGCGGCCCGAGCCACGTCGTGATCAAGAAGGGCGAGCATGGTGCGATGCTCTTCTCCAATGAGAGCGTATTCTTCTCACCCGGGTATCCTCTCGAGGAGGTCGAGGATCCGACGGGGGCGGGGGACGCCTTCGCCGGAGGGCTTGTCGGTCAGCTCGCGCGTGCTGTGGCTACGACTCCGATGGAGTTGCGGCGAGCCGTCGTGTACGGCTGCACACTCGGATCCTTCGCGTGCGAGGCGTTCGGACCCCGCCGCCTCGCCGACGTTTCCATTGATCAGATCGAGGATCGGGTGAGAGCGTTCCGGCACCTTACGTACTTCGAGGAGCACGTGGAGATCGGGAGCTGATGGAGTCCGGGCTTACGTACCGGGAGGCCGGCGTCGACCTGGAGGCCGCGGCCCGTGCCAAGACCCGACTCGGTGAGCTTGTCGAGCAGACGCGAACGGAGGCGGTGGCGGCGGACTTCGGTTCGTTCGGTGGCCGCTTTCGAGCGCCCGCGGGGCGCGAGTTGGTGGCGAGTGCGGATGGGGTCGGGACCAAGCTAAAGCTGGCCTTCCTGACGGGGCGGCACGACACGGTCGGAGTCGACCTCGTGAACCATTGCGTGAACGACATCCTGACCGAGGGAGCCGTGCCGTTGGTCTTCATGGACTACTTCGCGTGCGGGAGCCTCGACCCCGATACCGTCGTGGCGGTCGTGTCGGGCCTGGCAGCGGCGTGCCGCGAGAACGGCTGCGCCCTGCTGGGTGGAGAGACCGCGGAGATGCCGGACTTCTACGCGCCCGGTGAGTACGATCTCGCGGGGTTCGTCGTCGGTCAGATCGAGTTCCAGGCGGTGGCGGCTCGCGAGATCCGGCCCGGTGACCGGATCGTCGGGCTGGCCTCCAGCGGGCTACATACCAACGGATACAGCTTCGTTCGACGACTGCTGTTGGATCGCCTCGGACTCGGGGTCTCGGACCCTTTCCCGGGTACGGACGCGAGCGTTGGCGAGGTCTTGCTGCGATCCCATCGCTCGTATCTCGATATCCTTCGGGCCAGCTGCGAGGCACGCGTGGTTCGCGCGCTGGCGCACGTGACGGGAGGTGGCATCCCCGGCAACCTGGGGCGTGTGCTTCCGGCAACGTTGAGCGCGCACGTCCAACCCTCGGCGTGGACTCCCCTGCCCGAATTCCAGTTCTTGCGCGAGGCGAGCGGTGCATCGCGGGATGAGATGTACCGTACGTTCAATATGGGAGTCGGAATGTTGGCCATCGTCTCTCCCGACGATGAGGCCGCGTTTTGCGGTGTCGTCGAGGATGGAGGCTGTGCCGCATACCCGTGCGGAGAGATCGTGGAGGGAGATGGCTCCGTCATTCTAGAATGGACTTGAAGTGTCCGCGCTAACTGCAGATACCGTAAGACATGTGCTGCCGCGTAACGAGGAGGACACGCGACACATGCGGGAAGCGCTCGAGCTGGCTCGCCGCGGGTGGGGTCGGGTAGCCCCAAACCCGATGGTCGGTGCGGTCGTCGCCACGGGTGCCGAGGTCTTGGGACGCGGGTGGCACGCGGGCTACGGGGGCAACCACGCCGAAGTCGTGGCCTTGCGTGAGGCGGGGAGCGACGCTTCAGGAGCCACTCTGTACGTGAACCTGGAGCCTTGCGATCACGTCGGTAACACACCCGCCTGCTCGGACGCGATTCAACGGGCCGGAATCCGCCGGGTCGTCGTCGCGTGCCGTGACCCGCACCCGACGGCGGGGGGTGGAGTCGATACGCTGCGCGCGGCCGGGGTGGCGGTCGATATCGGGATCGAGGGGGATGCCGCGAAGCGACTGAATGCGAGCTTCTTGTGGCGGCATGTGACAGGCTTGCCGTTCATCTCGCTGAAGCTGGCGCTTTCCCTGGACGGTAGGCTGGGCGTCACCGGGGTCCGCTCCGCCGTCTCGGGTCCCGCGGCCCGGGGGCGAGTCCACGAGCTGAGGGCCGCTCACGATGCGATTCTCATCGGTCGGCGGACTGCCGAGATCGACGATCCCCTGTTGACCGTCCGCGGTGATATCGAACCGCGTCGCCCCTCGATTCGAGCCGTGTTGGATCCATCTTTGCGTCTCGAGCCCGGCTCACGGCTGGCTCGAACGACGGATGTCGGTCCGGTTTGGGTGTTCGCCGGTCTCGATCACGTCGGAGGGGAGCGCGCCCGGGCCCTCAGGGATACCGGGGTCGAGGTGGTGGGCGTCTCGCACGACGAGGAGGGACGCCTGCGCATCAAGGAGATCTGGACGTCACTCGTTCAACGCGGCATCGATTCGATTCTGGTGGAAGGTGGAGGTCAGACGGCGGCGATGCTGCTGGGGGAGCGCTGCATCCAGCGAATGCACCTGATCTTCGCTCCGCTCTTCTTCGGGGATTCGGGGGTTCCGGCGTTCCCCGGGATCGGGTCCGTCGAGGCCGGGGAGTGGGAGCCGGCGCATAGAGAGGGGCTCGGAAGCGATACACATCTCGTGCTGGAACACGCCTCGCTCCGGTCGGCGCTCGAGGAGCTCTGATGTTTACCGGTCTTGTCCGAGGCGTCGGTACCGTCGATTCCCGCGAGCCGTTCGAGGAAGGCATTCGGTTTCGCATCGGCGTTCCGGAATGGGCGGTCCGACTCAGAGCCGGCGATTCCGTGGCCGTCGACGGTGTTTGTCAGACCGTCGTCCGGGCGGACGATGAGAGCTTCGATGTGGAGGCTATTCGGACGACGCTCTCGCGCACGACCCTGGGCGAGTGGGACACCGGGCGTCGCGTGAACCTCGAGCCACCCCTCAGCGGCAGTGAGCCATTCGGAGGGCACCTGGTCCAGGGTCATGTGGACGGGGTAGCCGACGTCCAGAGCGTGCGCGAGGCAGGCGAGACCGTCTTCGTTCGCATGGTTCTTCCCACACACGTGGCCGAAGTCACGGTTCTCTACGGCTCTTTGGCCGTCGATGGCGTCAGCATGACCGTAAACGACCTGGACGGAGATATCGCGGAACTGGCGATAATTCCGTATACATGGACCCATACCTCCTTCCCGCGCCTGCGACCCGGTAGCCGCGTGAACGTTGAGGCGGACCTTATCGGCAAATACGTTCGTAGACTCCTCCAGCCGTACCTCGGTACTCCACCGGAAGAGCGACCCGGGGAGCGCGCGGAGGCATCCAAACCGACAACACAGGCTAGCGATCGATGACGGAACCCTTCCATGACGAGGTCGAGGACGCGATTGATGTGATTCGGCGCGGTGGCGTAGTGATCGTCGCCGACGATGAGAATCGCGAGAACGAGGGCGATCTCGTCTGCGCGGCAGAGATGATCTCGCCCGAGCGAGTCAATTTCATGTGCACCCACGGGAGGGGGCTGATCTGCCTGACCCTCTCCGAGGACATCGCGGATCGCCTCGAGCTGCCTCTGATGACCAACGGCAAGCTCTCGGATCCTAACGAGACGGCGTTCACGGTCTCGATCGACGCACGAAAGGAACTGGGTGTTTCAACCGGTATCAGCGTGCACGATCGCGCGAAAACCATCCTGGTCGCGGTCGATCCGAACACGCAACCGACCGACCTGGCCCGTCCGGGCCACGTGTTTCCGTTGCGGGCCAAGCCCGGAGGCGTGCTTCAGCGCGTCGGACAGACGGAGGCGTCGGTGGACCTGGCCCGGATGGCCGGATTGAAGCCGGCGGGTGTGATCTGTGAGATCCTCAACGCGGACGGCACCATGGCTCGCCGCCCGGATCTCGAGGAGTTCGCCAAGACACACGAGATCCCGTTCATCACCGTGGCACAGATCGTATCCTACCGGCTGCGGAACGAGCGGTTGGTGCACCGTGTGGCCGAAGCGAGTCTACCGACCCCGTGGGGCGACTTCCGCATCATTGCGTACCAAAACGACGTCGACCAGCGGGAGCATGTGGCGCTGGTGCGAGGTGATGTCACGGGTCAGAAGGATGTCCTCGTGCGAGTACACTCGAAGTGCTTGACCGGAGACGTGTTTCACTCCCACCGGTGTGATTGTGGAGCGCAGCTGAACGCCGCGATGGAGCGCGTCGTGGACGAGGGCCGGGGGGCCGTCATCTACCTGGATCAAGAAGGGAGGGGCATCGGCCTCGTCAACAAGATCCGTGCGTACGCGCTCCAGGACGATGGACACGACACGGTTGAGGCCAACGAAGCGCTCGGGTTCCCTCCCGACCTGCGAAATTACGGGATCGGTGCCCAGATCCTGTTGGATCTCGGTCTTCACTCGATTCGGATCATGACGAACAATCCCAAGAAGCTCGCCGGTCTGGAAGGCTTCGGCTTGACGATCAGCGGACGCGTTCCGTTGGAGCCGAAAATCGACGAGGAGGCCGGCCCCTATCTTCGGACCAAACGCGAGAAGCTCGGACACCTCATCCAATCTCCCTGACCGAGGCGGTGGCCGCCCCGCGCAGCGACGAGTTGACGGTGGACTATCAAGGCCAGGCAAACGGCGCCGGGCGACGCATCTGCATCGTCGTGTCCCGCTTCAACGCGATGGTCACGGACCGGCTTGTGGACGGCGCGCGCGAGGAGCTCCTCCGCCGGGGTGTGGCCGAGGCGAGTGTCGACCTCATCCGCGTGCCGGGAGCCTGGGAGATCCCGGTGGCGGCAGCCCGGGCGGCGAAGGGCCCGTACGACTCCATCGTTGCGCTAGGGTGTGTGATTCGTGGCGAGACGAGCCACTACGAGCACATCTGCACCGCCGTTACCGAAGGCCTCACACGAATCCAGCTTCAGACGGGGGTGCCGATCGCCCTCGGGGTCTTGACCACGGAGTCTCTCGAGCAGGCTTTCGCCCGGGCAGGGGGAGAAGTAGGACACCTCGGCGCTCAGGCCGCTGAAGCCGCCCTCGAGATGTGCGATCTGTTCTCGCGAATGGAGCCGTCGTGAGCGAGCGCACGAGTCGTCCGCCACATACCCGCTCGCGGGCGCGCAGTTGGGCGCTCCAGCTCCTGTACGGCTGGGAGATCACGGGTGAGGGAGCGCTGGCGGCGCATGCCGCCCGTGCTCTCGAGCACCGCCGCATATCTCCGCGCTACAGACCGCACGTCGACCGCATCCTGTCACTCGTCGAGTCGAACCGCGAAGCAATCGACAGGTTGCTCGGGGAGACGATGCCGAACTGGAAGCTGGGACGTCTGGACGCGATCGATCGGAATATCCTGCGGATTGGGATCGCGGAGCTTCTGTACGCGGATGAGGTGCCCCCGAAAGTCGCCATCCATGAGGCGATTCTCCTGGCTGGCCGCTACGGGAGCGCGGAAAGCCCTCGCTTCGTCAACGGGGTGCTGGACGCGATTCACCGGAAAGTGGCGCCATCGAGCGTGTGACTGCGTGGATCGTCCCGACGTCGACCGCCCGCTACGCCTCCTCGTCATCAACTGGCAGGATCGCCGGAACCCCCAGGCCGGGGGCGCTGAGGTGCACCTGCACGAGATCTTCGGACGTCTCGCCGCGCGGGGGCACGACGTGCAACTCCTCGTCTCCGGTTGGGAGGGAGCCCCAGGGCTCGAGGTCGTGGACGGGATGCGGGTCCATCGAGCGGGAAGACGTCACACGTTCCCGCTGCGCGTGCGATCGCGATTCAGATCGTTGGATGATGGCACCTCGATCGACATGGTCGTCGAGGACATCAACAAGCTGCCGCTCTTCGCACCACTGTGGGCGCGGAAGCCTGTGGTAGGTCTCGTCCCACACCTATTTGGGACTACGGCGTTTCGAGAGGCCTCGTGGCCCGTGGCAGCCACCGTTTGGACCGCGGAGCGCGCGATTCCATGGGCCTACCGCCGTATACCCTTCCAGGCGATTTCAGAGAGCACGGCCGACGATCTCGAAGCCCGGGGGCTGGACCGGTCTCGCATCTCGGTCATTTACCCGGGAATCGACCACGCGCGCTTTCGACCGGGTCCCGAGGACTCGCGCTTCGAGGAGCCCACGATCGTTTACGTCGGTCGTCTGAAGCGTTATAAGGGGCTGGAGGTAGTCTTGCAGGGATTAGCCCGATTGACAGCTTGTGGCCTGGAGCCACGCCTTCTGGTCGCAGGCCGCGGTGATGACCGGCCTCGCCTCGAACGAGCGGCGCGCTCCATGGGAGTCGCGGAGCGCGTGCAGTTCCTCGGCTACGTGCGCGAGGATGAGAAGGTGGAGTTGCTTCAGCGAGCCTGGGTCAACGTGTATCCGTCACCCAAGGAGGGTTGGGGTCTTACGAACGTGGAGGCCGCAGCGTGCGGCACCCCCTCGATCGCGAGCGACTCGCCGGGTCTGCGGGAATCCGTCGATGACGGCGTGTCCGGCTACCTCGTCGCCCACACCGACCGCGAGGGTTGGATCGAACGGCTTCGAGATATCCTGGCCAACGAGGATCGGCGGAGGGAGATGGCGGCCGGAGCCATCGAGCACGCCGCCGGGTTCTCATGGGACCGGGCGGCTGCAGAGACTGAGCAATCACTGGTGCAGATAATACGGGACGGAGGAGGCCGCGGATGAACGTGATTCTCTCGGTGCGCAATTCGCAAATCGACGAAGACCTGCGTGAGCTGGTGCAGCGACGATTCGATCATCTCGAGCGGTACGAACCGCGCGCGTCGAAGGCGGAGGTGACCCTGACGGAGGGCAAGAAACGGGTCGAGGTCGAGGCCCTGGTGAGTGTGGACCGAGCGGACCGAGTCCATGCGCGCGCGGAGGCTGACGACGCTCGATCCGCGATCGATCGATTGGTCGAGAAGCTGGGCGTGCAGCTGAGGCGTCGACGGGGTAGGCGGCGCGAACACCAGGCCCCCCCGCGCGAGGACCTGGAGCAAACGGGGACCGATTCTTGAGCGTTCTGAAGGTCGGCAATCTTCTGGACGCGAAGCGCGACGCGCTCTCGCTCGAACTCCTGGCGGGCGAGGCCGGACTCGAGCGCGAGATCACCAACCCCGAAGTGTCGAGTCCCGGCCTTGCCCTTAGCGGATACACGGATCGATTCGTGGCCAACCGCCTCCAGGTCCTGGGTGAGACCGAGCTCTCGTACCTGGAGAGTCTATCGGCCGATGAGTGCCGTGAGGCGATGGATCGAGTGTTCCAGTTCGGGGTCCCGTGCGTCATCCTCACGAAGGGACAGCAGCCTCCCGCGGCCCTGACCGATGCAGCCGAGGAGCATGGCATCTCGGTGATCCGGACGAAGCTGAAGACGGGTGATTTTTACCGCCGCGTGAAGCCGTACCTCGAGGAGGAATTTGCCCCGCGTACCGCGATACACGGATCACTCGCCGACGTGTATGGCGTCGGGCTGCTGTTCATTGGGCCGAGCGGCATCGGGAAGAGCGAATGCGTCCTCGATCTGGTAGAGCGAGGCCATCGTCTGGTCGCGGATGACGTTGTCCTGGTGCACAAGCGCGGCCATGACATCCTGATCGGGAAGGGACACGACTACCAGCAGCACCACATGGAGATCCGCGGCATCGGGATCATCGATGTTCGCGCCCTGTTCGGCATTCGTGCCGTCCGCCTCCAAAAAAGAATCGAAGTCGTCGTTCAGCTGGAGGAATGGAGCGAAGACGCTTATTACGATCGCACGGGCCTCGCGGCACAGACGAGCGAGATTCTCGATGTAGATGTCGCCAAGGTGGTCGTCCCGCTCAACCCCGGGAAGAACATCACGGTAATCGCGGAGGTCGTCGCGATGAACCACCTCCTCAAGTACTCCGGGGTGGATACGGCGCGGGAGTTCGATCAGAGCCTCCTGGACCGCATGCAACCCATCCGGGAGTACCTCGAGGAGGACAATGAGTGATCCGGTCCGCGGCGTTGTGCTGGCCCATGCGCAGCTCGCGGAGGCCCTCGTTCGAGCCGTCGAACAGATCTCCGGAGTCACGGACGCGCTGCATCCGATCAGCAACGAGGGGCTACGACCGGAGGAGTTGCACACACGACTGGAGGCCGCGGTAAGCGGAGAAGCGACCATTATCTTCGTCGATCTGTCGAGCGGCAGCTGCGCCTTGGCCGGTCGTGTCATCGCTCGTGGGAGCGATGACATCGCCATTCTGACTGGCGTCAACCTACCGATGTTGCTCGATTTCGTGTTCCACCGTGACATGTCGCTACCCGAGCTGACCAAGCGCCTGCTGCACAAGGGTCGCGCCGAGATGAGCGCGCACCACACATCCGACCATACCAGTGCCCACGGGCCCTGAAGAGAGCCCTCGGACCTCGTGGCGCTCACCCTGTTCCGGATCGACGAGCGACTCCTGCATGGCCAGGTCCTGGTCGGTTGGGGAGTCAGGCTCGGCATCGACCATTACATCGTGGTCGATGATGCCCTGGCCGAGAGCGCATGGGAGCAGGAACTGTACGCCGGTGGCCTCACGGAGGGGGGCGAAGCGCTTTTTCTCGGGCTCACCGAGGCGATCAATCAGTTCGAGGAGTTGGACCAACGCGTGGGACGTGGCGCGCTGTTGACGCGAGGCACCGTCGCGATGCGACACCTGGCCGAGAGCGGTCTCTTGTGGGACCGATGCGTGAACATTGGCGGTCTGCACTCCGCCAGGGATCGGTCCCAGGCCCTCGATTACGTATTCCTCGGAGAGGCGGACGTCGACGACCTGCTCGCCATGGAGCCGCTCGTGCACCGCATCTCGGCCAGAGACCTGCCCACGGCACCGGAGATCTCCCTCGAACAGATTCTGAGGTCCGTTGGCCGGCCTTGATCTGAGTCCCGGCCTGTGGCTCATCCTGGTGGCCCTCGGGGCACTGGTCGGGCTCGACGGAATCAGCTGGCCGCAGCTGATGATCTCGCGGCCCATCGTGGCCGGTACGCTTGGTGGCCTCCTGTTCGGGGACCCCGCGGCAGGGTTCCTGAGTGGGGCGCTGCTGGAGATCGTGAGCGCGCGGCACCCACCATATGGTGCGGCCAGGTACCCGGAGACGGGGCCGGCCGGGCTCGTGGCCGGGGCGGCGTACGCGAATGCGGGATCCGCGGCCGGGTTGTTGCCGCTGATCACCGTCACTCTGGCCGGTTGGGCCATCGGTTGGATCGGGAGCCACTCCATCCAGCTACAACGCACGTTTTGCGCGCGCCTCGTCGGTGACACGGAGGCCTTCGGTGGTGACGCTCGTGCGCTGACTCGGCGACACCGCCTGGCCATGCGTCTCGATGCCGCGCGGGCCGCCTTCATCACCGGTGTCCTCGTGGTACCCACAATGGTCGCGGCACGCGTCGCGGCGACCTTCGCGACACCGACCCGGGCTCATATCTCGGGAGCGCTCGCCGCCGCCGGGATCGCCGGGCTTGCGGGGGTGGGCGCCAGGGTCTTGGGTGGGCGCTGGAGAGGCTGGCCTGTATTCGCCGCCGGAGCGTTGGTCGGAGCCGTGCTGGCGATGGTCGTCGCGTGAGACCGACACGATCGGACCACTCGGCCGCCTTCCTGCGCAGCTTTGCAGTGCAAGGGTCGTGGAATTACCGTACGATGATCGGGGGAGGGATCGCGTACGCGTTGTGGCCCCTCCTTGCGCGGATTCACGCGGGCGATCCGGTGGCGCTCCGCGGGGCTCTCGAACGACATGCGTCCGCGTTCAACGCCCACCCGTACCTGAGCTCGCTCGCGGTGGGCGCGCTGGCACGTGTCGAATACGAGGAGCACGCGCCCGAGACAATCGAGCGGTTCAAGACAGCCCTCAGGGGCCCGCTCGGCGCGATTGGAGATCAGGCGGTCTGGGCCGGGTGGCGCCCGTTCTGTCTCCTGACGTCGATCCTTGCGTTCTGCCTCGGGCTAGACGCTCGGGCCGCAGCGCTCGGCTTCTTGCTCCTTTACAACACCGGGCACCTCTCGCTCCGGGCATGGGGATACCGGCGGGGCTGGCGGGAAGGCCTGAACGTAGGAGGGGTGTTGGCCCGCTCCCCTTTGAAACAGCTCGCCTCACGGCTTCTCCCCGTGAACCAGGCACTCATGGGGGCGGCGGTGGCGCTACTCCTTACGCGACTGCCGATTGAGGCGAGGGCACCGGAGGCGATCGCGGGAGCATTATTGGTGGGTTTTGGGGCGTATTTCTTGCCCTCTCATGGTGCAGTCTTGGCGATGTCGCTCCTTTTTGGAGCCTGCCTGGCCTGGATCATCTGACGGATGTCGAGGGACCGGAGGCGATGAGCGAGGCGATGGGGCAGCGCCAGGATAGCATCCTCGAGGCGCGTGAGACGGTTCAAATCCGCAATCGGTTGGGACTACATGCCCGGCCGGCGGCGGAGTTCGTCAAGCTCGCCTCCCGGTTCGATGCCGAGATCTGGGTCGAGAAGGAGGACCTCGAGGTCAACGGCAAGAGCATCATGGGCGTCATGATGCTCGCAGCGGAGGCCGGCTCGGAGATCTTGATTCGGGCCGTCGGCGTGGATGCGCAGGCCGCCGTTGAATCACTCACAACCCTTGTCAACAATGGCTTCGACGAAGAGTTGGCCACCGGGCTCGATCCGCTTCCAGGATCCGCGTGAGCTGGGGGAGCTCATGACGCGCTCTAGCCGGCGCCTGCTGGGCATCGGAGCAGCACCCGGACGGGTCGTCGGGGTCGCCCGACGCGTGAGCTGGGACCTTCCGCCGGCAGAGCATCGTACCATTTCGGCGGACGAAATCGAGCCTGAGATCGAGCGTTTCAACGAGGCTCGCGCATGGGCGCGCGAACGCGTGGAGGAGTTGCGCGAAAGCACGGCCGCCGAGCTGGGTGACATCGAGGCCAAGATCTTCGACCCCCAGATCTTGATGCTGGAGGATCCCGATCTGATCGATGGCACCGTCACGTACATCCGCGAAAACTACCTCTCGGCGGAACGGGCCTTCGACTGGCGACTCCTCGAGATCCGTACTCAGATCGTAGACGCGGCGCATCTGATGATCGTCGACCGGCTGGCGGACATTCAGGATGTACGCTACCGGGTTCTCGCCCGCCTTCAGGGGCGGGGAAGCGATCCGCTGGCTTTGCCGGACGAGCAGGCGATACTGGTCTTCCAGGACCTGACCCCGAGTGTCGCCGTTCGGCTCGACACCGATCTGGTCCTGGGGCTCATCACGGCAGCCGGATCCAGGACGTCCCACAGCGCCGTGCTGGCGCGGTCCATGGGGATCCCGGCCGTCGTCGGGGTTGGCTCGTCGCTGACCGATCTGGACGACGGTGCCCTCGTCCTTCTGGACGGGGGGTCGGGCAGCATCATCGTGAACCCCACGGGAGACGAGGTCGGGGCGCACCGCCGTATGATCGATCAATTGAGCGAGTGGACGGAACGTACGCCCGAGCTCGCCGGTCCGGTCGAATCGGTGGACGGAACACGGATACGGCTGCGAGCGAATCTGGACCAGCCAGATGACGTGGAAGCCGCGCACCGTGTCGGTGCGGAGGGTGTCGGGCTATTCCGATCGGAGTTCCTCGTGATCGGTCGACGCGTCATCCCCAACGAGGAGGAGCAGTACGAGGCGTATCGACGAGTCGCTCAGGCCTTCCCGAACGACCCGGTGACCCTGCGCACGTTCGACATCGGCGGAGACAAGTTTCCGCTTTTCCTGGAAATGCCACCGGAGGAGAATCCCTATCTCGGCTGGCGGGCGATTCGAGTCTGCCTTGATCTCCCCGACCTGTTTCGCAACCAGCTGCGAGCGGCGGTCCGTGCTCGAGCGCATGGCGAGCTTCGCATCCTGCTCCCCTTCGTGACGAGCGCGGAGGAAATCCGTCTGACTCGGGTGATCCTCGACGAGGTGATGCAGAGTTTGCCGGATCCCGGCGCGGCGAGCCGGATCCAGCTCGGCGTCATGGTCGAGACCCCCGCCATCGTCGAAACGATAGACCTGATCTCGGACTTGATCGACTTCGTCTCTCTCGGGACCAATGACCTGACCCAGTACGCGCTGGCCGTGGATCGCGGCAACGCACGACTGGCGCACCTGGCCGACCCGCTTCACCCGGCGATGATTCGGTTCTACGCTCGCGTGCGGAACGAGGCGGCGAAGTTCGGACTGGACATCGACGTGTGTGGCGATCTGCCCTCGGACCCGATCGGTCTCGCGCTCCTTCTCGGTCTGGGATATCGCGACTTCAGTCTTCCGGTGTCCTGCATTCCTGAGTCGCGCGAGGTGGTGCGGTCCATATCGTGCGCCGAGCTGGCGAGAATCTGCGATTCGCTCGATGCGGAAGGGGTCGTGGGGCTCAAAGACCGGCTCGCGGAGTCCCTGGCCACGACGGTGCCTTTCGACACCGCCCCCGTCGCCCCGGGGGCCCGGACCTGAAGCAGTTGCGACGTGAACGCGGCGGGATCAGTATTCGCGCCTCCAATGGGGGACCCGAGAGAATGAATTCCAAACCAACGAGGCAGTTCCTTGCTTGACGGAAGACAGCGATTCACATCGGAATCCGTGACCGAGGGGCACCCCGACAAGATGTCGGACCAGATTTCTGACGGGGTGCTGGATGCGGTGTTGGCCGAGGACTCGGACGCGCGCGTGGCGTGCGAGACACTGGTCACCACAGGCCTCGTGCTCGTGGCGGGCGAGATCACGACTCGAGCGAGTTTGCATTTCGCCGATATTGCGCGCGGGATCGCTCGCGACATCGGGTACACCGACGCGGACTACGGGCTCGACTGGGAAAAGTGCGCGGTCCTGATCGCGCTCGACCGACAGTCCGAGGACATCAAGCGCGGGGTCGACACGGGCGGAGCCGGGGATCAGGGGATGATGTTCGGCTACGCGACCGACGAGACCGAAGCGCTAATGCCCCTGCCGATCACGCTGGCACACGCGCTTACACGCCGCTTGTCCGAGTTGCGCCACAGCGGGGAGATCCCGTGGCTCCGCCCCGATGGCAAAGCCCAGGTCACCGTCGAATACGACGACGGGCGTCCAGTCTCGATTCCGACGGTCGTCGTGGCCGCCCAGCATGACCCGGCGCCCACGAACGATGAGATCCGCGCCACGATCATCGAGAAGGTGATCGAGCCGGTGCTTCCGGCCGAGCTATGCGATCCGGGGACGATCACGCACCACATCAACCCCACGGGTCGCTTCGTGATCGGCGGACCGCAAGGAGACTGCGGGCTCACCGGCCGCAAGATCATCGTCGACACGTACGGAGGCGTCGGCAGCCACGGGGGAGGCGCCTTCAGTGGGAAGGACCCATCCAAGGTGGACCGCTCCGCCACGTACGCGGCGCGTTGGATCGCCAAGAACATCGTCGCGGCAGGTCTGGCGAAGCGGGCAGCGATCCAGCTGGCGTACGCGATCGGAGTGGCGGAGCCCGTGAGCGTCATGGTGGATACGTTCGGGACCGGCGTCGCCGAGGACGAGCGACTCGCGGCGGCGGTGCGAGACGTTTTCGACCTGCGGCCCAACGAGATCATCGAGCGGCTCGGGCTGCGCCGCCCGATCTACCGCCCCACGGCCACCTACGGTCACTTCGGACGAACGCCGACGGACAGTGGCCACTTCTCGTGGGAGAGCACGGACCGGGTAGAGGAGCTCAACAGCCAACTCGGTGCCGAGCGAGAAGCACTTTCCACCGCCTAGACTTCAGAGACCGAACATCGGCAGGCCGCTGAACTCGAGCGGCCTTGCCCAGGGAGGATCGGTACACTCGATATGAGCGACACGACCCAGATGACCTATGACGTGGCGGACCTCGCACTGGCGGAAGCCGGGCAACAGCGCGTGGCTTGGGCCGCCCGCTTCATGCCCGTACTCGCCCAGATCCGGGAGCGCTTCGAGGCGGAGAAGCCCTTCGAGGGGATTCGGCTCTCCGCCTGCCTGCACGTGACCACCGAGACGGCCAACCTGATGGAGACGCTCCAGGCGGGCGGGGCCGACGTCCTCTTGTGCGCGTCGAATCCACTGTCCACCCAGGACGATGTGGCCGCGTATTTGGTGGATCGGTGCGGAATCGGCGTATTCGCGGTGCGGGGCGAGGACAACGAGCGGTATTACGATCACATCCGAGCCGCCCTCGCGCATGGACCGCGCGTGACCATGGACGATGGGGCGGATCTGGTCGGAGCGATCCACATGCTCGCCCTCGGCCGCTACGATGACCTGGCCCCGATTCTGCGCACCTGGGCGACATCGCTGAGCGAGCAGGAACGCTCCGAGTTGCTCGACGGTGTCCGCGGCTCGACCGAGGAAACCACCACCGGGATCATCCGCTTGCGAGCAATGGCCGCGGATGGGGTGCTTCAGTTCCCGGTCATGGCGGTCAACGACAGCTACACCAAGCACCTTTTCGATAACCGGTACGGTACCGGGCAGTCCACGATGGACGGCATTCTCCGCGCGACCAATATCCTGCTCGCCGGCTCGACGGTCGTCGTGGCCGGGTACGGGTGGTGTGGTCGAGGCGTCGCGCAGCGAGCGCGGGGCGCGGGCGCGAAGGTGATCGTGACCGAGATAGATCCGCTCAAGGCTCTCGAAGCCACCATGGATGGGTTCGACGTGATGCCGATGGAGGACGCGGCACGCATCGGAGATGTCTTCGTTACCCTGACGGGCAACCGCGACGTGATCCGCGAGGAGCACTTCCGCCTCATGAAGGACGGTGCGATCGTCGCGAACTCGGGTCATTTCGATGTGGAGATCGCCGTCGCCCGCCTGCAGGAGATCTCCGAGGGACCGCGTGAAATGCGTCCATTCGTGGACGAGTACGTGCTGGACGGCAAGCGGGTCGTCCTGCTCGGAGAGGGGCGTTTGATCAACCTTGCGGCGGCCGAGGGCCACCCGGCGAGTGTGATGGACATGTCGTTCGCCAATCAGGCGCTGGCCGCCGAGTACCTGCTCAGCGAGCATGGCGCTGCGTTGGCAAGCGACGTGCATCGCTTGCCCCTCGAAGTCGATCGCGAGATCGCCAGCTTGAAGTTGGCGGCGATGGGGATCCGGATAGATGTCCTCACCGATGCACAGGAGCATTACCTCGGCTCGTGGGATCAGGGCACGTGAGGTGTCCGGCGAGCGCGACGCTTTGATAGTGGCGAAATGCTAGTCAACCGAGCGGAGCACTAGAGCTGCCATGGAGCACGGCATGATGGAGGTCACGGTCGCGAGTCTGGGGCTGGACAAGACATCCAGCACGCCGGTCGTGATCCTGAAGGAGAAGGACGGTGAGCGCCTGTTGCCTATCTGGATCGGTCCGGGGGAGGCGTCCGCCATCGCCATGGAGCTCGCCGGAATCCACTTCGCCCGCCCTCTCACTCACGATCTGTTCACGGCAGTGGTCCGAGGCCTCGAGAGCTCTCTGGTTCGCGTCCTCATCACGAAGGTCGTCGACAACACCTACTACGCGTCACTGGTCTTCAGCCGGAACGGCGAGTTCATCTCAATCGACTCGCGACCCAGCGACAGCATCGCGCTGGCCCTCAGGGCTGAAGCCCCGATCTTCGCAGATGAGAATCTGCTCGAGCTCTCCACGCTCGAAATCGAGGACGCCGAGATGGACGAAATGGATGGCGAGCCGGTGCCGGGTATCAGCGAGCCGGGCGAGGCCGGGGAGGAGCCGTTGCGGGAGTATCTGAAACGGCTCAACCCGGAGGACTTCGGGCGCTTCACACCGTAGGGGCGGTTCTCCCAGCACGCCCTCTCCTCACTGCGAGCGCTTCTCGCTCGCCACACCGCTCAGCGGCGGTCACGGCGAACGCCGCAGGCCCCCTCGCTCGCGACGCGGGAGTCACGCGGCGTGACACCGGGGTCGTTCGAACCCGACGTCTACTCCCAGGATCGCATGTCCATCAGATAGCGCGCGCCAACGGTCGCTCGTCGAGAGGGCCTTTCGGCGTCGCCTGCAGGGTCGCGGACCAGACAGCCTTGCCTCCAGGAGAGCACGACGCGGTGCCGGCGGGAACACCCCAACAAAGGGAGGTGGGCCGGGGGCACACCTGGAGCGATGAGTGGGTGGGTTGCCGCGCTCGACCGGCCGAGACATTTTGCCGTTGTCACAGACGTTACATGGACGGGTCGAACGGAAGTTCGGTGAGAAACCGACGCGGCCCCGCCACTGTGAGAGGTTCGGCATAACAGCCGACTCCCCGGGCACCAAGCCACTGGCGTGAAGACTACGCCGGGAAGGCGCATGGGGAGAACGCCTCGAGCCAGGAGACGCACCCGTCCATGGCCCCAACGAGCTCTTCGCGGGAAGGGTGGGGGCGGGTCCAGCCTCTTCAGAGTCGGCCGACTCGCACCGAGCCCTTCCGGGAGGCGGTGCGGTGCACAAGCGAAACCCCAGCGTCCCTGTCTCACGCACTGCGCGGATCGTCGCCGCATGTGTCTTGTCGGCGCTGGTCCTCATGGCGGTCCTTGCGAGCGGCATGCGTGGATCCGCCGAACCGTCAGCGCCGACGGGACAGGAAGCGGGCGTGCGGCGCATCGTGTCTCTCATCCCGGCCGCCACAGAGATCCTGTTCGCCATCGGGGCCGGCGATCGACTCGTTGGACGAACGCACTGGGACATCTATCCGGCCGCCGCCAGGGCCATTCCCGACGTCGGAGACGGAGTTCGCCCGACGCTGGAGCTGGTCGTGGCCCGGCAGCCCGATCTCGTCATCCTGTACGCGGGAGCCGGCAACGCGGGGGTCTCCGAGCGACTGTCGGATCTGGGAGTCACAACGCTCCCATTGCATCACGACACCCTGGACGACCTGGACCGCAACATCCTGGCGCTCGGTGAGGCGACCGGTTGCCAGGCGGCAGCCCTTCGCTTGCAGAACCGGATGCGCGAGGGCCTCACACTCGTGAGGGAGTCTGTCGGGTCTCGCCAGCGCCCGCGGGTCTACTACGACGTGTGGGCGGACCCGCCGATCACGATCGGTCGCGGCAGCTATCTGGACGCGCTGATCCGAACGGCAGGGGGGCAGAACATCTTCCACGACCTGGCAGACCCATCCCCGCAGGTCAGCCTCGAGGCGATCGTCGCGCGTGCGCCCGACGTGATTCTGTACCCCGTATCTCGGCAGGAGGCGGAGCGCGTGGCTCCGGCCGAGCGCACCGGGTGGATGACCGTGCCGGCCGTTGCCTCTGGCGGGGTCCACCGCATCGACGGAGACCTGGCGCACCGGCTCGGGCCGCGGATCGTGGAAGCCGCTCTGGAGATCGCCCGCGTCCTGCACCCGGACGCGTCGGGCCTGCGCGAGCTGGAGATCGCCACCTTCGAGAAGGGAACCTGTCGGTGATGCGGAGCAAGGCAGTGGGGGCCGCGTTGCTCAGTGGGTTCGTCCTGCTGGCCGGGATCTGCGGTCTGCTCCTCGGGGCTGCACCGTTGTCACCGGCGACCGTGTGGAACGCCTTGACGGATCCGGGCGCCGATCCCGCCGCGCGCTCGATTCTGGTCTCGCTCCGGCTGCCCCGCGTAGCCGCGGGCATCCTGACCGGAGCGAGCCTGGCAGTCTCCGGCACGTTGTTTCAGGCGCTGCTCCGCAACCCGCTCGCGGAGCCGTATCTGCTCGGTGTCTCGTCTGGGGCCGCGTTCGGCGCCGTCGGGGCTTTGACCCTCGGTTTCTCGTGGCTGGGGTCGGGCGGGCTCGTCCTGGCCGGTCTCGCTGGCTCGTTGTTGGCCATCGCGATCGTGTTTCGGGTCGCCTACGCTGTCGGCCGGCTCGACACCCACATCATGATCCTCGCTGGTGTCGTGGTCGCCGCGTTCTTTGGCGCGGGCGTCATGCTGCTGCTCACGATGGCGCGGGGGGAGGCCATGCGAGCCGCCGTCCTGTGGACGATGGGCAGCCTGAGCGGGGTGTCCTGGGAGATGACGGTGGCGCTCGCTCTGTACGCGGGGGTTTCGACTCTGACCGCCCTCGCTCTCGCGCGACATCTCAACGCACTCGCACTGGGCGAGGAGACTGCAGCCCACCTGGGAACACGGGTCGAGACGGTCAAGCGGGCCTCGTTCCTGCTGGCATCCCTGCTCGCCGCCGCGGCGGTCAGCGTGGCCGGCGTCATCGGGTTCATCGGACTGGTCGTGCCCCACGCGGTACGCCTCGTTTGGGGAGCCGACCACCGGTACCTGATCCCGTTCTGTTTTTTGGCGGGCGGAGGAGTGCTCGTGCTCGCCGACACGCTCGCCCGGACGACCTTCCGTCCTCTCGAGCTGCCCGTCGGAGTGGTGACGGCGCTCCTGGGAGTTCCGCTCTTCCTCGTGCTGCTGCGCAGGCGACATGCGTGAGCCAGCCCCTCTCTTCCGGCTACAGGACGTGAGGTTCGCGTACCCACGGACCGGCGACGAGGCAGTACGCGGCATCACTTGCGACATCGAGGAGGGACGCTGGACGGCACTGGTCGGACCGAACGGGGCGGGGAAGAGCACCCTCCTGCGACTCCTGTCCGGTGTGTCGCGACCATCGGCCGGGCGGATCAGCCTTCGCGATCGCCGACTGGACGAATGGGGACGTCGAGAGCTCTCGAGAGACATGGCCTGGGCGCCATTGGCAGCTCATGATCACGAAGCCGTCGACGCGGCCCTCCGGCGCACGGATATGTGGACCCTGGTCGATCGCCAGTTGGCCGAGCTATCCGGAGGAGAGGTGCAGCGTGCGAAGCTCGCTCGGGCCCTGGCTCAGGCCCCGAGCGTGCTCCTGCTGGACGAGCCCACCGCGCATCTGGACCTCGGACACGCCGTCCGTTTCTTCGAGCTCCTGAGACGGCTGGTGGGCCAGGGAGGCTGGACCGTGATATGCGTTACCCACGATCTGAATCTGGCCAGTCGCTACGCGGATTCGCTTTTGCTCCTGGCGGAGGGGGAGCTGATCGCGGGGGGCCACCCGAGCGCGGTCCTCGAGCCGGACGCGCTGCGCCGGACGTACGGGTGTCAGGTCCGGGTGGAAGACCTGGGCCCGCTCGGCCTCCTGGTCGTACCCATGGCGGAACCGATCGCGGCGAGCTCGGAGGAACGACCGGAATGGTGAGATACGAACGAGCCGCTCGCGCCACCGGAGCGGGCGGAGGCAAGGCGACCGCGGCCCTGGTCGGAATATGGCTCACCCTGGTCCCTGCGGAGCTCCTGGCACAGGGCGAGACCAGGGCCATCGACCCACGCCGGGGACAGGCTGGCGCGGAGCGAGCTTCGTTCACCGTGGAGCTCCGCGTGCGACTTTGGGCGGGAGAGGAGGACGCGGCCCGCCCGATTCCAGGCGCGCGAGTCTGGCTCACGCGGACGGACGGCGCGACCGACCGGTCCGGTTCCATCCCGGTCGCCGAGACCCGGGAGAACGGTGTCTATCGCACGCTCGTGGAGGCAGGGGACGTGTACGACTTGCGCGTCAGCGCGATGGGATTCGCTCCCGTGACCCGTCGCGTGCGCGTGGGCGAAGCTGGCGGCATTGTCGGCAACGCTGGCGGCATCGTCGGCAACGAGCTGGATATCTACCTGACCCCGGCGCCCGTCCCGGTGGAGGAGCTCCTTGCGCGGATCGAGGTCGAACCCACGGCCCGACTCCGGGGACACACGGTCCACCGCATCCAGCTCGGAGAGCTCGCACCCCCCTCCACGACGCTCGCGGATTGGCTGGCCGGACTGCCGGGGCTCGAGGTGCGTGGACGCGGTGAGGGCGGGCCGCAGGTGGTCACGATTCGGGGGAGCCGACCCGAGGCCGTACTGGTGCTCCTGGACGGAATGCCGGTCAACGACCCTCTGACGGGCGTGGCCGATCTGTCGGGCATTCCGGCCAGAAGCCTCGAGTCCGCCACCGTCGTGCTCGGCGCCGACGCCGGCAGCGGTTCGGGAGCGTCCGCGGGAGTCGTTGCTCTCCGCACGCGAGGCGCGGTGCGCGGCACGTCGGCCGGTCTCACGGCCGGGTCCTTCGGCCATGTAGCGGCGGACTTGTCCAGCGGGACCGGCGGGCGCCTCGGGACGCTGAGCATCGGGGCGCGGCTGGAACGCGCCCGGAACGACTACGCGTTCGAGAACCGCGTCTCACCCGGGCACCCATCGGAGAAGCGCAGGAATGCCGACCGTCAGGCCGGGCACGTGACGATCGCGGCCCGGCTCGCGCATCTACCCCTCGGCGCCCTGGGCCGCATCGATGCCGTGGAGCGAGGAAGCCCCGGCCGAATGGGGACCCGTCTCTTCGACGAGGCCCGATGGCGCGAGGTGACGGGACAATTCTCGTTGAGCGCGGAGACCGAGGGCGGATCGGGAGTGACCGCCGGCTACACACACCGACAGCAGCGCTACACGGACCGCCGCATCGACCGGGAAGAGTCCCTGAGCGCCCGGCAGATCCGGCTACAAGGCCGTTGGCGTCCCGGTGTCTCCTCGTCGTGGCTGCTCGCCGGCTACGTGGCGAACGAGAGCGTGGGCGGAACCCTACTGGACGGACCGAACGGGCGTTGGATGGCCGGTCTGAGCGCAGCGAGGGCATTCGGCCCCCCGACATTGGAGATCACCCCGTCGCTCGCCGCAGACATGGCGGGGAGCGAAGCCGTGCTCTCGCCCGCGCTCTCGATCGATAGTCGGTTCGGGGAAGGGTGGCGGGTCTGGGGCCGGGCAGGGCAGGCGTACCGAATTCCGACCTTCGCCGATCTGTATCTCGCATCGAGCTATCAGGTACGACCCAACCCGAATCTGCGCTCGGAGCGGGTGGATCTCGACGCGGAGCTCGGTCTGGAGTGGAGGCCCGGACGATTTCGGGCGCGTTCCAGCGTGTTCTATCGGCGAACCACAGACCCCATCGTTTGGCTCCCCAGCAGCACAGCGGTGTGGAGCGCCCGGAACGCGGGCCGGCTGACGGCGCTCGGCGTGGAGGTGGGGGTAGCGCTGTCACCCGCGCCGGGTTGGGAGATCGATCTCACGGGAGCCTGGACCCGAAGCCGGGTGCAGTTCGCGACGGACCGGACGGCGCTTCCATATCAGCCCGAGTGGTCGGGGGGCATGGCTATCGAAAAGACCTCCGGACCGCGCCGCGCTCTCCTGCGGCTTCGCTACACGGGTCCGCGCGTGACCTCGATCGCGGCGACACACGAGTTGCCGGCTGTCGCGCTCATGGACGTCGCGGGGCGCCATAAGATAGACATCGGCAGCGTCGATCTCGAGCTCGAGCTGGGGATCCGGAACCTGCTGGACGCGCGTTACGAGCTCGTCGAGCTCTTCCCCGAGCCGGGGAGGCAGCTCTCGTTTCGGATAGGATTTCAGACACGGCCACGGTCCGGGTTGCTCTCTGACCGGCGGGCCGGGAACATGCACCTCGACGGGTCGTCCGTCGACCGCGGCGTAGGCGCGCCGGACCCTGAGGTCCCGGCCGCTCCGCCGGATGGGGATCCGTCGGACATACCAATCTCATGAGGAGGCGGAGGATGCACCGAACGTTACGTCGAGCGATGGCCGTGACTCTGGGCCTGGGGGTGGTCACCGGGGCCTGCAACGAGTCCACGGGTCCGAACGGAAACGGAAACGGAAACGGAAACGGCGGGCCGATTACGGCCGAAGTCTTCGTCCTCAATTCGTTGAGCAAAACAATCTCGCGTGTGGCCGTCCGTGGCGATGCATTGGAGAGCGCGGGTAGCGCGATCATCCTCCCCGCGAACTTCGACGGGGTCGGGATGGACGTTCTGTCGGACATCTGGGTGACTACGATCAGCGCCGCGGGCGGTAGCCAGATCCTGTTCGGTAGCTTCGCCACCGGGGCGCAGGCCGTCACGACCTTCCCGGATCTAGCTGCACCCAATACACCCGGCGCGCTGGCCGATCCCTCGAAACCGAGCCTCGTGATCGACCTCGGGGGGACCGTCGGCACGCTGGTGGGCACCCGAGGGCACAACTCCATCTACATCGCGTTTCCCGGATCGCCCAGCGCACAGCTGCTGGCAACCGATGTGGGCGAGTTCACGGAGCGCGTCATCCCCGTCGGGGGGGTCCTGCTATCGATCGACGCGAACCTCGACGATGTGGGAGGAACGTTTCAGCCATTGGGCGATCCTCGCATAGGGCTGTACCTGTTCACCGACGGCTCGTTCTTCGATGAGATCCCGCTCACGGGCGCGGTCAACGCCAACGACGCTCTCGTCCTCGGGGATGATGTTCTCGTCCTCGCCGGAGGTGGATTCGGCCCGGCGCCCGACTTCGCACCCGACAACGACGGACAGCTGGTGATCGCGAACGCGGCCGCGCGACAGGTGATCACCTCGCTCGCACTGGAGGGCAACGGGATTGCGGTGGAACCCGGGCGCAACGGATTCATCTATGTGACGCGAACCACCGGAGGCGACTTCGGGAGCACCGATGTCGTATCGTTCAACTTGCCTACGCGCACCTTCACCAGGGGACCCAACAACCCGATTCGCCCTCGGGATGCCTCGGGAGCGGACCTGAATTGCTGGGCGGCCACGAGTTTGACCGATGGGCGGCTTCTGTGCATCACGTTCTCCGCCGGTTCCAACGGCCGCCTCGCGTTGTTGTCCGACGATGGCGCGTTTCTGGACGACATTCCGGTTGGGCAGGGGGCGGTCGATCTGGTGGTGCGCTGAGGCACGCACACCCACGAGCCGGGATCGATTCGAGACGGAATGGGCATAGTCACCACGCGGGCCGTCGTGCTGCAGACGTACCGATACAGCGACACGAGCAAGATCCTCCGGCTCATGACGCTCGAGCACGGTCCCTGTTCCGCCCTGGCGCGTGGTGCCCTCCGGCCAAAGAGCCGTTTCGGAGGTCTTCTGGAGCCATTCTCGGAGGGGGACGCTACGCTGTACATGAAGGAGGGTCGCGACCTCCACGCGCTCTCCGCTTTCGAGCTCCTGCGCGAGCGTCGCGCGCTGGGGACCGAGCTCGGGGCGTACACGGCCGCGAGCGTCATGTGCGAGCTCGTGATGCGGTTGGCGCCGGAGCACCGGGACGATCGGCTGTACCGAACGCTCACCGACGGCCTCGACGCGCTGCTGGCAGTGGACGGTAGAGATAGTCTCTCCATCGGGCTGGGTCGGATTTGGTCGCTCGTTGGGACTCTCGGCTTCCAGCCCGAGCTGGGAGCGTGCGTCGCGTGTGGCCGTCTCATCGGCGGCGGGAGCGCCCGCTTCGATTTCGAGGCCGGCGGCCTGCGATGCCTGGATTGTACCCCGAGCGGGCCGACGATAGAGCCAAACGAGCTCACCAGCCTGCGGGGGCTCGTGGAGGGCGACCGGCTGGAGGGCCCCGTGGCCGGGCCCCAGGGACGGTGGCTGTCCGATTTCATTCGCTATCACCTGGCAGAAGGCTCTCAACTCCGATCGCTCCCGTTCCTCCGAGAGCTCACGTGAGCACGCCCGTGTCGGATGTGACACCCTCGAGCGGCTTCGTTATTGGGACAGGCGGCCACGTGGATCACGGGAAGACCGCTCTCGTGCGCGCTCTGACGGGAGTCGAGACGGACCGTTGGAAGGAGGAGCGCGAACGAGGCCTGACGATCGACATCGGGTTCGCGGAGCTCCCGCTGGAGGAGAATCTGGAGACCGGGATCGTGGATGTCCCCGGTCATGAGGACTTCCTCAAGAACATGCTGGCGGGAGCCACGGGCATCGACTTGTTACTTCTGGTGGTCGCGGCCGATGAGGGACCGATGCCGCAGACGTACGAGCATCTGGCGATCGCCAGACTGCTCGGTATCGAGCATGGGGTCGTGGCTCTGACGAAGACGGACCGGGTGGATGAGGCGTGGTTGGAGCTCGCCGTGGACGCCACGGGAGAGATGATGCGCCAGGTGCTGGGGCACGAAGCATGGCCGATGGTGCCCGTCTCGGCCCTGACCGGGAGCGGATTGGACGCACTGCGCGAGGCACTGCTCGTGGAGCTCGGCGCGACGAACACCCGTGAGGTGAACGACCTCTTTCGCCTCCCGGTCGATCGGTCCTTCAGCATTCGGGGAACGGGTACAGTGGTGACCGGAACGCTCTGGACCGGGAGCGTGGCCGTCGGCGATCAGCTCACCATCATGCCAGGAGGACATGTGGCTCGCGTGCGTGCCCTCCAGGTGCACGGGCAAGCTCGATCGAATGTTGCCGCGGGACACCGGTGTGCGCTGGCCCTGGTCGGGCTGGAACCCCCGCAAGCACCGCGTGGCAGCGTCCTCGTGTCCGATGACAACTGGCGTGAGTCGGTTCGCCTGGGAGTTCGGCTCCAGCTGCTCCAGCGCCCCGGCCGTCCGCTCGAGCATGGACAGCGCATCCGCGTGTACCTGGGGACGAGAGAAACGATGGCCCGCGTTCTGTTGGCCGGTGCGCACACGCTCGAACCGGGCGCGTCGGGTTGGGCGACCCTCGTGCTGGAAGATCCCCTGGTAGCCAGGGTCCGCGACCGCCTCATTCTCCGCTTCTATTCTCCTGTAACGACGATCGGTGGTGGCGAGATCGCCGAGCTGGACCCGCCTCGTCAGTGGGACTCGAGAACGAGAACCTGGGCGTCGCTCCTCGACGACGAGCCGTTCGTCGCCATTCGTGCGGCGATCCGGCTGCGCGACACCCGGGGTCTTCCGGAGGCCGAAGCTCCGATCGCGACAGGGTGCACGGCGTCGGCCGTGAAGGAAACCGGCGAGACCGATCCCGAGCTTCTACGCATCGGGGAGGGCTGGTTCAGCCAGGATGCGCTCGATCGGGCCACGGTTCGGACGCTGGAGGCGGTCGAGCAGCTACAGGAGACGCACCGGCGCGCGTCCGCGGTCTCGCTCAGTGCGGTACGGGCTCAGGCCCGGTACTCCTGCGCCCCGGAACTGGTCGACGCGGCGCTCGAGGGTCTCTCGGAGCTTGGATCCGTTCAGATCGTTGGCCCGCGCGTCTCTCTACCAGGGCACGAGCCCCGGTTGACCCAGGCCGAACGCGAAGCTCGGGAAGAGATCCTCCGCAGGATTCGGACGGGCGGACTTCAACCGCCGACGGTGAACGATCTGGGTAGGGCGCTTCGAATCGATCGTGATCTGCTCGATGATCTGCTTCCGCTCTTGCAGGATGAGGGGCGAATCGTCGCGATCACCCCGGAGATACATCTCGGTTGGGAGGAGCGTGAGTCCCTCGTGGCGCGTGTCCGGAACTTGCTGGCGGATGGTGGGGTCGCCCCCCCGACCCGTTTCAAGGAGGCCCTCGGCCTGTCGCGTAAGTATCTGATTCCGATCCTCGAATACCTCGATCGCGAGGGCATCACACGCCGGACGGGAGATGGACGAGTACTGGTGCGCTAACGTTCGACTGGCTCAATCGACGTGATACAGGAACCGGCCGCAGTTCTCGCACACGTCGATCCGCCGGTTTCGATCGGCTTCCGAGGCCCAGGCGGTTGGAACGGCCATGAAGCAGCCGTAGCAGATGCCACTCAACACCGGGACTACGGCCCGGTCTCCCTTGTCCGTGATCAACCGGTAGCGCTGGCGCACCTCCGGACTCAGACGCTCCTCGAGCTCGATCACTTTTTCGTCGAGCCGTCGAACCGCGTCCTCGATCTCGACGTCGAACACCTTGCTCTCGACGGCCCGCAGCGGCTCCTCGTGCAAGCCGACGCTCTGTGACCGCAAGTCCTGGATCTCCAGCAGGAGCTCGAGCTGCGGGTGCACGGTTATATGCCTTTAGACTCTAGCAGCTGGATGAAGCTCTGCTCCTTCTCGAGAGCGGCGAGCTTTTCGGGCACGTCCGGCTCCTTGCCGAACTGCGCGATCTTCCCCAGCACAGGAAGGTATTGGTTCGAGACCTCCAGCGGTGGGGCGACGATCAGGAAGATGTAGCGAACGGGTTTTCCGTCGATCGCCTTGAAATCGAGTCCGGATGCCTGTCGGCCGAATGCGACGCGAAGCCGGTTCACGACCAGCGAGCGGCAGTGTGGGATGGCGATTCCACGCCCGATCCCGGTCGATCCGAGGTTCTCCCGCCGTTTCAACATCTTGAACAGGATCCCCTCCGACTTGTCATCCAGACCGAAGAGAGTCACGAGTTCCTTGAGCGCATCGTCCTTCGTCTCGGCTTCCAGATCGAGCTTGATCGTGTCGGTCGAGAAGAAATCTCTGAGCAACATGTATTGTCTCCTCCGCCAAAGCGGGGTGCTTGATCGATCTCGGGTAGGCTATCCCGTCCCTGAGGTGGCGTCAGGATCGCGACACCTGGCACGGGGCCGCGATTCGAGTATACCCGCGCGCCTTCAAGACTGTCAAAACGCTGGAACCGATGTTCGGGCTCGTGGATTCCGCTCGGATGATGCCGCTGGGTGTGCTTCTTGCGCGGAACCACATGAACCGAAATCGTGTATTCTGTAGCGACACCCGGGAGGCCCAGGCCATTCGGGGTGCATTAGTGCTTCTTGAAAACTGGGGGCGATACGGCTTCGACGCGTGAACTGGAAGCCGCGGGAGCGTGCCGAGGTGCTCGGATCCTCGAAAAACACCGGGAAACATTTTAGCTGCCAACGACAACTTGGCGCTGGCTGCGTAATCTAACGTAGCCCGTCCCGAGGCTCGGCCCGGCCCGAGGCCGGCCGCGGGGCGACGACAAATCGGGCTGGTCACCGAAACACGCCGTGGGTGGAGGTGACGAGATCGCGGCTTCGGCCGCTCACGGCTGGTCCTGACCCGGTGGTCCGTGAACCGGCAATGGGCGAGACTCGAATCGCGGACTACGCACGTAGACACCGTGGTGGATGGGCTCGCGGACGCGGGTTCGATTCCCGCCGCCTCCATCATCACCCGAGGCGCTGTCTCAAGGCGCCTCGGCTTTTTTTGTGCCCGCGCAGACAGCGTAGGCGAGCGACGAAGGGTGACGATGCTGGACGACATCAAGAGGAAACTGTCGGACGAGGCGGATGCGCTGCTTCACGAACTGAACGTCATACTCCCTCGAGAGATCGAGCAGGCGGCTGCGCAAGGTGACCTGCGAGAGAACTCCGAGTACTCCGCAGCGCTCGAACGGCAGGGCTTTGTCCGAGCGAAGCTCGAGTACATCGCCCGACGACTCTCCACGATGGGTGACATCGAGGCGGACAAGGTGCCTCTCGACCGTGTCGGGTTCGGTTCACGTGTAACGGTTCGAGATGCCGGTGACGGCAGCGTCGAGGAGTTTACCCTGACCCTGGGTGACCACCTGGACTTCGACAACTCGGAGGTCTCCATGGAGTCGCCGATCGCGAGAGCCCTTCTTGGTAAGCGTCCCGGTGACCGCGTCAGCGCGAGCTTGCCTACGGGGCCACGCGAGTACGAGATCCTGGAGCTTCGGACGCTGCACGAGCTCTTGAAGGACGGTCGTCCCGCAGAGGAGTAGCTGCCGGCGCGTCGCGCACTCGCCCGAGCGCAGGCTAAAAGACGCGGATCGATGGGATGAAGCGCTTCGGGTCCTCGCGCAGATCCTGGAGCAATGCGTTCACGTCGACTATGGTCCTCAACAGCTCCTCGTACAACCCTTCGTCGGTGATCAGTCGCCCGAGAGAGCCATCCCCGCGCTCGAATCTCGCCAACAACGAGTCCGCGCGCGTCGCGGATGAGCTCAACGCCCGGTACAGGGAGTCCGACTGCACGAGCTGCCCCAGCGTTCCGTTCCCCGAGACGAGCGCACGGGTGAGCGAGTCGAGTCCCTCGGTCGCGCTGACCATCCTGTGGTAGAGCGTGTCTTCCTGAATGAGTCGGCCCAAAAATCCCTGCCCCTCCGAGACAGGCCCGATCACCTCGTTCAGCCCGTCGCTCAGCTCCACGAGATTCCGGTACAACCGGTCGTCCACGAGCATCTGCCCCAGCGCCCCTTCGCCGACGAGCAGGCTGTCCGTCACCGCCGAAAGGTTCGCCGCCAGAGTTGTCAGGTTCTGGACGGCATCGGCGGCCTGACCCAGAAGCTCCTGGTAGTTGAGGGCGGGAGCCGCCGCCAGCGTGTCGCCCTCGAGGAGCATGGGCTGGTCGGCCGATCCCGGTTCGATATCGATCAACCGGTCACCCAGAAGACCCTGCGTCCTGACCCGCGCGCGCGAGTCCGATCGTACCTGATCCCGGATCTCGATGTTGACTGCGAGCCACACCGCTACCGCCTCCCCGGTCGGCGGACGGTCTTCGGGGCTGATGAACTCGATGCGATCCACCTGCCCGGCGTTCTGGCCCGCAACCTGTACGGGGGCGCCTGGAACCAGCCCTGCGGCAGATTCCATCAGCGTCACGAGCCGATACCGGGTACCGAACACGTCGCCGATGTCTCCGATGAAGAACACACCCAGCGACAGGATGACCAGCGACGTGAGGAGCACCAACCCCACGCGTATCTGGTCCCATGTGACGGGCTTCGAGCGTCTCATCGTCGACCTATGCTTTCCACCGTGGCTCAGTCCAGAAAGGCGCGCACATACGCATCATCGGACGCAAACATCTCTTCCGGCGCTCCTTTGAAGATGATCTCTCCGTTCAGTAGGAGGGCGGCCTCCGTCGCGATCCTTACCGCAGAACGAATGTCGTGCGTCACAACCACGGAGCAAACCCCGAGCTCGTGACGAAGCTTGAGAATCAATTCGTCCACTGTGCGTGTGGTGACGGGGTCCAGCCCGCTGGTGGGCTCATCGAACAGGATGATCGGCGGCTCGTGCGCTATGGCACGCGCGACTCCGACCCGCTTCCGCATTCCACCGCTCAACTCCGCCGGGAGCAGCTCGAGCACCTCCCGAGGATCGAGGTCGACAAAGCTCAGCACCTCCAACACGCGCTCCCGAATTTCTTCATCGAGCATGTTCGTGTGCTCGTACAGGGGGAATGCCACGTTGTCGAACACGGTCAGCGAATCGAACAACGCCGAAGCCTGGAAGACCATTCCCATGTTCTCACGAAGCTCCAGCACATCTTTGTACGAGACCGAACAGATATCCCGTCCCCCCACGAGGACTTCGCCCCGGTCGGGGAGGAGGAGCCTCAGAATGAGTCTCAGAATGGTCGATTTTCCGACGCCGGATCCCCCCAGGATGCAGAGTGTTTCTCCACGTGACACCCCGAAGCTGATGCCACGCAGCACCTGATTGTCTCCGTAGGCGAGCCATACATCTCGAAGCTCCACGGTATGGACATCGGACCCATCCTCCGCAGGCTCGGAGGCAAGCTCTCTCCGCACCTCGGCCCGCACCTCGTCGACAAGCCGATCCAGGCCCTCCTCCGAGGCCGGTGTCGATCGTGGGTGCTTCATTCTACCAGCAGCGCGATCAGAATCTGCGTCAAGAAATAATCCGATGCGAGAATCAGGATGGAAGAGGTGACCACGGCCTGCGTCGTGGCCCGCCCCACGCCCTCGGTGCCCCCGGCGGTCCGCAATCCGTAATAACAACTCGTCAGCGCCATGATCCCACCGAAGGCAATCGGCTTGGCCAGCCCCTGGATCAAGTCGATCGGAATGTACCGCAGGATGAACCCCGTGTCCGCCAAGCTTACGTAGACCGATCGCATATACAGATCGGCCGTGAGATCCAGCTTTACGACCGCGATCAGCAATCCACCCAGGATCGCGATCAGATCGGTGATGATCGTGAGGATCGGGAGCATGAGGACGGCCGCGAGGACGCGCGGTGTCACGAGTTTTCGCACCGGGTCGACGCCCATCGTGCGCAAGGCATCCACCTGCTCCGTGACCTTCATGGCCCCGATCGCCGCCGCCATGCCGGCTCCGGCGCGCCCGGTGACCATGAGCGCGGTCAGCACGGGCCCCAACTCGCGGACCGCGCTCGCCCCAACGAGACGACCGATGTAGATGGTCGCGCCGAACTGCTTCATCTCCACCGCGGATTGAAGGGCCAGCACCATCCCCGTGAACAAGCCCGTGAGGACCACTATGAACAATGAGCCGACGCCGATGGTGTCGAGTTGCTGGAGGAAGTCCCGAATGTAGGCAGGCTTTGTAAACGCCGTTCGGATCACCCGACCCAGGAGGGTAAAATACTCCTGGACCGCGAAAGCCACGCGAAAAACGGAATCGCGAGCTAGTCGCGCCGCTGAGCGGCTGGCGGAAGGTTGGCCCATGGCCTCGTCTTTTGACACCCGTCAGAAGTCTATCGTATTCTTCGCGCCCGGTTTCGGCCGGCGGGCCGCGGGCCACGCGCACCGCCGGGCCCATCCCTGGTGCCCGGACGTGGCGGAGGCTACCGGCGCCCACCGACAGAACGCAAGATAACCACATGATCCCTCCAACACTTACCCCGGCTTTGCTGGAGCGCGTCCTCGGTCACGCCACCGGGCTACGCGTGTTGGTCGTTGGCGATATCATGTTGGATCGGTACCTGTCCGGCGAGGTCAGCCGTATCTCACCCGAGGCGCCGGTGCCCGTGTTGCATGCGACGGCACACCGTCGAGCGCTGGGTGGCGCGGCGAACGTGGCCGCAGGTGTGCGAGCTCTGGGTGCCTCCTGTCGTCTCGTTGGCGTGGTCGGAGACGATGCGGCGGGAACGCACGTTCGACGACTCGTGGAACGACGGGACATTCCGAGCGATGGGCTCGTGGTCGATCCCTCCAGGCCTACCACAGCGAAGCTGCGCGTCCTTGCCAGACACCAACAGGTTCTCCGGATCGACCGAGAGTCTACCCATGCCGTGGACCAGGGTGTTTCCGCCGCGATCCTCGAACGGGCCGGGGCACATTTGGCAGACGTGGATGTCCTTGTCCTCCAGGACTATGACAAGGGATCCTTACTACCCGACACTGCGGCCCCTCTTCTGGCCCAAGCTCGGACCAGAGATATCGTCTCGATCGTCGACCCGAAGCTGCGGAACTTCTTCATGTATCCCGGTTGCGACGTGTTCAAGCCGAACGGCAGTGAAGTCGCAGCCGCAACGGGCCAGGAGAGCCCTCCCGAGACGCCGGAAGAGCTCCTCGCGGTCGCCAGGCGGGTCGGCTGCCGGCACCTTCTGATGACGCTCGGCGAGCGAGGGATGTGCCTGTTGGCGGAGGAGTCAGGAGTGGTCGAGCGGATTCCCTCGCGGGCCCGCGAGGTGTACGATGTCTCCGGGGCCGGTGACACGGTGACGGCGGCGCTGGCGGTAGCGTTCGCCGCCGGTGCGACACCCTCCGAAGCGGCCCTGCTGGCCAACTTCGCCGCCGGTTTGTCCGTCGCGCGTCTCGGGGCACGCCCGATCGAACGACGGGAGATGAGAGCGGGTTTGGAAACGACACGGGAGTAGCGAACGTGATTCAGGTACAGACCGTTGCAACCACGGAGGCTCCAGCCGCCATCGGACCGTATTCGCAAGGGAGCTGGGCGGGTGATCTGTTCTTCTCCGCCGGTCAGATCGGTCTCGACCCCGGGAGCGGGCAGCTCGTGAGTGACGACGTGGCGGGGCAGACTCACCGGGTGTTCCAGAACCTGCAGGCGGTCCTGAGTGCCGCCGGGCTCACGACCGCGGACGTGGTCAAGACGACCGTCTTCCTGGCCGACATGGGCGAGTTCGGCACCGTAAACGAAATTTATGCCCAGTACTTCGATTCGCCGTATCCGTCGCGCTCGACGGTCGAAGCCGCGTGTCTACCCCGCGATGCGCGCGTGGAGATCGAAGTCATAGCCCGGCGGCCCGATTGAGCGGACATCGGCGGAGACGGGTCAGCAGCCTGCCAGGGCCGTGAGCGGGAGGACAGGGGAGCGGATGGCGACTGGTGTCGTCTGCGGTCTTCAAAACCGTCACGGGGCGTGTATGCGTCCCGGGTGGGTTCGATTCCCACACGTTCCCGCCATCTTCCCGGCAATCACCTTGAGCGGGCTGCTCCTTCTCGCCACCCTGGCACCGCGCGCCGCGAGAGCCCAGACGCCCGAGCGGCCCGTCGTGGCGCCCGATACCGTGGGAGTCGTCGCTGACACGTTCCCTCCCGTCAGTCCCGTAGGCGCGCTCCTCCGGTCGCTCGTTCTTCCAGGTTGGGGTCAGACCGCGGTTCACCGACCCGCCCGTGGCGGCGTGTATTTCGCGGCCGAAACGGCCAGCCTGTTCATGGTGTTCAAGTCCCACGCGAAGCTGAGCGCCGCTCGGAAGGCGAATCCACCCAACCAAGGCCTTGTCGACAGCCGCACGGGGGAACGCGAGAACTGGATCGTCCTGTCCGCTTTCATCGCCTTTCTCAGCGGCCTCGACGCCTGGGTCTCGGCGCATTTCTGGGACTTCGAGCCCGAGGTCACGGTACCGGAGGACGGCTCGCAGGGGGTCCAAATCACCTACCGCATCCCGTTGAGGATCCCGTGACACCCCACCCGCCGTCGCGCGCTGAGAGCGCCGCGCTCCGTTTCGCCGCCACGGGGTCCACGGCCGTCGACGCACCGATCGGGGTGTTCGATTCAGGGATCGGTGGGCTGACGGTCCTGCGGTCCATCCACGAGCGCCTGCCAGCCGAGTCCACGGTCTATCTGGGCGATACGGCGCGTCTTCCGTATGGGCCCAAGTCGCCGGACACCGTGCGGCGTTACGCGGCCGAGGCGACGGCGTTCCTGCTGGATCGAGACGTGAAGGCGCTCGTCATCGCGTGTAATACGGCGACGGCGCACGCGTGCGACATGATCGCCGAAGCGCTGAAGATTCCCGTTATCGGCGTCGTCGAGCCCGGAGCGCGCGCCGCCGTACACCGCTCCCGGGGAGGAGCGATCGGAGTGATCGGCACGCAGGGCACGATCGAGAGCGGCACCTACGAAGGTGCGATACAGGCGGAGAACCCGAAGGCGGTCGTCCACTCTGTGGCATGCCCGCTGTTCGTGGCCCTGGCGGAGGAGGGCTGGGTCGAGGGCGAGGTCGCGCGCCTGACCGCGGAACGGTACCTGCGGCCCCTGTTGCGGACGGGGATCGACACGCTCGTGCTCGGGTGCACGCACTATCCCCTCCTCAAGCCCCTCATCGCGCGGGTGGTGGGGGCCGGGATCACGCTGGTCGATTCGGCCGAGGCCACCGCGGCGGCGCTCGAAGAAAGCCTCGAGCACGACGATCTCCTCACGAAGCGCTCAGAACCGGAAGTACGGGAGTACTTCGTGACGGACGACGCCGAACGCTTCCGCACCATCTCGAAGCTCTTTCTCGGCCGACCGCTGGATCACCTGGAGCCCGTCGACCTCGGGGAGCTGACGGCGCCCTGAAGACGGTCTCCTGTCGCACCCCGGCAGGCACTGCCCGCGGACCAACCTCAGGCCGGATCGGCCTCCCAGGTCAGAAGCTGTATGGAGTCCGGGTCGACGAGAGCATACGTGAGGTGATGGATCCAGTCGCCTGCATTCAGGTAGAAGCGGCCCGGCTCGATCTCCCGCAGCTCAGGCCGATGCGCGTGCCCGAATACCACCAGTTGCAGCGAGCCATTCGCGCGGAGCAGCGCTTCCGCGTGGCGGGACAGATGGTCGGCTCGGGCGTCTTCGCCACCCGGCCCCGCAGAGTGCTTCTGAGATGTGGCACTCGCACGACGCGCGACGCGGGCCCCGAGATCCGGGTGGACGAGACGGAAGAGCGACCTCCCGGGGCCGCTACGCGTCACGCGCTTCAGGAGCCGGTACCCGAGATCCCCCCCTCCGAGGCCGTCCCCATGCGCCACGTACGCCGTTCGCCCCCCCACATCGGTCACGACCGGGCCTTCCAGAAGCTCCAGTCCGATCTCCTCTCGCAGGAAATCCCCGCCCCACGCGTCGTGGTTGCCACCCACCAAACGAACGCGCACACCCGCCCCGACGACATCGGCGAGGCGCCGAAGCGTATGGAAGTGGGTCCGCAGGATCACCGTGCGGTACTCGAACCAGAAGTCGAACAGATCGCCGTTGATCAGCAGCTCCGCGGCCAGCGATGGCACGCGCTCGAGGAGCGCGCCAAACGCCCGCTCGTTCCGAGCGGGCACGGCGCCCAGGTGCGCATCAGACACGATCAGCGTCGGTCGCGTGGTCATGGCGGCAAAGATATCCCGGCTCGGAGCGTTTGACACCGGCGGAGACGGCGGATACGCTCGCGACTCGTTGGCATTCAGGAGGTCGCGTGAGCCACACGCTCGAGCTTCACGTCAGATACGCGGAAACGGACCAGATGGGCCGTGCGCACCACGCCCACTACCTGGTGTGGTGCGAATCGGGCCGTTCGGCGCTCATGCGCGAGGCCGGTGCGTCCTACGCCCGCCTGGAGGAGCGCGGTGTGCGACTTCCGGTAGCGCGCGTCGAGGTCGAGTACCGCCGCCCGGTGGGCTACGACGCGCCTGTGCGCGTCGAAACACGCGTCGAGGAGGTCCGCAGCCGCAAGGTCGCCTTCTCGTATCGGATCCTGAATGGCGAGAATGGCGAGGTGCTCGCCACCGCCTTGACCGAGCTGGTCTCGACGGACACCGCGGGCCGTCCGACTCGACTTCCCCCCGACGTGCGCGACCTACTGGAATCACTTCGAGAATGGCACCCGGGAAAGGACTTTTCTTGACCCGCTTTCTCGACGAGGTGTAGTTTCGATCCCTGTGGGCATGGGATCCAAGGTTCTAGCGGCGCTGGCGATCAGTTGGGCAGCTGGCGGCTGTGCCGCGTCGTTGCAGCGCGGTCCACCGCTGTCGGACCCGGCTGCGGTCGCCGCGCGAGCTCGCGTGAGCAGCGGGGCAGAGCGTCCATCACGGGTGGATTTCGAGTGGGAGTACGCGGATGAGCGCGGAAACCTCATGGGAGACGGCGTCAGCCGCGTGAACCCGCCCGACAGCTTCCGGCTCGACCTGTTTACGATCGGTGAAGGGTCGATGATTGCGGTGCTCGCGGATGATCGCCTGGAGACGCTGGGGGAGATCGAGGACGTGGAGCTCCCGGCTCCGGTCTTTCTGTACGCGATGGCCGGGGTCTTTCGCCCGGGGAACACGGCGCCGACCGCGGGTTTCGAGAGTGATGGGGCCGAGGTCCTCGAATACCCCGCGCCAGACGGAGGGACGCGGTACTATTTCTTGCGAGACGGACGGCTCGTGCGGCTCGAGGAGCGGCGCGGTGACCGCCTGGCGCGACGTATCGACCTCGAATGGGGGCCGGACACGACCTGGCCCAGCGAGGCAAGATATAGAGACGTTCTCACGCCAAACCGGGTTCGATGGGAGCTCGTGGACGTGCGCGTGCAAGACGAGCGCTGGCCCACGGAGGACTATGTACTGGATCCGCCACCTTAGGTCTATTGCGCCGATGGCGCTCGCCCTCACGACCGCCTGCTACAGCTTCTCGGGTGGCGGCGGCCTGCCGGGTCACATCGCCACCGCGTACGTCGAGCCCATCTCGAACGAGACGACGCGTTTCGGTCTGTCCGAGATCCTCACGCAGGAGCTGCTGGATGCGGCCCGCGACCGTCTCGGACTCCGCCTGGCCGCCGAGGGGGAGGCGGATGCGATCATCCGGGCGTCGATTCAACGATACTCCGACGACGCCGTCAACTTCGAGGCCCGTGAGGGTGTGGGCGCCGATGTGTTCCAACGCCGCGTCACGATTGCCGCGCGCGTCGAGATCTACGACGCGACACGAGACGAGATCATCTGGACGAACGGAGGCCTGACCGGCGTCGGCGAGTACGATCCGAACAACGAGACCGAAGACACGGGCACCGAGGTCGCGCTCGAGAACCTGATCCAGAAGATCGTCGATGGCGCTCAATCCCAATGGTAGGCCGATGACCGACTCGCGGGGAAAGACAAAGGTGGGCTGCCTGCTCTTCCTACTGCTCGTTGGCGTGGCGGTGTACGTGGGCGTGGTGTACGTCGGGAGCGAGTTCGACTATCGATCCCTGCGTGGGGAGGCGCAACGGCAAGCCGGCTTGGCAGCTCAGATGACGGACCAGGAGATACTCGGGACCCTCCAGCAACGCGCCCGGGAGCTGGGGCTTCCCGAAGAGGCGCAGCGCCTGGAGGTGCGACGTCTCCCCGGTAACCGAATCGAGATTACCGGTCGCTACTCCGACACCCTCAGATTCGCGAGCCGGTGGGAGTGGGTGCGACCGCGTCGGATAAACATCCAACAGGACTTCTAGAGCCGCGTCGCCGGTCATGCTGACGCGGGCTTCATCACGAGCTCGGCCTCACCATCTGCCACGACGGGCGTCTCACGCGTCGGGGCCCGCCAAAGAGCGTTCCTCGCGGATTTGCCGTTGAGGTACCCCATCGGTCTGGGTCTCGTGCTCGCAGCCGTGTGGCTTCTCCTGTCCGGCCACTACACCCCACTCCTGTTGACGCTCGGTGCAGTCTCTTGCGGTGGCGTTTTGGCCATCTCCCTCAGGATGAACGTCGTCGACCGCGAAGGTGCGCCCGTCGAGTTGCCCCTGCGCGCCCTCGGCTACCTCCCGTGGCTTCTGTGGGAGATCATGAAGGCGAATCTGCACGTGGCGGGTCGCATTCTCCGTCCGCGAATGTCGATCAGCCCGAGCCTGGTGAAGGTCCGCTGCACACAGACCCACGACATTGGACGGGTGATCTACGCGAATTCCATCACACTCACGCCAGGCACGGTCTCGGTTGACACACATGGAAATGAGATCACCGTACACGCGCTGACCGCCGAGGCGGCCCAGGATCTCCTCGAGGGCAGTATGGACCGGCGAGTGACGCGCATGGAAGGAGCCCGCTGATGTACGCGGCAGCCATGGCAGCGATCCTCGTCACCATGGGGCTCGCACTTTCGCGCGCCGCAGCCGGGCCGACCGTGTTCGACCGCATTCTCGCCGTCAACATGTTCGGGACGAAGACTGTGCTGCTGATCGCCGTAACCGGATTCCTCACGCAGCGGCCCGACTTCCTCGACCTGGCTCTCGTCTACGCATTGATGAACTTCATTGGCGTGATCGCCGTTCTTCGCTTCTCCCGGTACGGCCATTTCGCTGACCTCAGCAAAGACGAGACGGGCTGAGCATGGGTCTCGTGCTGGACGGACTCAGCGTGGCCTGCCTTCTGGCGGGCTCGGCGTTCGCGGTCATCGGCGGGATCGGGATCGTGCGCTTGCCCGACTTCTTCAGCCGGCTCCATGGTGCCGGGATCACGGACACCTTGGGTGCGGGATTCATCCTGCTCGGTCTGATGCTCCAGGCGGGGCTCGCGCTAGTCACCGTCAAGCTGCTGTTGATCTGGTTCTTCCTGTTCATCACCAGCCCGACATCGACCCACGCACTCGCAATGTCGGCGTTGACGCATGGGGTCCCGCCGCTGCTGGCCGACACGGAGGATGAGCCATCTCTGAGGTAGGTGTAGCGGAGATTCGGCTGATCACGATCCTCATCCTGACGCTGCTCGGGCTCACGGCGATTACCATCGTGCGCATGCGCCAGCTGTGGGCTGCCGTGATGCTCATGGGCATCTACAGCTTCCTCGGCGCTTCGTGGATGTTGATCCTCGATGCCCCGGATGTAGCGTTCACGGAAGCGGCCGTGGGAGCGGGCATCTCGACCTTCCTCGCGCTGGCCGCGCTCGCGCTCACGACACGGAAGGCCAAGGGGCCCGTCCACCGGCCGCTGCTGCCCCTAGCGGTGGTCCTGATCACCGGCGCGGCGCTCGCGTACGGCACGCTCGACATGCCCCACTTCGGGGACCCGAACGCTCCAGCGCAGCGCTATCCCGAGCCATCCTACATCGAGCGGACCGAGTCCGAGATCGAGGTGCCTAACGTCGTCACCGCAGTCCTGGCAAGCTACCGGGGCTACGACACGCTGGGCGAGACGGTCGTGATCTTCACGGCAGGGCTGGGAGTGCTCCTCCTGCTGGGGCGCGGTCGCTACCGAAGGCGTAAGAAGGAGGGGGAAGGACCCCGGGAGATCTCGGAGATTGACGGAGGGGGGCACGTGTGACTTCGCTGACCATCCTGCGGGTCGTGGCGAAATTGCTCGTCCCCCTCATTCTCCTGTTCGCCCTTTACGTCCAATTCCATGGCGACTACGGACCCGGCGGGGGATTCCAGGCGGGCGTGATCTTCGGGGCCGGGTTCATACTGTACGGGTTGATCTTCGGCCTCGAGGCCGTTCGACGAGTCGTGCGCCGCCGGCTTACCGAGATCCTGATCGCGCTCGGCGTCTTGATCTACGCGGGGACCGGAGTGGCCACGATGCTCTGGGGTGGAAACTTCCTGGAGTACGCCGCCTTCAACGAACATCACCCCTCGCACGGTCAGCACATCGGGATTCTCGTGATCGAGCTCGGGGTGGGGATGACGGTAGCGGCCGTGATCATCTCGATCTTCTTCACGTTCGCCGGCCGGGACCGGACCCCATGAACACGGTGCTGGGCTTGTACAATTATTGGATCGTCATCTTCTTGATGATGACCGGCTTCTACATCGTCATCTCGCGCGAGAATCTCATCAAGAAGGTCATCGGTCTGAACATCTTCCAGACCTCCGTCTTCCTCATGTACATCACGATCGGGAAGGTGAGGGGAGGCACCGCCCCAATCGTCTCGGAGGAGTTCACGCTCTACACGAACCCGCTTCCGAGCGTCCTCATCCTGACCGCGATCGTGGTCGGGGTGGCCACCACGGCGGTCGCGCTGGCGCTGGTAGTCCGCATCTACGAGGCGTACGAGACGATCCAGGAGTACGAGATCCAGGAGCAGGATCCGCTCCCGTGATCGAACAGCACCTCCCGATCCTGCAGATCATTGTCCCGCTGATCGCGGCACCACTCTGCGTGCTGCTGCGGCACGCCAAACTGGTGACCGGGTTCGCGATCCTCGCGTGCTGGGTCACGTTCGGTCTCGCCGTCCTGTTGCTGGATCAGGTCGTCACCACCGGCGTCGTGACGTACGAGCTCGGTGGGTGGGCGGCGCCGTGGGGGATCGAGTACCGCGTCGATGCCCTGAGCGCCTTCGTATTGCTTTTCGTGTCCGGAATCGGCGCGATCGTCATGTCGTACGCGCCGCGGAGCATGGCGAGCGAGATCGCGGAGCACCGCCGGTACCTGTTCTGCGCGACCTATCTCCTGTGCCTGACAGGTCTGCTCGGAATCGCGATCACCGGGGACCTCTTCAACCTGTTCGTGTTCCTCGAGATCTCGGCGTTGTCTTCGTACACGCTGATCGCGCTGGGCGGGAAGAGACAGGCGCTTCCCGCGGCGTTCCAGTACCTCGTGATGGGGACGATCGGGGCGACATTCATCCTGATCGGAATCGGTCTCATGTACATGATGACCGGTACCCTCAACATGGCGGACATGGCGTCGCGCCTGGAGCTCGCCGACGGGGTGCGAACGACGCTGGTGGCGTTCGGCTTCCTCTCTGTGGGCATCAGCCTCAAGATGGCGCTGTTTCCGCTTCACCTGTGGCTGCCCAACGCGTACGCGTTCGCACCCTCCGTCGTCACCGCCTTCCTGGCGGCCACTGCCACCAAGGTCTCGGTCTACATCCTCCTCCGCTTCGTGTTCAGCGTCTTCGGGATCGGTTTCGCATTCGAGACCATGCCGCTCGACGCCATCCTGATGCCACTGGCACTCATCGGGATTTTCGTGGCCTCGACCGTCGCGATCTTCCAGAGCGACATCAAGCGGATGCTCGCGTATTCCAGCGTCGCGCAGATCGGATACATGGTGCTCGGCATCTCATTCGCCTCCATCACCGGGCTCACGGGCGGCATCGTTCACATGTTCAACCACGCGCTCATGAAGGGAGGCCTGTTCCTGGCGATGGGCTGCATCGTGCTGCGGCTCGGTTCGGTCGAGATCGACGACATGCGGGGGATCGGGCGCCGCATGCCGTTCACGATGGCGGCCTGGGTCGTCGGTGGTCTGGGGCTCATCGGGGTACCGGTGACGGTCGGCTTCATCAGCAAGTGGTATCTGATCCAGGCCGCCCTCGAAAGAAACTGGTGGCCCGTCGCGGTGCTCGTGCTGATGAGCTCCCTCCTGGCCCTGGTATACGTGTGGCGGGTGGTCGAAGTCGCGTACTTCAAGGAGCCGTCCGAGCGCGCGAGCGCGGCGAGTGAAGCCCCGCTCTCGATGCTGATCCCCACCTGGGTGTTGATCGGCGCCACATTGTTCTTCGGGCTGTCCACATCGGCCTCCGCCGGGGTGGCGAGGCGGGCGGCCGGGCTTCTCCTGGGCGGGTCGCCTTGAGACCCGACACTTCGATTCAGCTCGCGCTGGCACTACCGCTCGTCGGTGCGGCCCTCACGGGGATCCTCGGGAAGCGCCCGAACCTGCGCGAGGTCGGCACGCTCGCCATCGGGCTGGCCACCTTTCTCGTCGTGGTCTCGCTCCTTCCGTCGGTGCTCGAAGGAGGACGGCCCTCCGCCAGGTGGTTCGAGGTTCTGCCCGGACTCGCCATCGCGTTTCGCCTCGAGCCGCTCGGGATGCTCTTCGCGCTCGTCGCGTCCGGTCTGTGGATCGTCACCTCTTTGTACTCGATCGGCTACATGCGGGCGCGCGACGAGGATCACCAGACGAGATACTACATGGCCTTCGCGGTCTCGATCTTCGGGGCCCTCGGGGTCGCGCTGGCCCAGAACATGTTCACGCTTTTCGTCTTCTACGAGGTACTGACGCTCTCCACGTACCCGTTGGTCGCGCACCACGGCACCGACAAGGCGATGCGGGGGGCGCGGACGTACCTGGCCGTCCTCCTCTCGACCTCGATCGGATTTCTGCTGCTGGCGGTGGTGTGGACCTGGAGCATCGCCGGAACGCTCGACTTCACGGACGGGGGAATCCTGGCGGGGAAGGCGGAGGAGCCCGTGGTCCTGGCGTTGCTGGGCCTCTACGCCTTCGGCACCGGCAAGGCCGCGTTGATGCCGTTCCACCGCTGGTTGCCGGCTGCGATGGTCGCTCCGACCCCCGTCAGCGCGTTGCTGCACGCGGTCGCGGTCGTCAAGGCGGGCGTATTCACCGTGATGAAGGTGGTGGTCTACATCTTCGGCCTCGACCTCCTGCGCGACACGGGGGTCGGCGTGGCGCTCATGTACGTGGCCGGGGCCACGATCATCATCGCCTCGATCGTCGCGTTGACGAAGGACAACCTCAAGGCCCGGCTCGCCTACTCGACGGTGAGCCAGCTTTCCTACATCGTGCTCGGTGCTGCGCTGGCAAACTCCTGGGGCGTGATCGGCGGCAGCATGCACATCGCAATGCACGCGTTCGGGAAGATCACGCTCTTCTTCTGTGCGGGCGCCATCTACGTGGCGACACACAAGACCGAGATCAGCGATATGCGAGGCATCGGGCGCACGATGCCGTTCACGACCTTCGCGTTCCTGCTCGGCTCGCTGAGCGTGATCGGCCTGCCCCCGATGGGCGGGACATGGAGCAAGTGGTATCTGGCGCTCGGGGCCGCGGATGCCCACCAGGTGCTGTTCCTGGGCATTCTGATGGTCAGCTCGCTTCTCAACATCGCCTACCTGATGCCGATCCCGATTCGGGGCTTCTTCTCCGCTCCTCCGGTGGATTCCCCGTCGTCGGGAATCCGGGAAGCGCCGTTGTTCTGTGTGGTGCCGCTATGCCTGACGGCCGTGGGGTGCATCGTCTTGTTCTTCTTCGCCGGGGAGATCGCGCGGCTGCTGGAGCCCCTGGTCGGAGGGACTGCGGCGGTGGGAGGCGTTCCGTGAGGCGGTGGCCCGTGAGGCGAATGGGATGAGCCCCGAGCGGAAGCACTGGCTCGACGAGCCACGCAATGTGACGAGGCTCCTTTGGACTCTCGCCACGGTGTGTATCGCCCTCGTCATCGGCGACCTGGCGTACCACAAGCACGTCCACTTCGGCTTCGAGGGCTGGTTCGGCCTCTACGGCTTCTTCGGGTTCGCGGCTTTCTTCTTCATCGTCATCGCGGGCAAGCACCTCCGGAAGATCCTGATGCGGGACGAGGACTACTACGATGAGTAGCCTGTCCACCCTCCCACCCGCCTGGATCCTCATCCTGGGTGCGCTGCTGGTTCCGCTTCTGCGCGGCCGGGCACAGATGGCATATGTCCTGGCCCTCCCGGTTCTCAGCTTCGTGCAGCTCCTCGGTCTGTTCGGCGTACCCGAGGGGGCGCACCTGCAGGTCGAGCTGCTCGGATACACGCTCACCCTGACACGCGTCGACAAGCTCAGCCTCGTCTTTGGCGTGATCTTCCATCTCGTCGCGTTTCTCTCGGTGATCTACGCCGCACACGTGAAGGACAGCGTGCAGCACGTCGCCGGGCTCGTGTACGCGGGCGCCGGCATCGCGGCCGTGTTCGCCGGTGATCTGATCACGCTCTTCGTGTATTGGGAGCTGACCGCGATGGCGTCGGTCTTCCTCATCTGGGCCAGGCGCACCGAGCGGTCGTACCGGGCGGGAATGCGCTACCTGATCATCCAGGTGGGGTCGGGTGTCCTGCTCCTCGCCGGTACGATCCTCCACTATCGGGCGACGGGATCCCTCGCCTTCGACCACCTCGGGCTCGGCTCGCTCGGGACCGACCTGATCTTCATCGCGTTCGGAATCAAGTGCGCTTTCCCGTTCCTTCACAACTGGCTCCAGGACGCGTACCCGGAGGCAACCGTGACGGGCACTGTGTTCCTGAGCGCCTTTACCACGAAGCTCGCGGTCTATGCGCTCGCTCGAGGGTACGCCGGCACCGAGATCTTGATCCCGATCGGGGTCATCATGACGATCTTCCCGATCTTCTTCGCAGTGATCGAGAACGATCTGCGCCGGGTGCTGGCGTACAGCCTCAACAACCAGCTCGGCTTCATGGTCGTGGGGATCGGCGTGGGGACCGAGATGGCGCTGAACGGCACGGTGTCGCATGCGTTCGCGCACCTGCTCTACAAGGCCCTCCTGTTCATGTCCATGGGGGCGGTACT
>JBDHHV010000028.1:0-32096 GCA_039589195.1 Gemmatimonadota bacterium | reverse complement strand
CTTCAGGCCACGGGCTTCCACTCGAAGACGACCGACGGGATCCTCTTCAACCCGCTCCTGCCGTCGTCGGGGATCGTCGAGGACATCCCCGTCAATCCCGGCGAGTGGACCCGGAAAGGCGTCGAGGCGAGCTTCGACGTCGTCGCCCTCGACATGGACGACTTCCGCCTCAGCGTCAACGGCCAGTACCAGTGGTTCGACAACGAGGTGCAGAGTCTGGGCGAGCTGGGCACTGGCGACCCGGTGTGCCTGGATACGGACTTCAGCCAGCGCATCTGCGTGGGCGACGCCTTCCCGCAGGCCTTCGGTGACGAGCAAGCCGAGAACCCGGACGAGTTCGCGCTTCCCGTCCTCATGGACACCACGCTGAACCTCGGGCGGACGATTCCCAACCAGGAGTTCTCGGCCGGCCTCACGGCGAACTTCCTGGGGCGGTTGACCTTCGACGTCTTCGGCTCGGGCCAGTTCGGACACATCCTGATCGACGACGCGGCCCAGGAGCTCGCGGATGAGGACATATGGCCGCAGTGCGCCGGCGTGGATGATGCCGTCGACGCGTTCGAGGACAACGGAACGCCGCTGCCCTTCACGGCCGCCGAGATCCTCCGTTGCACCGACGCCGACAACGAGCACTGGTTCTTCTCCGGCGACTACTTCCGGATCCAGTCGGCCAGCCTCACCTATCAGCTTCCGGAGAACTGGCTGCCGGGCTGGTTCGAGAGGGCGTCGCTCCAGTTCCAGGTGACGAACCTTGCGCTCTTCACCGGATATCCGACCGGGGCGGATCCCGACGCGATTCTGGGCGGTGCCGTCAACGAGCTCTTCCGCTCGAGTGGCTACACGCTGCCCGTCCCGCGGACGTTCACGCTTCGTTTGCGAGCGAACTTCTGATGTCTGTGCGCACGTCGGAACCGGAAACGATCGCCGAACAGGGGAGCGATAGACTCATGATGAAGAAGCAGTGGACAACATACGGAGCGGTGGCCGCCCTTCTCGCGGTGACGGCCTTCGCGGGGTGCTCGGATACCGCGATCGTCGGCTCGACGCTCGATGGGGAGCTTGCCCGGGGGGACGAGGGCATCCAGCTCGCGCTGGCCCGCGGCTCGAACTCCGAGCTGACGGACGTGTTCACGGTCGACCCCGGCTACAAGCGGGTCCTCCTGGCCGGCACCGACGACATCTACGACGGCGGGACCGCGACCGATGAGGAGAACTCCCAGATCGGCAACTGGGAGGACAGCGACATCGGCATCGTCAACGCCTGGCAACAGGCATTCGAGGGGTCGTGGGCCGGCCTCAAGGTGGTGAACAACGCCATCACGGCGTTCAGCGAGGAGAGGTTCCAGACGACGCCCCTCGTCGCCAGGGGCTACCTGAACTCCGCCCACGCGGAGAAGCTCATCGGGGACTTCTTCTGCGAGGCGGCGTACGGCTTCGACCACACCGGAGGGCTCGCACTCGACAACCTGGGCGACTCGGAGTTCGACGCCAGCCCGGTGGGGAAGGACTCGGTCTTCCGGCGCATGGTCACCTTCGCCGAGCTGGCGTTGGCGCAGGCCGAGCGGGCCGTGGCCGCGGGCGAGCCGAATCCGGCCAACGAGGGCGTTCTCTCCGACGGCCATTTCGAGCCCGAGCGGCTGGTGACGGCCGCGCACGGGGCTCTGGCGCAGGCGTACCACGCGCTGGCCTCGCTCGGCGTCGACCCTGGCATGAACTGGAGCCTCGCGGTTCAGCACGCCGCGCAGGTGCCGACCGACTTCGTGGAGTGGACGATCCAGGACCCGGCCGTGGAGGACAACGAGTTCTGGGACCAGAGCTGGGGAAACAACGGCGCCGACACCGAGATCACGCTCTACAGCGCCCCCAGCACCGAGCTCCCGCAGGGGTTCCTCGGCGTGCCCGCGACCTTCCTGTGGCCCGACGATCCCCGCGTCGGGTTCCAGGACTGCACGGTGGACGACAGGGGCTGCCACACGCCGTTCGCGGACGGTGACGATACCCCGATGTGGGTTCCGCTCAAGTACCCGGATGAGGGATCGGACGACGAGATGGTCACGGGGACCGAGATGCGGCTCATCGAGGCCGAGGAGGCGCTCGTCAACCGGGGCGACCTGAACGGGTTCTACGACAAGGTCGACGAGGCCCGGGCGTTCCACGGAGTCGGCCCGACCGAGCGCCCGATGGTCGTGGGTGCTTTCGAGTGGCCCAACGCCGAGGACGACGCGATGTCGATCCTCGACCGGGAGCGGTATCTGGATCTGCATATGGAGGGCCGGAGGCTCTTCGATCTCTACCGGTGGGACCATCCGTTCATCACCGGGAACCATGTGTTGAGCCCCCGACACGCCTCGGAGCTTGGCGGCGGGACCCGGATGAGCTGCGCGCCCGTCGCGGAGAGCGAGTGCACACTCAATCCCAACTTCCCCTGTCCCTGACAGGGCGCGCCGGCGTCACGGTCGCGGCGATCCTCGTGATCGCCGCGGCCTGCGACTTGACGATCACCGCGGGTGACGGGGTCGAGGGCCCGGGGACGAGCAGGCTCACCGTGTCCGTGACGAACGTGGGCACCGGATTCGGGAGCATCGACATCGCCTTCCCGTCGGGAGCGACCGTGCGTGACCCGTGTCCCGCCGTGCTGGGTCCGGGCGAGAGTTGCAGCCCGTTCGTGCTTCTGCGCGAGCTGCCGCGGTTCGTGACCGTCGAAGCCAGCCCGGCTCCGGGGAGCCGGTTCGTGGACTGGACCGGCGGCCACTGCAGCGGCACTAGCACCGATTGTCAGGCCCCGGTCGAGTCGGGTACCGACCAATCGGTGGTCGTGCTCACGCCCCGATTCGACCTTGTGGAAGGAGGTAGCTAAAGGAGGGGAGTTCTCGTCGTGGCCGGGTAGCCGGCGGTAGAGACGGTTTTGAACCCCGGCGGTGCCACGGGTCGCGGGGTCAGGGCTCGCGGAGTCAGAACCCTCCGTCCGTGCGGTCGTCGGCGCCGCTCCGGGTCCATATCAGGACCGAGCCGCAGCTTCCCCGCTGGAACTGAAGCGGTGTTTCCGAGGGGCGCCGGTACACCTCGATTCCCTCGATGTCGTCGGGGTGCAGGTCGTCGATGGGGTAACGCCCCGTGAGGACCCCGTCCACCCACAGGGCCGGTTCGCACTGGCGGGCTCCCCTGCGCAGGTACAGCTTCGAGCCCTCGAAGCCCGCTGCGGTCACGAACAGACCGGGGATCTGGCGGAAGAGGTCGCTCGCGCGCCGCGGTCTCTTCTCCTCTATGTCCTCCCGGGTGACGAAGTGCCCGAAGCCCTCCGCCCTGCGCCGGCGGAAGTCCGCCATCCAGATCTCCGGCTGCGATGGCGGGCGCCTTACCTCCACCACCAGCTCGGCGACCTCGAGGACGTCTTGCTCCAGAAGGAACGTGGCACGTGTGACATGGCCGGCCCGCAGCTGGACGGGACGCTCGTTCGTCGAGTAGTTGAAGTATCGCACCTGGACGTCGTACGAGCCGGGCGGCAGGTCCGCGATCTCGAACGTTCCATCCGGTTCGGTGATCCCTCCGCGGCTGAGCTCCGGGAGGAGAACTCGAGCGCCGGAAACGCCCCGGCCGTCGATCCTGGAAGCCACGGTTCCCCGCAGCGTGGCCGTTTCGCTCGGAGGCGATTCGGAAACCGTGCTGTCGGCAGGTGTCTGGGCGATCCCCTCTCCGGGAAGCGTGGCGGCGAGGAACGCGACGAGCGACAGTGGCGCGAGCCGGCGTGCGACACGCACCGCCGCGGGTCCAGGACAGGACGTTACACTCGTGTGATCCGACCTCGTCTCATGCTTCACGCGGCCCCCTCGCGGCCGATCCTTCACGCGTCCGGGCAATGAAAGCGTACCGTCCGGCGAGACCGGGGTTCCCGCGGTCCGTGGCCTGAGACCCGGCAGCCGGGCCGCCTCGACCAAAGTAGTGTCCCTGGCGGCCGGCGCGTGAGTGGCTCGTCTTGCCCAAACGGTAGGCTTTCAACACCCTTCACTCGAGCAGAATCGCGTGTCCGGTAGCCCCTTCCTTGCGATATGAAGATTCGGGCGATTCAGTCTTCTGACATCTCATGGTTGGACGCCCTGATGAACGGGCATTTCGGCTCTTCGCGTGTAGCCTCCCGGGGTGTACTTCACGATGCATTGTCCCTGCCCGGACTGGTCGCGGAAGAGGATTCCCAACCTCTGGGCCTGCTTCTGTACCGATTGGATCATGACGAGTGCGAGGTCGTGGTTCTGATGAGCGTGCTCCGCCGTCAGGGAATTGGCCGGAGCTTGATGGCGGCTGTTCAGGAAATTGCGATTGATGCCGGATGCACCAGGCTGTGGCTGGTCACGACAAACGACAACCGCGGAGCCCTCGAGTTCTATCGGGCGATCGGGATGAGGCTCGTGGCGATCCATCGAGGAGCGGTTCACGATGCGAGAAGGCTCAAGCCGGAGATACCCGAGTTCAACGAAAACGGCGTACCGATAGAGGATGAGATCGAATTCGAGCTGCCGCTCGAAGGCGGCTGACAACTCAGGGTATCCGCAGCCGCCATGGTGTCCCGCGCGCGCATCTGCTCTCACATAACCGCTTGGGCACAGTTATGTGATGTCGATTCTAGGTCCTTGGCGGGAGCGCCTCATCCAGGGCGCGGGTGTCGCGTAGGGAGGAGGCCCTCTCACCCGGCGCCGTCGTCGAGGAGGCGCATGGACATCCTCTGGGTCGTCTGGAAGGTCATGCCGGCGCCGGCTTCCACGTCCATGGCGACCGTTCCGTCGTAGCGGGCGAGCCGGCCGCCGCTCACGTCGAGGATGATCGTCCCCTCCATCGTGCCGCTCGCCGCGAGCTCGCCCTGCTGTCCTTGATCGCCTGACATGGTCATCGGACCGCTCATCCTCAGAACCGCGTACCGGGCGTCGCCTCGCTGCTCGACGCGCTCGAGCAGGTACGTCATCTCGAGCTGCATCGACATGGTACCCCCCATGCCCCCGGGCAGCTCGATCTCCTGACGGGCCACCCAGCTTTCGCCCTGCCGGATGGGGTTCTCGGGGAGCTCCATACCCATGCCCCCGAAGATGCCCTGTATCTGGCTCATCGCTTCCTTCACCTCGGGGGGCACGGTCTCGTCCTCGAATTCGATCTCGATGATTCTACCCCGTGTGTCCATACGAAGCGTCTGGCTGACGCCGTCGGTGTCGGGGATGTTCTGCGCGAGCATCGGCATGGCGGGGCTCTGCATCCGCGTCGAGTCGGTCACCATCCGGTACGTCCGCACATCGCCATCGACCGCCATCACGGCCTGCGTGCTATAGACTCGTCCCGTCATCATGGGTCGGCTGGGGTCGATCATCGGGATAGCAGCCGACTGAAGGGTGACCTCCAGCTCGGTCACGTAACGCGATACGAGGCCCTGTTCGGGGGCGAGGCGCAGGAGGACGGTCTCCTGCGCGTGGGCGGCGGCGACGGGGCCAACGACGCCCAGACAGAGGGCGTAAAGCGGAACGACGGCTCGTCTCATCCCGGAATCTCCTGACGCTCAGGTTGCCTCGACTCGATCCAAGGGCGGGGCTCGCACGGTGCCGGGCCACCACCACCGACTCAACGGGTCTACCTTCATATGGCTCCCGGGATCCCGGTTGACATCTGTATGAGCCGGAGACGCACCGTCTGCCATGAGCCCCAGAATCCGCGAATGGCCGGCGGGTGAGCGCCCGCGAGAACGTCTGGTCCGACTGCGCTCCGATGCGCTCGCCACTCGCGAGCTCATCGCGATCGTGCTCGGTGCGGGAGGCGCCGGTCGCTCCGCCGTCGAATTGGCAGGCGAGCTGCTCGCGCGTTTCGACGGATCGCTCCGCAAGCTCGCCGCGGCCGAGCCCGCCGAGCTGGAAGCGATCGTGGGGATCGGCGAGGCCAAGGCGACCGCGATCACCGCGGCCCTCGCGCTCGGACGCCGGTTCGCGTCGGAGCCCGCACGTGAAGTCAGCCGCGTGCGCGGCCCCGGCGATGTGCACGCCCGCCTCGGTCCGCTCCTGCGCGACCGACGACAGGAGGAATTCTGGGTTCTTTACCTGGATACTCAGAACCGGGTCGAGCTCGAGCGGTGTCTGACCGTCGGCCTCCTCAACTCATCCCTTGTCCACCCGCGCGAGGTGTTCGCGCCTGCGATCGCGGTTTCGGCCGCGAGCCTGATTCTGGCTCACAATCACCCCAGTGGAGACCCCGAGCCCTCCCCGGAAGACGTCCGGGTCACTTGCCAGCTCGTGGAGAGTGGGCGGCTCCTCGGGATCCCCGTGCGAGATCACGTGATTCTGGGCGACGGCCAATACGTGAGCCTCATGGAGCGGGGTCTGTGCGGTTCCGCGGCCATACCCGGCTACGTCGGCAACGGCCTTCGAAAACCCGCCCTCTCGGGTGCTTGAACCCATCGCCCTCCCCCGAACACTTACCGAAAGCGCCCTGAACCTGCATACTGTCCAGGAGGTATAACGGGGTCTCGCCGCCGCGGGTCGAACGTGACCGCGGCCTCGCGACACACTCATGGCTCCGTTCGGACCGCGGTACGGTCCGATCCGGGCAGGCAGCGGGCAGGCGCATGGAATCCAGCCTCGACACAGCGACAGAGCGCGATCGAGACGGAGGCGGCACGGATCTGCGTGCCCTCCTCCCGGCGGACTTCCTCGAGGCCGTCCACGGCCATGCGTCGCGTCTCGACCTGGACCTGCTCGCCCTGGCCTTCCAATACAGCCGTGAGAAGCACGAAGGGCAAAAGCGGGCTTCGGGGGAAGATCACATCACGCACTGTGTCGAGGTGGCCAAGATCCTGAGCGATATCCACATCGATACGGTCACGATCGCGGCCTCGCTACTGCACGACGTGGTCGAGGACACGCACACGCCGATCGAAGAGATCGGGCGAGAATTCGGCGACGAGATCGCGACGATCGTCGATGGTCTGACGAAGATCGCCCGTTTCGAGTTCGGGTCGATGGCGGAGCGCCAAGTCGAGACCTATCGCAAGCTTCTCCTGTCGATGGCGCGGGACGCGCGCGTGATCATCGTCAAGCTGGCCGACCGTCTCCACAACATGCGGACCCTCGAGCACATGCCCGCCGGCAAGCGGGAGCGCATCGCGCTCGAGACGCGCGAGATCTACGCGCCTCTCGCGCACCGCCTCGGGATGGCGAGGGTGAAGTGGGAGCTCGAGGACCTGTCGTTCAAGCACCTCGAGGCCGAGGGATACCGCAAGCTGGTCAAGAAGATCGACTCGACTCGGGACGAGCGGGAAGGGCTCATCCGCAAGATGGAGGAACCGCTGCGGACGGAGCTCGAGGCGGCGGGCATCCGGTGCGTGGTGACGGGACGTCCGAAGCACCTGTGGTCGATCTACCGGAAGATGATCAAGCGCGACAAACCGTTCGAAGAGATCTACGACATCCTCGCGATGCGGATCATCGTAGACTCGGTGCGTGATTGCTACCACGCGCTCGGCATCGTGCACAACAAGTGGACCCCCCTCACCGAACGCTTCCACGACTTCATCGCGACCCCGAAATCGAACATGTATCGCAGCCTTCACACGACGATCTTCGGGCCCGGCGGCAAGCTATACGAAATCCAGATCCGCACCGACGAGATGCATGGGACCGCCGAGTACGGGATCGCCGCGCACTGGCGATACAAGGAGGGCCACGAGGACCTCGACGAGGTGGATGACGAGCTCACCTGGTTCCGGCAGGTTCTGGAGTGGCAGCAAGAGACGCGGGAGCCGGACGAGTTCATGGAATTCCTCCGGATCGACCTGTTCCAGGACGAGATCTTCGTCTTTACGCCCGCCGGGGATGTGAAGCAGCTCCCAAAGGGGGCCACGCCGATCGATTTCGCGTTTGCCGTGCACACCGAAGTCGGGCTGCGGTGCTCCGGTGCGAAGGTGAACGGCCGGATCGCCCCGTTGAGCCGTCCGCTCAAGAACGGGGACACGGTGGAGATCCTGACGTCCGAGTCGCAGAGCCCGAGCCGGGACTGGCTCGGCTTCGTTCGAACGAGCAAAGCCCGTCACAAGGTGCGGCAGTGGATTCGCTCCGAGGAGCACGACTCCGCCGTCCGGCTGGGCCGCGAGATCCTCGGACGCGAGTGGAAGCGGCAGCGACGCAAGCCGGATGACTCACGCCTGGCCGCCGCAGCGAGCGAGCTCGGTCTGGAAAGTGCCGATGGCCTGTTCGCCGCCGTATCTCGCGGCGACGTGAGCCTGACCCGCGTCACCCGGGCCATCTTCCCCGAGTCGGTTCCCGAGTCTCCCGATCGAATTCCGAGCCCCCTGCACAAGCTTGTGGAGAAGGTGTGGCACGGTCCCAAGGGGATCCGAATCCAGGGGATGGACAATCTGATGATCCGCTATTCCCAGTGCTGCCAGCCGGTGCCGGGCGACGAGGTCATCGGGTACATCACCCGCGGAAGGGGAATCTCGATCCACCGGCACGACTGCCCGAACGTGCTCCATCTGTCTGACCATCCCGAGAGGCGGGTGGACATCGAATGGGATACGGACGGAGCGCAGCGGTTTCTGGTGCGCGTGCTCATGGAGGGGACCGACCGCCACGGGTTGTTCGCGGACATCGCCAAGGCGGTTTCTGACACCGGGACGAACATCCAGTCCGCGGACATCAAGGCGGTCGAGGGTGGCATGCGGGGCCAATTCGTCGTCGAGGTGGAGAACCTGAGCCACCTGAAGAAGGTGATGAAGGCCGTGCGGAGGGTGAAAGGCGTTCTCACGGTGGAACGGAAAGAGTCGTTCGGGGAGAGCGATCTCACCTTCGAAGCGTGAGGGGCGCCGCGTGACCTCGTCCACCATGATCGGTCCGGCCCGGTTCGATCTTCAGCTTCCGTTCGAGCCGACCGGAGACCAACCCGGAGCCATCGCCGAGCTCGTCGCCGGATACGGGCGCGGGGAGCCGTGCCAGACGCTCCTCGGGGTAACGGGCAGCGGGAAGACGGTCACGATGGCGAACGTGATCGCCGAGACAGGTCTTCCCACGCTCGTCATGAGCCACAACAAGACCCTCGCCGCACAGCTGTACGGCGAGCTCCGCCATTTCTTCCCTCGCAACGCGGTCGAGTACTTCATCTCGTACTACGACTATTACCAGCCGGAGGCGTACGTCCCTGCCACCGATACGTACATCGAGAAAGACGCCACGATCAACGAGGACATCGACCGGCTCAGATTGCGGGCCACCTCGTCCCTGATGGAGCGGCGTGACGTCATCATCGTGGCGTCCGTATCCGCCATCTACGGCCTCGGCGACCCGCGCGGGTACGCGGAATTGATGCTGAGGCTGGAGGAGGGGCAGGAGATCGCCCGGAGGGAGATCCTCACGAGCCTCGTCCAGATCCAGTACAACCGCAACGACCTCGACTTCAAGCGCGGAACCTTTCGCGTGCGGGGAGATGTCGTGGAGGTGTTGCCGGCGTACGAGGAGCAGGGCGTCCGAATCGAGCTGTGGGGCGACCGGATCGAGCGCATCTCGAAGATCGATCCCATCACCGGTGCCACCATCACGAGGCTGGGCCAAACGGCGATCTTCCCGGCAACCCATTACGCGACGCTCGGGGCCAAGCTGGAAGCCGCGATCGATGGCATCTACAAGGAGCTCGAGGAGCGCCTGTTGTTCATGCGTCAGGAGGGCATGCTGCTCGAAGCCCAACGACTCGAGCAGCGCACCAAGTTCGATCTCGAGATGCTGCGTGAGGTGGGTGTCTGCCCGGGGATCGAGAATTACTCGCAGCACCTGGATGGACGAGAACCCGGCGAGCGGCCCTACTGCCTCCTCGATTACTTCCCCGATGATTTCATGGTAATGGTGGACGAATCCCACGTGACGATCCCGCAGATCGGGGGGATGTACGAGGGGGATCAGAGTCGCAAGCGGACGCTCGTGCAGCACGGCTTCCGGTTGCCATCGGCCCTGGACAACCGACCGCTCAGCTTCAGGGAGTGGGAGGAGCAGGTCCCGAGGGTTCTGTTCATCAGCGCCACGCCGGGCGACTACGAGCTTCGAGGCAGCGAAGGCGTCGTGGTGGAGCAGTTGATTCGTCCGACCGGTTTGCTGGACCCGGAGGTCGTCGTCCGACCGATTCGCGGCCAGGTCGACGACCTGTTGGAGGAGATCCGGGGTCGCACCGAGCGGGGCGAGAGGGTGCTGGTGACCACGCTCACGAAGCGCATGGCGGAGGACCTGTCGGAGTTTCTGGCGATGCGTGGTGTTCGCGTGCGCTACATGCACTCGGATATCGTCGCGATCGATCGAGTCAAGATCCTCCGGGACCTGCGGCTGGGCGCCTTCGACGTCCTTGTCGGGATCAACTTGTTGCGCGAAGGGCTGGATCTGCCTGAGGTGTCGCTCGTCGCGATCCTGGATGCCGACAAGGAGGGGTTCCTACGGTCCGATCGCTCGCTGATTCAGACCATCGGCCGAGCCGCCCGCAATGTGAAAGGGACGGCGATTCTGTACGCGGACCGGATCACGGATTCGATGCGGAGGGCGATCGACGAAACGGAACGGCGGCGGGTTACGCAGGCCGGGTACAATCAGGAGCACGGCATCGTCCCGCGCTCGATCATCAAATCCGTCGATGAGATCCGGTTCAGCACGGCTGTGGCCGACGCGCGCGAGCCACAACCTTCGGTACGCGAGCGAATCGGCTCCTACGAGGCCCTCGAGCCGGACGAGCTGGTCGAGGTGCTCGAACGGGAGATGCTTGAAGCGGCGGAGGCTCTCGACTTCGAGCGCGCCGCGCGGCTGAGGGATGAGTTGTTCGAGGTGAAGGCCAAGCTGGAGAGCCGACCCACGGATCGAAGCGCCGCGCGCTCACGGCTCTCGGCGCTTCGATCGGTGGAACCGGGGGGGCGATGAGGACGGTGGAGCTCGCGGAGTCCGAGCTCCGCGCCTGGGGGCGGGTCCTGGGGCGCCGTGCGGTCGAGGAGACGGCGTTCGTCGCGCTGTACGGACCCCTCGGGGCAGGAAAGACGACGTTGGTGCAGGCGGCGTGTGAGGGGGCCGCTGTCACGGATCCGGTGCTCAGCCCGTCCTATGCCCTGGTCCACCGCTACCAGACGCCCACAGGCCTGCTGTACCACGTCGATCTGTACCGTCTCACCGGGCCGACCGAGCTGCACGAGATCGGCTGGGACGATCTGCTGGAGGAGCGCGCTCCCATCTTCGTGGAGTGGGCGGACCGTGCCGGGTCGGAGCTGCCGGGGAAGCGCTGGGATATCAGGCTCGCGATCGCTCGAGAAGGACAGACGCGCCTCCTGCAAGCCGACGCGGTGGGAGGGGCTCCTCCCGGGCTTCCTCGACCCGCGGCGATGCGGGGTGTGGGCGCCTGACGATGCTACGACTCGCCCTGGAAACGAGCACCCGGCTGGGGAGCCTCGCGGTCGGCGTCGGCGACAGGCTGGTCGCTGAGTATTCGCTTTCGGTCCAGGCCACACACTCGGAGACCGTGCTCCCAGAAGTGGATGGAATGCTCCACCGTGCGGGCCTCGGCATCGAAGACCTCGAGGCCGTCGTCGTCGGAGCGGGGCCGGGCTCGTTTACCGGCGTGCGGATCGCGACTGCCCTGGCGAAGGGGCTCTGCTTCGCGCGCGCCCTCCCCATGTTCGCATACTCCAGTCTCGCTGCCGTTGCCGCCGCCTCGGGTGCCGGACGCACGTGCGCGCTCTTCGATGCTCGTCGCGGCGAGGTGTACGCGGCCGCGTACCGTACCGGAGACCTCCCGCGTCCGGTTTGGGGTCCTTCCGTCCTGCCGGTCGAACACTTGCTCCGCGATCTGAGCGCCACCGAATGGGTTTTCGCAGGGGAGGGTGCGCTACGATACGCCGCATCCATCGAGGCCGCGGGTGGACGCGTGCTGCCCGCTCACCTGGGAATCCCCCGCGCCTCCGCGCTCCTGTGGCTCATGGATTTGGCGCCAGCCGCCGGGCGGGTGGAAGACCCGGGGCTATGGGAGCCCGCGTACGTGCGTGCGTCCGGTGCCGAGCGGCGGGCCGGGGCTCCGGCCCCCGCCCGCTGACGGATCGACCGGTGTTTCGCCGACGGGTGAGCGAGCCTCGTCTCGGTGCGGACTCCGGAGAGCCGGCCCCCGCGTCGATGTCGGACGGACAGCACGTCGCAGAGACGCCGCCGGGGGACCTCCGGATTCGCTCCATGACGAGCGGCGATCTGCCGGAGGTGCTTCGCATCGAGCGGATCTCGTTCCCGACGCCATGGTCGGAGCGGACCTTCAGGAACCTCATGCGCCGGGAAAATGCGAGGCTGTGGATCGCGGAGTCACCGGGGGGCCAGTTGCTCGGATACGCAGTCGCGTGGTTCGCGGGTTCGGAAGCGGAGTTGGGGGACCTCGCCGTGAGACCCGCTGCGCGGCAGGCCGGGGTGGGGCGCGCACTCGTCGACAGCGTGCTGAAGGACGCGAGGAGCCACGGGATCCAGCTCGTGTTCCTGGAAGTGAGAGCGACCAACTCGGCCGCGCGGCGACTCTACCGGAGGGCGGGGTTCGAGACGGTCGGACGCCGACCCGGGTACTACTCTCACCCGGTCGAAGACGCGCTGGTGATGAGCATCGAGACGACCCGCCATCCTCGTTGACCGCCCCGCTGAAGCCGTCTATGTTCGAACCCCATTTCCCTCGGAGGTCTATATGTCTCGCAGTCTCAACAAGGCCACGATCATCGGAAACCTCGGTGCGGAGCCGGAGGTGCGCAGCACCAACTCGGGCACCCGGGTGGCGACCCTCTCCGTGGCGACCAGCCGGCGTTGGACCAGCCGTACCGGCGACCAGCAGGAAAAGACCGAGTGGCATCGGGTCGTCTGCTGGGACAAACTGGCAGAGATCGCCGAACGCTACCTGAAGAAGGGTGACCGCATCTACGTCGAAGGCCGGATCGAGTACCGGCAATGGGAAGGCCAGGACGGCCAGACGCGGTACACGACCGAGATCCGCGCCAACGAGATGATCATGCTCGGAAGCACCGGTGAGCGCGACACGCTCCGGTCGGCGCCGACACCTGCCGCGAATTCCGATTTCTCCGAGTTCTCCAGCGAGGCTCTAGCCGGCGAAGACGACCTCCCGTTCTGAGCCGGGTGCGAGACCCGTCGCCTCCTCCGCGCCACCCTGCGGGACGGGTCTCGCCACTCGCGAGGGTTTTGGCGACTCGCCTGTACCCCTGGTGTTTGATACTTAGTTCACATTACTCGAAAATTGTGCATATCCGGCGGCACGCGTAGGTTAGATAGCGTGGGCGCAGGTACGGGCTGATGTGACAGCCGTGAACCGCGATGCCGCCTTCCCACGGCGTGATCGCGGTAGAGCCCGAATGTTGCAGGTGCGATCGGAGGATCGGCTCGCGCATTCGGCTCGAGGCGACGAACCTCGAGTTCGGCTGCATGACCTGCTTTGGGAGGAGGAGGAGCGCGATGAGCCGGTGGTCTCACGTGCAGGGACGAGGTAGTCCACGACCCGTGTTCAGCGGGTCCCGTTGTTTCCTTGGAGTCTTGCTGGGTCTCCTTGCGATCGGCGTCCCCGCCGCCGTGACGGCGCAGGAGGGCGGGAATCCCCCGGAGCCCACGCCCGAGCAGCGGCCGACTGACGAGCCGCAGCTCGAGCAGCCCGCGCTACAGGAGTACCTGACCCACGAGGTGCGCCGCGGCGACACGCTGTGGGATCTCGCGGGGCGTTACCTGCAGGATTGGTTTCGCTGGCCAGAGATATTCGAGGCCAGTCGAGACGTGGTCGAGGACCCCCATTGGATCTATCCGGGCGAGATCCTCACGCTCCCCGACGGCGCGCGTGTCGCCCTCGAGACCCGGGCAATGGCCCTCGGCCAAACATGGCAGCCCTCCAGCCTGGGCGCCGGAACAGGTGTGGGTGTGTCGGGCTTCGGCGGCACCAGCGTGTTCGACACTTCGCCCGATGCCGGCAACGTGCTGGGTGGGTTGGACATCGAGGTCTACAGCGAGCCGGATCTGGTCTCGGAGAGCGATTTCTACCGGGCCCCGTTCCTCATCGGCATCGACGATGACCGGCGCGTCGGGGTGACGAGCCGGAAGATCGAAGGGAATCCGCTTCACCTGGAACTGCCACCGTCCGTCCGGCTGAACGACGTGGTCGTGGTGGACCTGAACGGGATCTCGATCGCACCCGGCGAGGTGCTTCAAGGGTTCCACATGGAATCGGGTCCACGCGGACGTCCGATGTTCCGGTCGATGGCGCTCCTCGAGGTAATGGAGATCGAGGCCGACTCCGCTCGCGCCAAGGTGAGTCACCTGTTCGGCGACTACAAGGTCGGCGACCCGGTCGTGCTGGCGGACCCGTTCCTCGTGTCCCCGGACCTGTCTCAGACTACCGTCGATGGCGGGATGGCGACCGAGCTACTGGGGTTCGAGGTCGCACAGGCGATCGTGGGCGAGGGTGACATGGTCTTCCTCGCCGTGGGCGAGACGGGTGGTGTGCGAATCGGCGATGAGTTCGCCCTGTTCGAGCTGGAGGAGACCGCTTCCGCGCGCTGGGAGGACCGGCTGGCGACGGTCCGCATCGTTCGAGTGCGCTCGACGACGGCGACCGCGCGCCTGATCGACCTGCGAGACACCGCGCCTCAGCCCGGTGCGCCTGCACGCCTCGTGCGGCAGGCGGTGGGAGGCTGAGCCGGTCGCGTACCGGAGGGTCCAGCCCGGATCGACAGGGCGTCCGCGGAGGGGATTGCTGCTCGCGGATTGACCCGAGTCGCCTGAGAAGAAACGCCGCGGTCCCTGCGAGCAGCAGGGACCGCGGCGTTTTCTACAGGTCGCTGAGGAGCTCCACCGGGTCGCGTGAGGACCGCGGGGTACTCGTCCTCGCGGGTCCGGGCAGATCCAGGGCGGCGCGCCGCTGTCGCGGACGACGGCCTGGCAGCCCGGGCGGCGCGAAACGAGACTCTCCCCGGCCTGACACCCCCCCTTGCTCGATGACGAGCTACGAGGTAAGAGCAGAGTGAACGCACCGGCCGGTGACGGGTACGAGGCGCCTACGCTGGACCGACCGGAGCTCGTGGAGTCGTGCGCCTACTGGGTGTGGGAGGGAGGAGGGGCCTGCTGATGAGCGGTGGACGGGTGTTGGTCACGGGTGGTGCCGGATTCATCGGTTCCCACGTGTGTGGTGCCTACCTGGAGCGCGGTTGGGACGTGACCGCGCTGGATGATCTCAGCCGCGGGCGGGCGGAGAACCTTTCCGCGGACGTTCGCCTCGTGAAGTTGGATGTACGGTCACCCGACGTGCGCGGTGTCTTCCGGGACGGACGCTTCGACGTAGTGAATCACCACGCCGCCCAGATCGATGTGCGGGTGTCGGTCGCGCAGCCGCGGCTGGATGCCTCGATCAACATCGATGGGATCCTGAACTTGCTGGAGTGCGCGGTCGAGACCGACGTGCGACGGTTCGTGTTCATCTCATCGGGGGGAGTCGTATATGGCGAGCCGGACATCCTCCCCACACCGAGGTCGGCACCCAAGCGTCCACTTTCTCCGTATGGGGTGAGCAAGCTCTCTTCGGAGCACTACCTGTATGCGAGCCGAAAGCTACACGACCTGGAGTACGCGGCGCTGCGCTATTCCAACGTGTACGGTCCCCGCCAGGATCCCCACGGTGAGGCAGGGGTCGTGGCGATCTTCTCGCAGAGAATCCAGGCCGGGGAGCCTCTTACCATCTACGGGGACGGGGAGCAGACGCGCGATTACGTATTCGTGGGAGATGTGGCCGCGGCCAACATGCTCGTTTCCGAGGTCGGGCTTCCCGACGCCGTCGATCTCGACGATGTGGCGTTCAACGTGGGCACCGGTAACGAGACCAGCGTAAACGAGTTGGCCCGCGCGCTCATCGAGATCTCCGGTGAGGATGGCCAGCTCGATTACGAAGCGGCCCGACCCGGCGAGCTGATGCGAAGCTCGCTCGATTGCACCGAGTTGCGCGCCCTGGGTTGGGCCCCCGCGCACACCTTGAAGGATGGGCTGCGCGAGACCTACGAGTCGATCGTGGGGAGCGCGGCGTGACCCCCGCCATCCCGGGGCTGATCGGGCTGGCCCTCCAGGCGCGGGTGATCGACTCGCCCCTCGACATGGTGATCGGGGCGACGACGGCGACGAAGATCATTCTTCTGGTGCTGGTCGTCTTCTCACTCCTCTCGTGGGTTCTCATCTTCTGGAAATGGCGTGAGTTCGGACGCGTCAACGAGCAGGCTGACCGTTTCGTCGAAGGAATGGAGGGGACGAACGGCCTTCTCGATCTCAACCGCAAGCTCGCGCGACTCGGGGCTTCCCCCTTTACGCGCGTCTTCCGCGAGGGCGTCACCTTCTTCTCGGAGCTCCGGCCCGGGGCGCTGGAGGCGGACAGGCCGGACCCGGCCGGGGGATTGACGCCGACTCAGCTCGACACGCTGTGGCTGGTCCTCGAGAAGAACCTCGCGCAGGAACGCGATGATCTGTCGCACGGTCTCCCGTGGCTCGCGATCATCGGCTCGGTGAGCCCGCTCCTGGGGCTCATGGGGACGGTCGTCGGTGTGATGAACTCCTTCATCGGGATCACGGCCCAGGGTTCGGCCAGCATCGCCGCGGTGGCGCCCGGCATCGCCGAGGCGCTCACGACCACCGTCATGGGTCTGGCCGTCGCGATCCCGGCCGTAATCGCCTACAACCACTACGCGTCTCGCCTCCACCTGTTTACCGGTGAGCTCGAGGGCTTCGCGAGCGAGTTCGTCGGCACCCTGGCCAGGGAGGGTAGGGTTTGAAGCGGCGGCTGGGGCTCACCGAGTCAGAGGGCGTCGATGTCCGGGCGGAGATCAACGTCACGAGTCTGGTCGACGTGGCCTTCACGCTGCTGATCATCTTCATGATTACCGCGCCCATCCTCCAGGGAGGCATCGAGATCGACGTGCCCGAGGCGCCGTCGGGACCGATCTCGGCCAGCGATCCGCTCGTCGTCTCGATCGATGAGAATGGCCAGATCTACCTGGATGACGCCCCGGTCACGTTGGATGAGTTCGAAACCGCGATCGGCCCGATCCTCGAGCAGCGCGAGACGGCGGAAGTGTTCGTCCAGGCCGATGCGAACCTGGCGTACAGTCTGGTGTTAAGAGTGGTCGGGCGGCTCACCGAAGCAGGGGCGGAGAACGTCAGCCTGCTCGCTGAGCCCGAGCACCGCCGCTAGACCGGAACCGGCTACACGAGGGGGTCCGGAAGGGGGATCCGGAGGGGTGGAAGAGGAACGAGTGAATCTGAAACTGCGACGCTCCGAGCGACGGGCGGAGCGGCCACCGCGTGGCGCGCTTTACGGCTCCGCCGGCGTGCACAGCGTGTTCGTGATCGTGGCCCTGTTCGCCACCACCGCCCCCGATATTCCCACGCTGCCCCTCACGTACCGTGTCCGCATGGTCGCGATCTCCGCCCCGGATGCCCCGCTCCGCGTCGACCCGGCGCCACCTCAGACCGCCGAGGAAGAGTTCCGGCCACCGCCCCCCGAGCCCTCCCCCGAACCGCTTCCCGAGACCGCTCCACCGACGGTCGAGGAGGAGATGACGCCGGTCGAGGAGCCCGAGCCCGAGCCCGCGCGCACCGACGAGGTGGGCGAGGAGGCGGTCAACGTCCAGCTGGACGGGGCGGTGTTCGCGTTCCCCGAGTACCTGGACAACATCATCCAGCAAATCCAGAGGTATTGGCGTCCCCCCGCAGGTGCGCGCGCGTTGAAGGCCGAGGTGGAGTTCGTGATCCACGAGGATGGGAGCGTGACTACCATCGAATGGGTATACCGTTCCGGCGACCCGACCTTCGACCTGGGTGCTCGCGGCGCCGTCGAGCGGGCCGGCCGGGATCTGGCGTTCGGACCGCTCCCGGAGGATTACCCTCGCGACCGACTGCGCGTGAGCTTCTTCTTCGATCCGCGGTCCCGATGAGCCGCTTGCGCGGGGGTCTCGGACTGCTGTGGGTGCTCTCGATCGTCGGGACGCCGCTACGCGCTCAGGAGCAGAATCCATCAGACGTACGCCTCGGGCTCATCTACGAGCCCGGTTACGTGCCCGTGCTCGTCATCGCGCCGCTCAGGAGCGGGGGCACCGTCCTGGACGCGATTACCGCGGAGGTGGGCGACATCCTCGGTACCGATCTGGATTATTCGGATCGGTTCCAAATCCTGCCGGTCCCCGATTCTCTGCTGACCGGCGGTCCGATCAACTACGGTCTGTGGAACCAACTGGGCGCGGTGTGGCTGGTCACGGCGGATGTGAGCGGAACGCCTGCGGCCCCGATACTCCGGGTCGGCGTGCACGACGTCGTGTACGGTGAGCTCAAGAACGTACAGGCCTTCAGTCTTCCCGACCCGGATTCGGACGGTTTCAGGATGGCGGTGCACCGAGCCTCCGACGCGGTCGTGAGCTGGGCCACGGAAGGCGAGCCCGGGGCGGCGGCGACCCGTATCGCGTTCCGGCGCAGGTCCGCCGATGGCACATCCGCCCTCTATGTCGTGGACAGCGACGGTCGGAACCCGCGACGCGTTTCGACCGGGGCCTCGCAGATCTACTCGCCGGCCTTCTCGCCCGATGGCGGGCGGATCGCGTACACGGTCCAGGACGACAGCGGCAACTTCGCGCTCATGGAGGTGAATCTCGTCACCGGCCGGCGACGGACGTTGGAAGCGGGTGCGAGCCTGTACAACTCGCCGAGTTATGCACCGGACGGGCGGCTCGCGTTTGCGAAGACGACTGGAGGCGGACGCGAAGACGGCCCGGAGGTCTTCCTGGATGGGGCCGGCCAGCTCACCCGGACTCGGGGAGCCGCGCTCAATCCGAGCTTCTCCCCCGACGGCGAATGGCTCGCGTTCGAGGCGGACCCGCTCAACCAGCAGCAGATCTACGTGCAGCGGGTGTCGGGTGGCAGTCCGCGCATGATCAGCCGATACGTGCGGAACGAGCGAACGAACGCAGCGGGCCCCGATTGGTCACCGACCGGCGAGCGTATCGTGTACTCCGCGTTCGTGGATGGGGTCTATCAGATCTTCGCGGTCAACCCCGACGGAACCGATCGTCGGATGCTGACTTCGCGTGGCCGCAACGAGGACCCCAGCTGGGCTCCGGACGGTCGCCACGTCGTGTTCGCCTCCGAACAGGCGTCGGGACGCGGTCTCATGATTCTCGACACTGTCACGGGCCGCACGCGGATCCTGGTGTCGGGCCACGTGGACATGCTCCCGGACTGGTCCGGATCGCTTTCAGCAGGCCGCTGAAGAACCGAGGCAGCCTGCGGGTCGACGAGGTGAGATCAGCACGAGAACGAGGTGGGCGTGAGAGCTCTTGTTCGACGGGTCCGGGCTCAGCTTGCGGTCGGGACGGGGCAGGATAGCTTATGAGGGTGTGGGGATTGGGATTGGGCGGTGCCCCCCCTTTTCTGACTTGGTGTGTGGTCCCCAGGGGATGTCCACAAAAGGAGACTCCGATGCGGCGTAGCCACCTTCTGGCTGGTTTGACCCCCATCATCGTCCTCGCCGCCGCGTGCAGCGGCAACCCCGAGCCCGAGCCGGCGCCACCACCGCCGCCACCACCACCCGTCACCCAGACGGACACGGGTGACGCGGCCCGGCGCGAGGCCGAGGCATCTCGTCTTTGTGAGCGCGCGATGGCGGCCATCGAAACCGGCAACTACGAGACGGCCCGAGAGCTCCTGCGCCAGGTGTTGCGCGATTACCCCGGAACCGAATGCGCCAGCCGTGCGACCGATGAGATCGATCGCGTCGACACGTTGGACGCGTTGACGGCGCGCATCCACTTCGACTTCAACCTGGCCAGGATCACAGACGAATCCGCGAGTGTCCTGCAGCGCAAGGCGGAAGCCTTGCGGGCTCACCCCGATGTCCTGGTGACGATCGAAGGGCACTGCGACGAGCGCGGCTCGCTCGAGTACAATCAGGCGCTCGGGCTCAGACGCGCGGAGGCGGCCAAGCAGTACCTCGTGAGCCTGGGACTGGATGCCGAGCGTTTCCGCACGGTCAGCTTCGGTGAGGAGCGTCCGTTGGTGGCGGCGAGCAACGAGCCCTCGTGGGCGCAGAATCGGCGGGATGAGTTCAGGATCACGGCAGGAGACATTTGATGCATCGCTTTGCGCTCGTCGCGCTGGCTGCGCTGCTTTGCGCGGGGTGCGCGATGAAGGCCGATTTGGAGTCTCTGGAGCAATCCATGCTCTCGGAGATGCAGCAGATCCGGGTGGATCAGGAGACCGTGCTGGCACAGTTGTCTTTGGCGTTTGACAGCCTGGACGCCGCACAGGGACGACGCGAGTTGACCGGGCGAGGGGAGTTCGATCGCCGCATCGAGCGGCTTGAGGACCAGATTGCCGAGCTCCTCACCCTCACGGCCCAGAACAACCAGCTCCTGAACGACCTGTATAACAACCGCTCCAGCCTCGGGGTCGACCGTGGACCCCGCCCCGGGGTGATCGGCGTCCCGGCGACGGGTGGAGACCCCGTCGCCACCGAGTTCTACGCTGCGGCCCAGGCGCAGTATCGCCAGGGCAACTACGAGACGGCGCGTGGGGCGTTCCAGGAGTTCCTCGCCCAGTACCCGACGCACGAGCTGGCACCCGACGCCCAGTTCTTCCTGGCGGAGACGTACGCCTCCACCGGCGACCAGGCGATGGCGCTCGTCGAGTACCAGCGGGTGATGGAGCATTTCCCGGACTCGCAGCGCGCGCCGACCTCGCTCTACAAGCGAGGCCTGATCGAAGAGCAGCGCGGCAACCTGGCGCTTGCCCGGAGCCTTTTCCGGCAGATCGAAGCCGGATACCCGAACAGTCCGGAAGCCGAGGCGGCTCGCGAGAAGCTCCGCCGCCTCGACAGCTGATGCGCGTCCCCACGTGGCTTCGACCGCGTGGGATTCCCGTCATACCCCCCTCACCACGCTTCCGAGTGACCCGCGGTGCGCTGCCCGAGCTGTGACCACCCGGAAGACCGGGTCGTAGATTCACGGACGAGCCGCGGCGGACGAGCTATTCGTCGGCGCCGCGAGTGCCTCGACTGTGGGCGCCGATTCACGACGTACGAGCACCTCGAAGAGGAGCCGCTCGCCGTGCGCAAGCGCACCGGGGCCTCGGAGGCGTACGACCGCGCCAAGCTTCTGGCCAGCATCGGTACCGCGTGCGCCAAGCGGCCGGTATCGATCGCCGAGATCGACGCGCTGGTCGAGGAGATCGAGGACGAGCTCGAATCCACGGACGCGCGCGAAGTGTCGAGTCGAGCGCTCGGTGAGATGGTGATGGAACGCCTACGGTTGCTAGATCAGGTTGCCTACGTACGTTTCGCCTCGGTATACAGGAACTTCCAGGACACCACGGAGTTCATGGAAGAAGTGCGCGAGCTGGTTCGGCGCGCGCGGTATCAAGCGGCGGGACAGGTGGATCTGTTCACGACCGGCGATGAGCCCGAGACCTGATTCGGGCCGGCCGCGGCCGGTTCACCTCCCGGGCTCACAACCGGTGTAGCCCCCCGCGCGGCCGAGCGATCTCCAGGAGTAAGCGATGGCCCGCGGTCCCGCAGAGATGCCGTTTCTCGACCACCTCGAGGAGCTGAGGTGGAGATTGGTCTGGAGCCTGGTCGCGCTGATCGTGGCGTGTGTCTTGGGCTTCATCGCCGTCACCCAGCTCGATGTCCTTGGCCTGATCGAGCGACCCATTCGGGACCTGCTCCCCCCTGACCAGCAGCTCATCTACACGAGTCCGACGACTCCGCTCTTCGTGACGTTCAAGCTGGCGTTCGTGCTCGGGCTGGTGCTGGCCCTCCCGTTTCTGGGCTTTCAGCTGTGGGGATTCCTGTCGCCGGCGCTGTACGATCACGAGCGCCGCTTCGTGGTCCCCTCGATCGCGGCCGCCAGCGTTCTCTTTCTGGCCGGCGTCGCGATGGCGTATTTCCTCGTGCTCCCTCTCGGCTTGAAGATCCTGCTCGGCTTCCATTCCGAGTCCTTGCAGCCGTTCATCACGATCGATGCGCATCTTCGGTTTGCGGTGGGAATCATCCTCGCCTTCGGCGCCATCTTCGAGCTTCCCGTGATACTGGTGCTGCTTTCGGTCATGGGGATCGTCACACCCGATGCGCTCGCGAAGTATCGGCGCCACGCGATCGTCGTCTTGGCCATCCTGTCCGCCTTCCTCACACCCGCCGATCCGTACACGATGCTGATGATGCTCGTGCCGATGATGCTCCTGTACGAATCCAGCATATGGGTGATCCGCGCCATCGCCGGTAAGCGGGAGCGCTCGACCGAGCTTGCCAAGACGGAAGGGAGCGCGGCCTGATCAATCACGCCGCCCCCCGTCTGTTGCTGGTGGCGGTCCTGATCGGAGCGGCGGGCACCAGTGCCACGGCGAACGCCAGCCCGAATGCGCCACGCGGTGGCTCGGCGTTCTCGGCGTTCGCCGCCGACACCGACAGCGTCGCACGAGACACCACTCGACGTGACACCCTGCCACAGGACACTCTGCCACAGGACACTCTGCCACGCGATACCCTCCGGCGCGACACCCTGCCTCCCGACTCCCTCTCCGGGGACACGATCCCGCGTGACACGCTGGAGCGAGCCGCTCGGCAGGAGCGAGATACCGGCGAGGGCGAAAGGACGGTGTTTCCCGATCCGGACTCGACATTCAACCGGCTCGCCGGTTTGCAGGGGTTCCGGATCGTCGAATACCGAGGTCGCAACGTCGAGCTCGCCGTAAAGGAAGAGGCCGTTCGACTGCGGGGCGAGGCGCAGGCCAAGTACGCCACGTCGGTCCTCGAAGCCGACACCATCTCCTACCTGGCCGGACTGCAGTTCATCCGGGCGCAGAGCAACGTGTCGCTGGCCGCGGAGGGTCAGAGCGGCACGACCGACTCGATCGTGTACTACGACGTCTCCAGTCTCAAGGGGACGATCATGGACGCGAGGACCTCGTTCGCGGAGGCGGGCGCCGAATGGTATGTGCGCGGCGACGCCACGCTCCGCGGCGAGCGTACCGTCTTCGTGGAGGCCGGGTCGTTCACGACCTGTGATCTGGAGGAGCCGCACTACTACTTCAAGGCCGGCAAGATCAAGGTTGTCACGGAGAACGTGATCGTCGCCTGGCCGGTCACGCTCTACATCAACGGCGTGCCGATCGCCTGGCTGCCTTTTTTCGCACAGGACATCCGACCCGGTCGTCGAAGCGGGTTTCTGCCGCCTCGATTCGGCGTGAACGACATCGTCTCGACATCGGGCAACGTCCGCCGTCAAATCTCCGACTTCGGGTACTATTTCGCGATCAACGAGTTCATGGACTCGCAGCTGACCATCGACTGGTTCAGCGGCCAATACACGCGCCTGAACGGAGCGTTCAGATACCGGGACCTGAAGAAGTACCTGCGCGGCAACGTGCGAACCAGCTACAGCTTCGGCGACCAGGGGAACACGTTCGAGCTGAGTGCTAACCATCAGCAGGAGCTCTCCCCGGTCACCGATCTCCGCTTGAACGCGAACTTCATCCAGAACACCAAGCTGTTCGAGGAGCGCAGCTTCGATCCGCGCGAGCAGACCCAGAGGATCACCTCCGACTTCGGGCTGAACCACCGCTTTCCGTTCGCGGCCTTGAGCTTGAGCGCCCGTCGCAACCAGTCTCTAGGTACGCAACGAGGCCGGACCGAGCTGACGCTCCCCGATCTCCGTCTCAGCTTCTCACCTCTGACGCTCTTCAGGGCCCCGCGCACGCGCGCCGGAGCCTTCAACAACATGACGCTCTCCGGTGGGTTGAGCTTCAGACGACGAGGCGAGAACAACGAAGAGGCGGAGGACCGCCTCACGACCGACGCTTCGGCCAACGCGAGTCTCAGCATCGGCGCCCTCGGCCTCGGGGGAGGCACCACGCTGAACACGGTGCGCACGACGCCGTTCGACTCGGTCGCCGCCCCACCGCCTCCGTTCTCTCGCGCGCTGATCAATTACAACGGCTCGCTCAACTATCAGGTGGACCTGATCGGTAGCACGACGTTCCGGCCCACCCTGAGCATCGCGTCCGCCGCGTTCCGGTCGCCGGACACGAACGAGAAGTTCGTGAGCGCGCCGACACGCTTGAGCTTTGGCGCCACGCTCTCCACAGATCTTTATGGCTTCCTCCCCGGATTCGGGCCGTTCTCCCGCATCCGGCACAAATTGTCGCCCCGGTTCCAGTACGCGTACTCGCCCGAGGTCACCGTCGACGACTCCCTCCTCACGATCCCCGGGTTCCCCGGATCGGCGTCGGGTGAGCAGAACACCCTCTCCCTCACGTTGAACCAGACGTTCGAGGCGAAGGTGCGTGAAGACGTGGTCCTGGATGAGGAAGAGCGGGAGTTGTTGGAAGACGAGGACGAGGAGGAGCCGCCCCCTTCCACGCCGGAGGAAGGCGCCGAGGGTGAGCCGGGTGCTGGCGAAACGCCCGAGGAACCGGGCGGAGCGGAGGTCACACCCGAGGATGAAGGGGCGGAAGCCGCTGGGGAGCCTGGTCAGGAACCCGGTCAGGAGCCCCTCGAAGAGGCCACTCCCGGGGACAGCCTGGCGGCGGCTCCTGGGCAGGCCGGGGCCCGCGGACGCCCGTCTTCGCAGACCTCTCGCCCACGTGCCCAGCAGCGGCCGCAGCAGCGAAATGTCGTTCTCCTGGGGATCAACTCGAGCGCCCTTCGCTGGGACTTCGCGCGCAAGGAAGGCCCGAAGCTGGTCAGCGAGACCTGGAGTCACCGGATCAACTCGGACCTCCTGCGCGGGCTGGCCCTCAACTTCTCACTCGACCTATTCAAGGGTGCCGGTACCGAGCGGGAGTTCAGTCCGATCCTCTCGGATCTCACGGGCAGCTTCACATTCAGCTCGGCTCGCGGACTCGGTGGGATCCTCGGGCTCGGACGTACGGGCTCGAGCTCGCGGTTCGATCCCGGACGGCGGATTCGACAAGGTGTCGACTCGCGCTACCGGCTCCAGTCTTTCGACGAGAATCCGGATCCTCGAGACCCCGGCATGCGGAGAGGCGGGCCCTGGAACCTGTCGCTCACGTATTCGCTACGCCGGGCCCGCGAGGAGGAGAGCGGAACGGAGCGGCAGAACCTGTCGGCCATCCTCTCTTTGCAGCCGACCCCGAACTGGCGCCTTCAGTGGCGCACCAGCTACAATATCACCGACAAGGAGTTCGGCGAGCACCTGGTCACGCTCGATCGTGACCTCCACAGGTGGATGGCCTCCTTCGTTTTCGCCCGCTCCCCCAACGGGAATTTCCTCTTTTCGCTGAGCGTCCGTCTCCGCGATGCCCCCGATTTGAAATTCGACTACGACCAACAGAGCGTGGACCGCTGAGGGAGGGCCGCTTGGCCGGCTCTTTGCCCCTTAACAGCGCCTGTTCAGCGTAGTTAGCAGGGCCTCACTCGGACCTGGAACCGCAAGCTATGGCCAACATTCGACGGCTGATGGCCGAAGCCCGTCGCCTGGAGGAGTCCGGCGATCTGCAGAAGGCGATCGTCCTGCATCGGCAAGCCCTTGCCGTGCAAGAAGAAACGGCGGGATTCGCCGACCTGAGCCTGTACAACGGCTTGGGGGACCTCTACATGCGCTCCGGGGAGCTCACCAAGGCCATCAAAGCCTTCGAGGAAGCGGCTCAACATTGCGAGGATCAGCAGCTCTACTCGAACGGAATTGCAGTCTGCAAGAAGATTTTGCGCAACGCGCCCGACTGCGTGCGCGTGTATCGTCGTGTGGGCCGTCTACTGGCCCTCTCCGGCCTCGAGGCTCAGGCCCTGGCGAGCTATCGGACTTACTGCGATCACATGGAGGGGGAGGGCCGCCCGAGCGAGACCCTCGAGGCCCTGTCGGAGTTCGTGGAGCTGACCGCCCACGATGAGACCGCCCTCGAGCTGGCCCACCGGATGGTCGAGAAAGACCGGGGCCTCGAGGCGCTTACCTGCTTGCGGGCCGTGCGCGACAAGCGGGAAGAGCAGGGTCGCGACGTAGTGGCCTTGGTCCGGCGAATCCAGGAGCTCCAACCGCGGTACGGGGCACCGGAGGAAAAACGCTCGGCTGTCTCGACGAAGGCGACCGACGCCGTGAAAGCAGAGGCCTCGGCGCCAGCCCTGATTGCGCCCGAGCCCGGGGTGCGTCCCGCGAGCACGGAGCAGACCGTGACAGCCACGAGCTCGCCGGACGTCGATGCCAACGCGTCGTCGTCGGAGGCTCCGGACGAGCCCCTCGAGTCGATGCCGCGAAGCAACCGTGACACGCCGCAGCCGACTCGCCCCCGCGACCCGGACCCCGACGTGGCGACGCTTACGCACGAGCTCCAGGACGTCCTGTCGCGTCTGGAGGGTGAGCAGAAGTTCCGGCACGCGCTCCCGATCGTGGAGCATCTCCTCGAGTTCGACCCCGACCGCTTCGAGCTTCTTCATCGGAAGCTGGGCTATGCGTACGCCCTTGGAGAGGAGCAGGCCGCTATCTCTGCCTATCTGGCCCTCGGCGAATGCCTCGATCGGCACCTGAGCTCGTTCTCGCTCCGCGCGCTCTCTACCTCGACGCCGTCCGGCAGCGTCACGACGGCTATTAAAGTCGAGGAGCGCCCGGAAGTGGCTCCCACTTCCTAGGCCGACTTCCGGGATACGGACGAGACTGGCATGGCTGACGTCACGCGGCTGAAGAACCGCGCCCGGCGCGAAGAGCAGCGCGAGAACTGGTCGCGCGCGATCGAGCTCTATACCCAGGCATTGAGCGAGAGCCAGAGCAAGGGCAGTTCCGTCGCCGACCTGAGCCTCTACAACCGGATCGGGGACATCTACCTGCGGATCGGCCAGAAAAACACCGCCGTCCGCTACTATGAGGAAGCGATCGAGCGGTACGCGGAGCAAGAGCTCCACGCCAGCGCCATCGCGCTGTGCAACAAGGTGCTTCGCATCCACCCGGCTCGCAGCTCCGTCTACCTACAGCTGGGCCGGCTGCATCTCGCCACCAACCTGATCGCGGACGCGGGCGCTCACTACCATCGGTACACGGAGGCCATGTGGGAGCTCGGCAACGAGGTTGCCGCCCTCGAAGGCCTCGAGGAGTTGATCGAGCAGACCGGTGACACGAAGAGCGTCGACACCTGGGTGCGCTGGTTGAGCCTCGCGAGCGACCAAGAAGCCGCCGAAGCCCGGGTCGAGGCCCTTCGCGAAGCCCTGACCACACACGACCTCGACGCCGACGATCTCCTGGCCAGGGTGCGCTCTGCCGATGCCCCCGTTGCCGAGGCCGATCGGATCGTGCCCCGCGATGAGGAGCACGAGCCCGCGGAAACACCTGTCACGGTCGCGTCGTCCGAGGCCGAGACCGAGGGTACGTCTCCGCTTCCGTTGCTCGACGAGCTGCCGGCGGAAGAGATGCCTCTGCACACCGAGGCTCTCACGGATTCCGATGTGGAGCTCGCTCCGCAGGGAGAACCGGAGCCGGCGCTGGAGATCGATCTGGAAGAGGCCGACGAGTTGCCCGAGCTTATCGAGTCCACGTCGGGAGCGGACGGGGCGGTCGAGCCGGGTGCGGCGATCGAACCGACGTCGGCGGAGCAGGGGGCGGACGATGAGCCGCGTGTGGTTATACCGTGGGAGCCCGAGGACGAAGAGGGGCACCCGGAGTGGGAGTCTGACGTGCCCGAGGTCGCCGCAGTCGACGATTGGGGTGCTGCGGTCGAACTGGGCGAGCTGGTCGACCCATTCGTGGGGCGTGATGTCTCCAGCCACTCCATACGCCTGGACACGATCGAGCCGGGGAGCCTGGACCCGCTGGTCGTCGAGCCCGATTTGAGCACCCACGCGCTGGATGGCAGCGAGGCCTCGGTCGCGCATCCTCATCTGGGAGAACATCGGGCGCCCATCGCCGCAACGTTTGAGGGACCCGAGGCCGGGGTCGTTCTGGATCCGCCTCCGCCCTCTCATGGCGGCTACTCTTCCGAGTCACCGGAGCACGTCGCGCGGGCACCGCTCGCGCTTGGCGACGCCTCCCCGAAGCGGATCGACGGGAACGAGATGCTGGCGTCGACCGGCCACGCGTCACTCTCCAAGCGCCCGCAAGGCGATCGTGTCGAGCCGCCCACGACTTGGACACACCTCGCACAGGGTGGCACGCTTGGGTTCGCTCTCGAGGCGGCCGAGGCGCAGGACCTCGCAGACCCGAAGTCGCCTCCGTTCCGCACGGAAGCGGATGAGCATTCGACCGACGGCGAGTTGCCAATGCAGGAGCTCGTGGATCGGGCGGAGGGCCAGGTCACCGACGACACGCAAGAGACCCTTCATCCAATCGAAGCGGATGCCGGGCTTCTCGAGGGCGAGGATCCGATCGAGAGCACGAGCCTCAACGGGGGTGCCTCCGAGGGCTCCGCATCGCCGGCCTCCCCCGACGCGCAATCGGCCGAGATCGATCCGAGCGAATCTCTCCAACTCGATGAGGCGTGGCCATCGACCGATGTCGACGGAAGAAACGAAGCGTCCGGGTCGTGGTCCGAGGCCAACGAGGAGCTCGAGCCGACCGAATCGGGCCTCGACGCGCTTGAAGGGGACCTCGAGTCGCTGAGGCTGAGCGGGTCCGATGCCGCCGAGCCAACCACACAGGCGCCGGAGAGCCAGGAACAGTTCGTCGAGTCCTTCGAGGCTGCGCATGCCGCGCATGCGGGGGGCGACGAGGGAGACGAGGAGCCATCCTCGCCCGACGACACGCGGGTGGGGATCGGAACCGGGAACGATCCCCGGACTCTGGGCTCACACGAGCCGGAAGCGTTGCTGGATGCCGAGTCTGAACCGGCTGCCGAACCGGCTGCCGAACCAGCTGCCGACCCGGTCGAGCCGGAGCAGGATATCATCGCCGTGGAGGCAATCGAGTCGCCGGTGGAGCCGTCGGCCAGCGAGCCAATGCAGGAGGAGCAGACGCCCCTCCCGGCGCCCGCCGAGTCCGTCACGGGCCTCGAACCACTCCCTGCCGCACCCGCGTCCGAGCTGGAGCCCGAGGCTGAGTCCGAGCTGGAGCCCGAGGCCGAGTTGGGGGTCGAAGCCGAGCCCGAGCAGGAGCGCGAGCCTGAGCCCGTGTCGCTCTCGGCGGTGGGAGCGGCGAGCCCCGAGGAAACGAGCTCGGACGGGGGAGGCGCGATCAACGTGGCGTCGGGGCTCGGGGGAGAGCGCGAAGATGCCTTCGCCGAGTGGGTGAACTCCGCATCGCCGCCGGTGCTACTGCGTGCGCTGACCGAGCTCGAGATGCGGCGCGAGCTGGATAAGGGGCTAATGGTCGTGGAGCGCCTTATCGTGCTTGAGCCGGGCGAGCCGGAATTACTGCGGAAGCGACTCGAGTACGCTTCGGCTCTAGGAGACAGTGCGGTGGTCGTCGAAACGTATGTCAGCCTGGGCCAGTGCCTGGAGCAGGTGGGACGCACGTTCGAGGCTCGGAGGGCATTCGAAAGTCTGTTGCAACTTGATCCGGATCACGCAGCTGCGCAGGAAGCGGTTCAGCGGTTGAAGGACGCGACCGACGACGGGCAGCTCGAACAGGAGGAAGGCGCGGTGTTGGCTCAACGAAGAGAACCCATGCAGGGACCAGCCATCGGCGGAGTCTCGGGAACTTCCGGGTATGGAGACCTGGCTGGAGGTGGGGTGCTCGATGCGTCCGGAGAGGGGCCGCAACCCTACTCCGGTGTCGCTGGAGGGCGCGAGGCGGCCGCAGACTTCGAGCAGCTCCTATCCGAGTTCCGGGCCGAGTTGCACGAGCGTCCGCAGCAGTCCGACTCGATGACACGAACCGAGCTGGGTGCCGGCCTCAAGGAGATGGGGCGGCTGGACGATGCGATCCGTGAGCTCCAGGCCGCCGTTCGAGAGCCCCAGGCCCCGGCGTTGGCTTACGAGCTCCTCGGCGAGGCCTTCCTGGACAAGGGTCAGGCCAGGGTCGCCATGCGCCTGCTGCAGCAAGCTCTGCAGGGCAGCTCGTGGGAGGAACGCGAAATGCTCGGGGTTCTCTACCAACTGGGTGTGGCCTTTCAGGAGCTTGGGGAGTCGACGAATGCGCTTGGCTGCTACGAGCGCATCTTCAGCGTGGACATCGACTACAAGGACGTTCAGGAGCGGATCTTGGGCTGTTCCTGAATCGACGCCGACCCACGGCCTCCGGGGAACCGGGGCTCGCAACGATCGGAGTCAGGCTCTCCCGGGCCGACCGGTTCGCCGCTTTGACAACCGCGCGGTCCTCCTCAACATTCTCCCGCTCGGCCAATCGATGGATCCGCACCTCGAGGGCGCGCCTTTGCTGCAGCGCACTTCCGTCAGCTTGGAGGATGTCCGCCGTCCCGTCCGGGATCGGCTCGGAGATGTGGAGAGGGAGCTTGTCTCCATGGTTCCGGCTGGATTCGAAGGTCTGGACGAGGTGGCCGAATACCTCTTCGCTCGAAGCGGAAAGCTTTTTCGACCCACGTTGCTGCTTCTGTCCAACGGAGCCGGCGGACGACCGGCGCCCGAGGCCGTGAGGCTCGCGGCGATCGTCGAGCTCCTTCACGTCGCCACGCTCGTTCACGATGACGCGGTAGATCACTCGGTTCGGCGCAGGGGAATGCCGACCGTGAACGAGCGTTGGACGCACCAGGTGGCCATCATTCTGGGCGATTATCTTTATTCGAGAGCGGTCATCGAGATCACGGCCCTCGGTCAGCTGGAGCCGATCGCGATGCTGGCGGGCACCGCGAACCAGATGACGGTCGGAGAGATGCGGCAGCTGGTCTCGCACGACCACCTCGAGTTCTCGCGCAAGGACTACGATCTGCTCTGCGAGTGCAAGACCGCGTCGCTGCTGTCGGCGGCCTGCGAGCTCGGTGCCCTCGCCGGCGAGTCCGGTGCGAGGGAGGCTCTGCGCGATTACGGGTATCATCTGGGGATGGCCTTCCAGATTACGGACGACCTGCTAGACTATACATCTCCGGAAGTCGTGACGGGTAAGCCAAACGGCCAGGACCTGAGGGAGCACAAGGTCACGCTGCCTTTGATCGCCGCGCTACCCCGCATGAGTGTGGCGGAGCGGGCGCGGGTCGACGAGCTGTTCGGCGATCCGGAGCCTCGGCCGGAGATCGTCTCGGAGGTGGTCGGGATCGTGGACCGGTGCGGCGGTCTGAACGACGCCCGTGAGGGCGCGAGAGAAGCCGCAGCCCGCGCTCTCGAGCACCTAGCCGACCTGCCGGACAGCGATTGCCTGGCGGCATTACGATTGGCCGTGGACTACGTGGTGGACAGGGTGCGATGATGGCGGACTTGGGAAGGAGACCGGAGCGATCGCCACGCAGGATCGCGATGGTCATCGCTAGCGGATTCATCCTCGGGGCACTGCTGACCGAGCTGATGGCCTTGGCCTTACCCCCCAGTGCCGCCCGGCAGTTCTTCATCACGACCGTCGCGGCCTTGCTTGGGCCGCTGACGGTAGACCTTCACGTCGTGGCGATTACCCTGGGACCGCTCATCCTGCGGGCGAACATCCTCAGCGTCGTCGGCATATTACTGGTAGCTTGGTTCGCGCGATCGTTGCTGTAACTTCGAGCCGCTTTCGCCATACTGCGAACGGCGGCGACGTTCCTTAGGCGGAGGGTTCACCGATGTTTGGTTTGAGTGCCTGGGAGCTCCTGATAGTGTTTCTCGCGATCCTGCTCCTCTTCGGGGCGAAGCGCTTGCCCGAGATAGGCAGCTCGCTGGGGAAGGGGATCCGCGAGTTCAAGGGCTCGATCAAGGAAATCGAGAGCGATGTCCGGGATGAGATCGAGAGCCCGAAGACCGAGAACGAAGCTTCGTCCGTCTCGCGCGACCCCGCGTCGGCCGCGAAGTCGGACCAGGTGGATAGATGAGGCGCCCCGGCGATCCGCGCGCGTCCTTCAGCGCCGTGCTACAGTGACCCTGGCCGACCGCGGATGTCGCGCCGGCTAGTGTAGTGTAACCAAAGTGTCGTTAGCACGCGCGACTTTGGAGAGTATGTCTTTCACGGTGGCCGTCCAGACGAAGGGTTTGGGATCCCGGTTCCGCTGATCGATGTAAGT
>JBDHHV010000027.1:0-37637 GCA_039589195.1 Gemmatimonadota bacterium | reverse complement strand
GGGATCCACGAGATGGGGACCGCGCGCATGGGACGCGACCCGCGCACATCCGTGCTCAACGCCTGGAACCAGCTGCACGACGCACCGAACGTGTTCGTCACGGACGGCGCGTGCATGACGTCGGCCGCGTGTCAGAACCCGTCGCTCACCTACATGGCCCTGACGGCCCGGGCCTGCGACTACGCGTTCGAGGCCCTGAACCAGGGGGAACTTTAGTCCGCGTTCCCGCGAGCGTCGCTTGCCTGGGTGCGCCCGCCGCAAAAGCTTACAAGTCTGGTCTTCTTTGGTCATAATGCGCTCACGAGGCCCGTGAGCGACGTCGTAGAGGCGGTAGATGCTCGAGATCCGCACGTTTGGGACGCTGATGTTCCGCGACCCCGTCGCCGATGCCGATCTCGCGACCCTTCTCTCCCGGCCCAAGCGGGCAGCCCTGCTCGCGTACCTCGCCAGTGCACGACCGCACGGCCTCCGACGTCGGGACGAGCTGTTCGCGCTCTTCTGGCCCGAGCTCCCACAACAGAACGCCCGCAAGGCCCTCAACCAATCCGTGTACGTGCTCCGGTCGGTCATCGGGCAAACCGCGATCGTGAGCCGGGGTGGCGAAGAGGTCGGTGTGGACCCCGCATTCGTGTCGTGCGACGCCGCGGCGTTCGAGGAGGCGCTGTCACGGGGCGACCGGGGCGCAGCTCTAGAGCTGTATGCCGGCGAGTTTCTCGCGGCGTTTCACATGCCGGGCAGCCGTAGCTTCGAGCGCTGGCTCGATGCGGAGCGCGAACATTACAGGCGGCGGGCCATCGAGGCGGCCATCCGCCAGGCGACTACGGAGGAGAGGGCGGGAAACGGAGTCAGGACCGTCCGGTGGTTGCGGCGGGCGCTCGAGTGGAGCCCATACGATGAGGCGTTGCTCGAAAGCCTGGTGCGCGCCCTCGCGCGCCAGGGGGACGTGGCCGGCGCCACACACGAGCTCGAGCGTTTCGCCGCTCGGCTCAGGACGGACCTCGGGCTCGAGGTCTCCCCGGAAACCCGCGCGGTACTCGATGGGTCGCTCAAGACGACGGTCCCCCCTACGACGGAGACTGAGGCAGCACTGCTGCGGAGCACCGCAGCCATCGAGGCAGCCGAAGAGCTGACCGTCGAGAACACCGACGAGTCGACCGTTCAGACGGCCGACGAGCCGACGGCCGCAGGGTCGACCCCCCACGGCTCGCCTCGCGGATTCCCGCTTCGCAGGGCAGCCGGCCTGGTGCTCGCGGGAGGGCTCCTCGGGATCGCCCTGTTCACCGGGATGCGGTCGGACGTACCGGTGGGTGTGGCGGACCCCACTCCCCAGCGCGTGTTGGTCACCCCCCTGGAGAATCGCACCGGATCGGAGAGCCTCGATCCGCTCGGGCGCATCGCCGCCGACTGGATCGCGCGCGGGCTGCTTCGCACCGGGCTTGTCGAGGTGGTGCCGATCGCATCGACGGGCGAGAGCGATGGCGCCCTGAGCACGAACGCACGCAGCGTCGAGGCGGATCTCGCTTTCTCGGGCTCGTTCCACCGCGACGGCGGGCAGCTGGTGATCCAGGCCCGGATCATCGACGCGGACCGGGGCGCGATCCTGCGCTCGCTCCCTCCGATCCTCGCCCCCGAGGGCGACCCACTCACCGGCCTCGATCGGCTGCGGCAGCGCACGACGGGAGCGCTCGCCACGCTGGTCGACCCCCGCTTCGAGGACTGGGCCGACGACGCCAGCCAGCCCCCCGACTTCGTCACCTACCTCGTTTATGTGGACGCGATGGAGCGGTTCGAGCGGGGAGATCGCCGGGAGGCGGGGGACCTGTTCCTCGCCGTCGCCGCGCGAGATTCCACCTTCGCCTCGGCCCTCGTGTGGGCCATGCAGGCCTACTACATGGGAGGCGGCCCGCGGGACTCGGTGGCCCTCGCGCTGGAGCCCATGCGGGCGGAGCTCGCGCCGTGGGATCGGGCGATGCTGGACTTTCACCTCGCGGATACCCGGGGTGACCGCCGCGCAGCCCACGAAGCGATGCGGCGCGTCGTGCGACTCTCGCCTACCGCTCAATGGCGAATCGTGCTGGCAGAGCATGCGCTGCGTGTCAATCGGCCACGCGAAACGCTGCAGTTGCTGGACGGGATCGAGCCCGAGCAGGTGACGGGGATCCCCGCTTCGGCCTATTGGATCACACGCGGAATCGCGCTGCACAGCCTCGAGAGGTTCGAGGAGGAGCTCGCCCACGTGGAACGGTGGCGCGCTCGCTCGCCGGGCGCCGGAGCCCTCTTCGAGCTGGGCGGCCTCGCGGGACTCGGCCGGGGCGACGAGGTCTTGCGGTGGGTGATGGAGCGGACCCGCGAGTGGGAGTGGAGCGCGAGCCGGGCGGACTTCCTTCGCAGGATCGCACTGGAGCTTCGCGCCCACGGCCAGCGTCAGGCCGCACTCGCCGTCCTCGAGCAGTCGTTCACGCTCTACGGGATGGCGCCGGACTCGGTGCGGCGGGATGGCCACTCGCGACGTCAGCTCGGCCGATCGCTGTACTCCGCCGACCGGTGGGAGCACTCTCGCGCCGTGTTCGACCGACTCCTCAGTGAAGGGTACGACACCCACATCATACGTGGAGATATCGGGCTCGCGGCCGCGCGGCTCGGCGACCGGGCCGTGGCCGAACAGATGATCGACTGGTACGGCGACTGGAACCGGGAGCACCCGCAGAACAGCGGGTGGGCGACCCAGTGGCGGGCCCGGATCGCGGCCGCGCTCGGTGACCGGGACGACGCCGTGCGCTTCCTCCGCCAGGCATATGCGGAGGGCTGGGCGCACACGCCCTGGGACCACCGCAACGAGGAGTACGAGAACCTGCGCGGATACGCAGCGTTCGAGGAGCTGATGCGGCCGATGTGACTCCGAGGGGCGCGTCGCCGACCCCGGGTCCCTCCATCGACCCGGGGGGTCGGCCTATCCTCCGGCCCCGGGCCGCCCGTCCAGCGACCCCGGGCAACTCATGGAGTCCTCAGGGGGTGCGGGTCAGGATCACCACTACCGTGCCGACGTTCGGGCAGGCGAGGGCCTCGTTCGTCCCCGTGTCCCAGCTCACGATCGCGCCGCCCGTAAACGTGAAGGTGTCTTCGGGGCCTTCGACGATGGTAACCAGCTCGTCGAGCAGGGAAGAGTCGATCAGCCGCGTGCGGTACTGCTCGTCCGTGTCCACATCATCCCACCACGTTTGGTTGATCCTACCGTCGCTCCTGGACGGATTGCCCATGGCCTTGCGGTTGACAGCGACCACGAACTTGCGCTCCTGCGCCGCGTCGGTCAGCCGATTGATCAGACGCTGAACGGTCGGGTCGCCGAGGTTCGGCGGATCCGTGACACACCCGAGCGCCCCAAGCGTCCCGGGCGTGGGCGAGCCGGCGACCGTGAAGTAACCAAGCGCGCTCTCGAATAGTGGCCCACCGATGAGCTCCAGGTTGCTCTTGCTGTCCTTCGAAATGTCGACGGGTTGATCGTCCGCGACCAAGACTCCGTCGACCGTCATGTCGATCGTCCCGCTGGCCCCGGAACCCGGTTCGTCGTCGTCCTTGCAGGACGGATGGCCGGGGCAACCGCCGGGCCTGTCGAAACGGACCTCGGGAACGTCCGTCCCCGTGATGAGATCGGAGCCCGGCTCGCATCCCAGGCTGACGCCGGCCATGAGCAGGGCGGCGGGCAGGAGGGCTCCACGCGGGAGCCTCGTCTTGCTACGGGCGGGGTTCGTACGGCTCGTACCACGGGGAAGGTCCATCGTAGCCTCCAGGGCGTTCGCGGTTCACCGGCGGGGCCGGCCCGACTCTGCAACGCGGTCGCAAGAGAGTAGGTCAGCACGATCACCGCTCGGTCACCGCATCGGTGATCGCCCCGTACCGTGGCGGGATTATCGCGAGTCCTCCGCTATTACAGGGGGTCGGTTCAGCCGAGCGGAGGCAGTGCAGAGCGAGCCCCCCTTAGAAGCGACCGGTCTCGGGTCGAAAGGATTCTATGGCACGCACTTATCGTCTCGACGTCGACCTCTCTCGCAGGGCGGCAGATCGTTTGCACGCCGGTTTCGCGCGGGCCGGTTGGAGTCCGACCGACGAAGACGATTGGGACCTCTTCTGGGGCCAGGGCGCCCCGGATCCGGAGGCGTTCATCTCGCTCGGACGAGGGCGGCGCTTCAACCACTTCCCGGGCTTCGCCGCCTTCGGGCACAAGGGACAGCTCCACCGCAACCTGAGCGCCGCGCGAGACCGCCTGCGGCATCCGGACTTCTATCGATTCCACCCCCGCTCGTACTCGGTGCCCGAGGACTACGACCGCTGGCGGGTTGAAGCGGACGCCGGGCCTCCTCGGCTGTGGATCGTCAAACCTCCGCGCGGCGGCCAGGGGCAGGGCATCTCGCTCGTCGCGGACCCGGACGAGGTGCCGAGGGAGGGGGGGTGGGTCGTTCAGGAATACCTGGACCGGCCCCACCTCATCGACGGTCGGAAGTACGTGCTGCGGGTGTGGGTGCTCGTCGCCTCGCTGGATCCGCTCATCTGTCATCTGCACACGAACGGCGTGTTCAAGATGACCTCGACGCTGTTCACCTCGGACCCGACCTCGGTCGATGATCTCACCATACATCTCACGAACCCGTCCGTGCAGGCCGCTCACCCCGACGTACCGCTCGGCTCTCTCAACTCCGACCTGCACGCCTACCGCCGCCGGCTGACGGAAGAGGGCATCGACGAGCTGGCCCTGTTCGGCAGGATCCGCGACGTCGTCGCACAGGCCGTCATCGCGTGCCGGGATTCGGCATTGAGACAGAGTCGCCGGGTCTCGACCCGTCTGGAGGGGTGCTTCGAGCTCCTGGGTCCGGACATTCTGATCGACGAGGACCTCGAGCCGTGGGTGCTCGAGCTCAACACCTTCCCCTCCCTCGAGGTGAGCAAAGAGGCGGAGGCCGAGGCGGCCGCCGTGGTGCGGGCCGCGAAGGACGAGATGGTCGCGGACGTCGCCTCGTTCTGCAGCCTCGACGCGGGCGAGTTTCCACCGAGCGTCGGCGGATTCGAGCTCCTGTGGCCCGGGTCGGATGCCGATCGCTTCTCGCGGTGCTTCCCCTTGCTCAGGCCACGAGACCGGGCGCTTGCCGGTCGGATGTGCCCCGCGATCTCATCGATCGAGCCGTTTCTGAGCCCGAAGTCCTCGATCGAAGCACACCCGGTCGGAGAGGGACTCGCCCTGCGTGAGCCGCACAGCGGGCGAATGTACGCGCTCGACTCGATCGGATCGGCCGTGTGGTTGTGTCTGGCCGACGGTCTTTCCCCGGCCGCGGCAATCGACGAGCTGGCCGCTGCATTTCCGGACGAACCGATCCGACGGATCGCGGACGACGTCTGGGATCTGCTCTCCATGTGGATGGAGTACGGCCTGCTCACCGCACTCGATTCTCCCGGGCCCGACCAAGAATCATTCCTTGAGAAGGAGGGAAAGCATGGGATCGGACAAGAACCAACAGCCCGATCGGCGTGAGTTCATGCGGCGGTTGGGAGGCGCCGCGGCGTACGGGGTGCCCGTCTTCGTGGCGCTCGGGACCGCCCGGCCGGCATCGAGCGCCGAACCGAGCCCCGAATCAAACCCCGAGCGGATCGCGATGCACTGGGAAGAGGCTGCCCGCCATCTGATCTCGGCGGAGCGGCTGGGCGCCAGGATGGAGTTCACGGAGCGGGATTGGGAGATCATGGCCCCCGCGGTGAAGGGCCTGACCCCACCCATCAAGAGGTGGCCGCCGGACTGGTGCGCGATCTGCTGATCCTCGCAGAGGCCGGTTGCCGGCGGAGACCACGCGCTCCGACGGCAACCGGTCGATAACCGCTGGAGCTGCTGGCGGGCCTGGCGGCTGTAGGCTCTCGCGCGCGCGGCTGATCACTGGTAAAGGCTACGGGTGATGAAAGCAGCGTCAGCAATCGCCGCCCTGATCCTGGCCGGCTGTGCTCGCGGCGAGCCGCCGGTGCACCGGACGAGCGGCGGGGACACCGCGAGTGAAGCGGACTCCGCGAGCATTACCGGCTGGGAGCTCGCCTGGGCTGACGAGTTCGAGGGCGCCGTGATCGACCGGCAAAGCTGGACGCCGCTGGTCATGCCCGATCCCCACAACGAGGAGTTGCAGTACTACACGGACCGCGTGGACGCGGCGCCCGGTGCGAACGCCTGGTTGGAGGACGGCTCACTGATCATCGAGGCGTGACAGGCGTAGTGCGGGGACGAGCCCGGCGGCCAGGGTCGTCCCCACGGTGAGGATCGCCGCGAACGCGAGGACGGCAGAATCCAGCTCGACGCCTCGCATCCGGATCAGCGTGACAGGCGTGAAGGCCACCGCGGCACGGAGTCCGATGATCGCCAGCCCCACACCCAGGACCGCGCCGAGCCCTGCGAGCACGGCATTCTCGACGAGGTACTGTCGGACAAGACGCAGTGGACTCGCCCCGAGCGCGGCGGTCACCGCTACCTCGCCTCGCCGCGAACCCCAACGAGCCAGAAGCAGATGGGCCACGTTCGCGCACGCGATGAGCAAGATGAAGCCGACCGCCCCCATCAGGATGAGCAGCGGTCCGCGAACGTCGGCCAGGAGGAGCTCGCGCAGCGGCATGGCGACTCGGCCCCGATCCATCTGACCCTCGCCGACGACGCCCTCCTCGATCCACTTCGCTCCCGCGGCCCTGATATCCGCCGTTGCCGCCTCGTGAGTCGTCGCGGGGGTGAGGCGTCCGAAGATGAACCACGAGCGGCTCCCCCACGCGAGGGTCGCGGACTCATCGATCGCCGCGGGAGTGAAGATCTCCGTGGGGCGCTCCAACCGAAAATCGAGCGGCAACCGAAAATCCGGTGGCAAGACCCCGACGACGGTCGATCGTTGTCCATCTCCCGTGATCGTCCGTCCGACGATCCCCGCGTCGCCGCCATATCGACGCTGCCAGAGATCGTAGCTGAGGATGGCCACCGTGTTGGCGCCCTGGAGGTCCTCCTCAGGACGGAAGAGGCGCCCGTGCAGGGGCCGGACCCCCAATATGGATAGGGCATTGCCCGTGACCGCGGCCGCCAACACCCGTTCGGGTTCCCCATCCTCGGTGAGGCTGATCTCGAAATCCGTGTACGCTCCGAGCTCCTCGAAGCTCTCGGTGGCCGCTCGATACTCGACCAGCTCCCGAGCGCTCAACCACGTTTCGACGTCGCGGTCCAGCCGCCAGATGAAGGCGAGGCGATCCGGCTGATGATAGGGGAGAGGCCGGATGAGGACGCTTCTGACGAGGATGAAGACGGCCGTGGTCGCACCGATGCCGAGGGCCAGCGTGAGAGCCGCCACCAACGTGAAGCCGGGACGACGCCGGAGTCGCCGTACGGCCACTCTCAGCTCCTGTCCCGCGCCACCCAGCTCGAACCCCCTCCACATGGCCCTGACGCGCTCGGCGGAGCGGACCGCACCCCCCATGCGGGCGCGCGCCGCCCGACGAGCCTCACGAGGGCTCATTCCCGCGGCCAAGTTCACCTCGACCTCCCGTTCGAAGTGAAACGCGAGCTCCTCGTCCAGCTCGGCCTGGAGCCCGGTGCGGTCGAGCAGCGGTCGCAGCCTCTCGCGTACTCCGTCGATCCAGGACATCGCGCCGCTCCTCAGGTCGCCCAATCGAGCACGAGCTGAACCGCCGCCACCTGGGACGCCCAGCTCTCACGCTCCTGCGCCAACTGCCGCTCTCCGCTCGTCGTGATTCGGTAATACCGGGCGCGACGGCCATTCTCGGTGCGACGCCACTCCGATCCGATCCACCCCTTCCTCAAGAGCCGCTGGAGAGCCGGGTACAGCGAGCCCTGGTTCACTTCGAAGACGCCTCCGGAGACCGCCGCCAGCCGCTGGCCGATGCCCCAACCGTGTTCCGGCTCCGTCGATACGACCTTCAGGATCAGCATCTCGAGCGTGCCCGGGAGCACCGGCGCCGCCGGTTTCGTCATTCTCCGCCTCTCCTCCGCGATCGGCTTGTGGACCGGGTCGTCTTCTAGGTAATCTAGAGTATATCCTCTAGTCTATCTAGAGAACGATCCGCCACGGCGCAAGACGACGGCCAGCTTGTTCCGCTAACCGGCCCGAGCCACGTTATACGAACGATGTTCAGACGCTGCCTGTACTGCGGTCATACGCTGTCGCCTCACGGCGATCCGACATCGACTCGCGACGCCGTGCGCGTGGCGTTCGATCCCGCTCGCGCGCGTCTGTGGTCGGTGTGCGATCGCTGCCACGGCTGGAACCTCTGGTGGCGCGATGAGCGGTGGGAGGCGTTGGTCGAGCTGGAGCGGCTGGTACAGGACGAAGCCCGCGTGCTCTACGAGACGGACCACATCTCGCTGCTCCAGGCCGGGGCTCGCCAGCTCGTTCGCGTGGGACCCGCCCCCCGTCGCGAAGAGGCCTGGTGGCGCTACGGCACCCGGCTGCGGCATCGGCACCACCGTTTCCGGAGTACGCTGCGGCGCATTGGCGCCGCCTCCTATTCAGCCGTCTCTTCGCTTGGCGTCGCGATGGGTCTCGGCGGGATCACCGGCGACTTTCGGGGGACGACGAATCGGTACGCCGACGTTCTGCGCTGGCGCTTGTTCGGCAACACGGCGTGGGCGGGTCGCGCGCCCTGCCCGAACTGCAGCAGCGTTCTCATCCGGCTGTTCTTCTTCAGGTCTCCGGACCTGATCCTGATGCCGGCTGAAGGCGGAGCAGCCGCGATCGGGATGCCGTGTACGCGGTGCGATCCGTGGACGGTGGAGAAGACCTTCCAATTCGACACGTCCTCTTCGGAGCCCGTGCTCCGTCGGGTGCTCGCGTGGGGAAACATCGACGGCGCCACGCGATCGGAGCTGAACCGGTCGATCAGCCTGATCGAGTCGGAGGGATCCGCCGGCGGGTTCGTGAGACGACTCGCACAGGAGCGTCTGCCGCTCCGGGCGCTGGCGCGGACGCACCGGTTGGCGCTCGAGATCGCGATCAACGAGCGGGCCGAACGGGAACGGCTGGCTCGGGAAGCCGCCGCACTCGACACCTGCTGGCAGCGGGCCGAGACGCTGGCCGAGATCATGGACGAGGAACTGTCGGGCCCCTAGCCCTCGACGGCCTGCACCAACGCGTCGTGCTCCGGCGTACCGTTCGGAAACGAACGTCGAGTCCCAGGTCCGGGCGTGCACGCCCCTGGAGAGATCCCGCCTACATTCACGTAACTACCGCAATGACAATCGATTGTGCATCCGATGGAGCCTGCGGAGCACGCCCTACACGACAACGCTTTCGTGCAGTTCTACCCCGAGCTACGCGAGAAGCTGGCCGAGATGGGAAGCCCCGAGAGTTCCCCGGAAGGCCAGTGAGGAACCGGAGCCTATTCCAACAACGGTTGGAAGGCATCTTCGGGGGCATCCCGGAGGTGCGGATGTCGCTCGAGGATCCTCACGCAGGTGTTCCAGCGGAGGATCGCGTCCTCGTTCCCCTCGGGATGGAGCTCGATGGCGCGACGATACAGCTCGAGCGCACGCCGGAGATCGTCGTGCGCTTTGTGGGTCGCCCCGGGCACGTTTCGATGGTATAGCGTCTCGGCGCGGCGCTCCCAGATGATGCCCTCGTAGTAGACACGGGCGTATTCGCCCTCGAGCCGCGGCACGATCTCGAGGGCTTCCCGGAGCGCCGTGGACAGCCGGGTTGGGAACTGGTCGGTCCGCGCCAGGAGTAACGTCACCAGTGCCCGCTGGTTCTCGGGCTCCACGGCCAGAACGTCGAGGCAGATGCTCTCGGCCAGAAACGGCTCGTTGAGCAAGCGGTATCGCTCGGCTTTCTCGAGCGCGCCGTCAACGGCTTCGTGGGACAGGGGTCGCAGCTCGGACATTGCCGTCACTCCTTCGGGCGCCTGCGGAAGAGGCGAACAAGTCGGCGCACCGGATCGTAGAACTCGTCCACCACACGCTCTTTGAGTGGGATGATCGCGTTGTCGGTGATCGTGATGTGCTCGGGGCACACTTTCGTGCAGCACTTCGTGATGTTGCAGTAGCCGATCCCGCCGACCTCCTTGAGCTCCTCTCGCCGGTCGGCAACGTCGAGGGGGTGCATTTCGAGCGCCGCGGCGTGTACGAAGAAGCGAGGGCCCACGAACCGGTCGTGCAGGTGGTGCTCACGCAGCACGTGACACACGTCCTGGCACAGGAAGCACTCGATGCACTTCCGGAACTCCTGCACACGATCGGTATCGCGCTGGTCGAACCGCCACGTCCCGTCCTCGGCGTCGGGTGGCCGTGGCTCGAACGGCCGGATCTTCTTCTTCGCCTCGTAGTTCCACGACACGTCGGCGACGAGGTCCCTGACGGGTGGAAACGCCCGTACCGGCTCGACCGTCACGGGACGATCGGTGCGCAGTTCGTTCATGCGCGTCATGCACATGAGGCGAGGCTGTCCGTTCACCTCGGCCGAGCAAGAGCCGCACTTTCCGGCCTTGCAGTTCCATCGTACCGCGAGGTCGGGCGCCTGCTCGGCCTGGATCTTGTGCACCACATCGAGGACAACCATGCCCTCGTCGTACCTGGTTTCGTAGGCACTGAAGGCCCCTCCCTCATCGTCCCCCCGCCAGATCTCGAACGTCGCGTACGGCATCAGCCCTGCTCCTCGATGATCGCGGAGAGCTCGGCCGGCATCGGCGGGATCGGTTCGCGGCGGATCTGCATGGATCCGTCGGCCCCCTTACAGATCACCAGGTTCACCCCACCCCACTCCGTGTCCTTTTCCGGGTGGTCGTCGCGCGTGTGGGCGCCACGGCTCTCGGGCCGCGCGAGCGCGGCGCGCGCGATCATCTCGGACACGGTCAACAGGTTGTGGAGGTCGAGCGCCGTGTGCCAACCCGGGTTGTACTCGCGGTTCCCACGCACAGCCGTGGTCTCGCTGCGCGCACGGAGCGAGACGATCCGCTCGATCGCCGTTTCGATCTCGTGACCCGTCCGGATGATTCCGACGTTCTCCTGCATCAGATCCTGGAGCTCGTACTGGATCGCGTACGGCACCTCGTCTCCGTCGCCCTGCGAGTCACCGGCGCGCTCGAATGGCGCGAGCGCCGCTCGCTCGACCACGCTCACCTGCCCCTCATCCAGTCCTGGAGTGGCGTGCTCTGACGCGAATCGCGCGGCGTGCTCGCCGGCGCGCGCCCCGAAGACGATCAAGTCGGACAGTGAATTGCCCCCGAGCCGGTTCGCGCCGTGCAGTCCCGAGGCACACTCCCCTGCGGCGAACAGTCCGGGCACCGAGGTCATCTGCGTCTCGCCGTCGACCCGCACACCACCCATCGCGTAGTGCGTGGTGGGCCCGACCTCCATCGGCGCTCTCGTGATGTCGAGATCGGCGAGCTGCTTGAACTGATGGTACATGCTCGGGAGCTTCCGCCGGATGTGCGCGGCGGCATCGGACAGTCGCTCCTCGATCCACGCGATGTCGAGGAACACGCCACCGTGTGGGCTGCCCCGGCCCTCGCGGACCTCGCGCAGGATCATGCGGGCCACGTGATCGCGCGTGAGCAGCTCCGGTGGCCGGCGCGCCGCGCGGTCGCCGCGGACGTAGCGCCAACCCTCGTCCTCGTCCGCGGCCGTCTGGTCCGTGTACAGGGCCGGGATGTCGTCGAACATGAAGCGGCGTCCCTCGGAGTTCCGAAGCACGCCGCCCTCGCCGCGGACCCCCTCGGTGACGAGGATCCCACGGACGCTCGGCGGCCACACCATGCCCGTGGGGTGGAATTGCACGAACTCCATGTCCTGCAGCTCGGCGCCGGCGTCATACGCGAGCGTGTGACCGTCGCCGGTGTACTCCCACGAGTTCGAGGTGATCTTGTACGCTCGACCGATCCCCCCCGTCGCGAGCACGATGGCACCGGCCCGGAAGATCGAGAAGCGACCTCGCTCGCGATCGTACCCGAAGGCGCCGGCGATCCGCCCATCGTCCTCGAGGAGGCGGGTGATCGTGACCTCCATGTGGAAGTCGATCCCGCGGTGAACCCCGTGGTCCTGGAGCGTGCGGATCATCTCGAGACCCGTGCGGTCGCCAACGTGCGCGAGCCGCGGGTAGGCGTGTCCCCCGAAGTTGCGTTGCAGGATGCGGCCGTCGTCGGTGCGGTCGAACAGCGCGCCCCAGGCCTCGAGCTCGGCCACCCGAGCGGGCGCCTCCCTGGCGTGTAACTCGGCCATGCGCCAATCGTTCAGGTACTGTCCGCCCCGCATCGTGTCGGCGAAGTGGACCTTCCAGCCGTCCCGCTCGTCCACGTTCGCGAGCGCGGCGGCGATCCCGCCCTCCGCCATCACCGTGTGCGCCTTTCCCAGCAGCGACTTGCACACGACGCCAACGGAGACCCCCGCAGCCGACGCGGCGATAGCGGCGCGGAGCCCGGCGCCGCCCGCTCCGATCACGAGCACATCGTACTCGTGCACCTCGCGGCTCATGTGGCACGCATGGGATCGGGAATCCTCAATCCGGGCTCCTCAGAAGATCCTCCAGTCGGTCCACACCCCCATCGAGACCAGCCGCACGTAGAGGTCGGTGAACGCGACCCAGACCAGGGACGCCCACGCCCAACGCATGTGCGCGCGGTTGAGGCAGCTGACGCAGCGGTACGCCGCAAAGCGCTTCGGGGAGCCCGTAATGACGTCCCTGACCCCACCCACCAGGTGGCGCAGCGAGTGGCAGCCGAGCGTGTATCCGCCAAGCAGCACGACATTGGTCGCCAGCACGAGCGTACCGACTCCCAGACCGAGCGACGTCTCGCCCGTGGCGGGTTCGGTGAACCAGAGCGCCTTCCACACGTCGTAGGAGAGGATGACGAGGAAGGCGAGGGCGATGTAGAGGAAGTAGCGGTGCACGTTCTGCATGATGAGGGGGAACGACCGCTCGCCCCGGTATGCCTTACGCGGCTCACCGACCGTGCAGGCGGGCGGGTCGGCCCAGAAAGCCTTGTAGTAGGCTCCGCGGTAGTAGTAGCAGGTGAGCCGGAAGCCGCCCGGCGCCCAGAGGATCAAGATCGCGGGAGAGAACGGGAGCCACCCTGGCCACCCCTGAGGCTGCGGCCCGAACCACGCGTGATGCGACGCTCCGATGAGCTCGGGAGAGTAGAAGGGTGAAAGGTAGGGTCCGGCCGTGTAATGGGTCCCCTGGAGGGCCGCCCAGGTGGAGTAGACGACGAAGCCCCCCAGCCCAAGAAAGATGGCCAGCGGTTGCACCCACCAGATGTCCTTGCGCTGTGTCTGACCGAACGGCCGGCGCGGGAGAACCTCGGTTGGCGGCATTCGCACCGTTCCTTCGCGTCCGCATGGGGGTGGTGGGGACCGTGTCTCCGGGTCGAAACACGGTATTCGTCGTGGCCGAGGCTGTCAAAAGCGCCGCCCGGTACGCACGATCGAATTGACGGGTCCCCGGTCGGCCCGACTAGATTGCGGTGATCGAAGCACCGTGAGCCAACGAACAGAGTGATGAAATGAGTCGCGACGTCCGCGCTTTCGACTACGTCAACCACCCCTACGATGGTGTGCGGGAAGCGCTCCTCGCCAACGCGGAGGAGATCTTCCGGGACGCCACGCGGGAAGCCGCATCGCGCGCGCACGACGTCGCGGCTGGTTTGCGCGTGAACATCGCGGGGCTCGAGATCGCCGCAGACATCGAGATCGCGGTCACGGAGATCGAGGAGGAGCAGGGGGCCTTGCCGTCGGAACGGCGCACGCAGCTGAGCATCGAGTGGGAGGCGGCGAAGAACCCACGTCTGTTCCCGGAGATGAAGGGTACGTTGGCCGTGTATCCGCTCACCTCGAAAGAGACACAGCTCGATTTCTCCGGGGCCTACGAGCCTCCGCTGGGACCTCTGGGAAGCGCGATCGACGCGGCCATCGGCCACCGCATCGCCGAGTCATCGGTCCATCGATTCGTGACGGACGTGGCTGGCTATCTGCGCCGGACCCTGGCCGACGGCTGACCCTCCCGCGTCGAAAACGGGCTCGTCTACCCGCCGGGACGGATGTTCTGGTTCAGACGGAAGAAGTTGTCCGGATCGTACCTGTTCTTGAGCTGCACCAGTCGATCCCAGCATCCTCCATACGCCGCTCCGACCCGGTCGCTCTCCTCTTCCGTCATGAAGTTCGTGTACACGCCGCCTGTCGCATACGGAGTCGCGGCCGCGAACAGCTCGCGGCACCAGCCCACTCCACGTTCGTCGTCCGCGGGGTCGTCCCATCGCCCGTGAACGTTCATGATGAATTCCACATCGCGGTGCGGGTACGCTGTCGCGTCGACGGGCACCCGATTGGTGGCTCCGCCCATCTGCGCGATGAAGATCTCGCAGCCGAACGTGGGCAGCGAATCCACGTACGGGAGCATGGTGTCGATCAGCCCGTCGCTCAGCTCCAGGAAATCGTGTGATTTCCAGTAGTTCCGTGACCCCGGCGTGAGGAGCGGGTCGAACGCCGCTTGGAAGTCGACAAACGCGTGCGGCATGATCGCGTCCGCGATCGGGTTGCCGAACTCCCGCAGCGGTGCGAGCGCCGCCTCGCCCTCCGCCATGTCGCCCGCGTACAGCGCAGCCAGCACGATCACCGGCGTGAAGTGCGCATCCTCGGGCAGGAAGGGGAGCGGCGGGGCTTGCCGCAGCACGACCCAGACGCTCAGCTCGTTCGGAGCCTGGGCGGCGAACTCCCGGTAATGACGAAGCACGGCGGGCGCGTCGGCGATGGAATGTACGATGAGGCCGGACAGGACCTCCGGACCCAGCGGGTACGCCTCGAACTCGAACCCCGTGACGATCCCGAAGTTGCCACCGCCACCGCGAATCCCCCAGAACAGGTCGGCGCTTTCCTGCTCGCTCGCCGTGACGAGCTCGCCGTTCGCCGTCACCACATCGGCCGACACGAGGCTGTCGACGGTCATGCCGTGCTTGCGGCTCAGCCACCCGAAACCACCACCCAGCGTGAGACCCGCGACCCCGGTCGTCGAATTGATACCGACGGGTACGGCAAGGCCATTCGCCTGGGTCGCCCGGTCCAGGTCACCCAGGGTAGCGCCGGGTTGGACGCGGACGCGACGGGTGTCGGTGTCGACCTCGACCCCGTGCATCTTCTTGAACGAGATCATCAACCCGTCATCCGCGGCGGCGTTGCCCGCGATGTTGTGCCCCGCACCGCAAATTGAGGCGAGCAGTCCGTTCTCACGCGCGAAATCGACCGCCCGCTGCGCGTCCCCGGCATGCGCGCACTCGATGATCAGCCCCGGGCGTCGGTCGATCATGGCGTTCCACAGCTCCCGAGCCTCGTCGTAGCCGCCGGAGTCGGCCGTGAGAAGCTCACCACGCAACCCGTCGGCCAGCGCATCGATATCGGCACCCGAGATCGTGGTCACTCCGCCTTCGAGAGTCGCCAGCGTTACATCGGCCATCGGTGTCGTCCTTTGAAGCGTGATCGTTATCGTCGTCTACGACCCGACTGAGTAACACCCGCTCCGGCATCGAGGCAAGCGACCAGCTGGTTTCTTGACGGCCGCGACATGATCGTGACACCGAATCATGTCCTGCAGGCCGGGACTCCGGTGACCGACCCTGTGATCATTCGGTCAACCTGAGACAGCGACGGAGAACCGGCTTTGGTCGAAATCGACGTGACGACTCTCGAGGGAGGTCCGACCCTCACGCTCCCCGGGGGCGGGGGCGTGTCTGGAGACGGATCCACGTCACCATTACTCCCGGTGCCGACGGAATCATGTCTTTCGAGATCGAGCTGGGTGAGAACCCGGGGCCGAACGTCGTCCGGGTGACGTCGACTTTCAGCAACGTCACGGTCCCCGTCACCGATACCGGGACGTAGTCCACACGGACGTTCGTTGTTGGACGGGTCGGATATCGGCTTTCGTCCGGGCCATTTCAAGCCGCTCAAGGACCGGGAATGAACGCCACGATTCGAACCGGGCCTCCGCTGCCACCCTCGATCTTCATCGGCAGGGCGACCACGAAGCTGCCGGTTTCCGGGAGCGCACCCAGGTTCGCGACGTTCTCGAGCCCGGGGATGTTCGCTCCGTAGAGCACCACATGGGTCTCGAAGTCGGTCGACTGCCCGTAGTCGATGCTGGGCGTGTCGATTCCTACGACGGCGACCGAACGGTTCTCCACGATCCAGCGGGCCGCGTCCGGGTGTAGACCGGGAAAGTGCAGCTCGGATACCGCCGCCGGCCCGACCGCCTCGGTTCCGAGGTAGTCCCCGCGATTCGGCCAGCGGTCACCCCAACCGGTTCGAATCAGGAGGATCGCGTCGCGCGGGATCGGACCGTGCCCGCGCTCGAGCGCCTCGAGGTCGGCCACGCCGACCAGATAGTCGGGCGTGACGTGGTCACTGACGTCGAGCACCACCGCTGGACCGATAAGCCTCTCGATCGGGATCGCGTCGGCGGACTGACCTTCGCGCGAGAAATGGATCGGAGCGTCCAGGTGCGTCCCACCATGCTCCGCCGTCCCGAACCGGTAGGCGCTGTAGAAGTACCCGGCATCGGTCTCGCCGAACGCCAGCTCCTCGAACTCGAAGCCGAGTGTGTCCGTGGGCCAGTAGATGGTCCCGTCCGAGTAGGCATGGCTGAGGTCCACCCAACGCCCACCCGAGCCGTCGAATACCCCTGCGACGCCGGCGCTGGAGTCGAATCCACCGTCCGAGGGGGGTGCCTGGCAAGCGATGACGGCTGTCTATCCGGCGTCTGCACTCGAGCTTGCCCCGGTATGCCCTCGCCCTGCTGCTGGCCGTCGGGTGTGGCGACGCGCCGACCGCCCCGACCACGCGGTCCGGGCCGGACCCGGTTCCGGCGCCCGTCGACCTTGCCGGTGCCTGGCGCACCTCCTCCGCCCCCGACGAAGGTTTCGATTCGGCCGCGCTCGACCGGGCGTTCGAGGACGCTGAGGCCTTTCAGAACCTCCGTGCGCTGGTGGTGGTCCGAAACGGGCAGTTGGTGCGGGAGGCCTATTACGGGGCGCGAGCCGAGACACCGCCCTCGATCTTCGATCGGTCACGAAAACGGTCACTGCTTTGCTCGTCGGGATCGCGGCGGATCAAGGACTGCTGGATATCGACGACCCTATCGCGTCCTGGCTACAGCACGACGCTCTGCGACCTGAGCACCAGCCGATCCGGATCCGACACCTCCTGACGATGACCAGCGGAATGCGGTGGTCCGACGCCGCCGATTTCAACCCGTGGGTTCTGTCGGGCAGACCCGTCGGGTACGTGCTCGACCAGGATGTCATCGCCTCGCCCGGCGAGTTGTTCATATACAACACCGGGGGGTCACACCTCCTGTCGGTCATCGTCGGGGTCGCGGCTGGCCTGAACACGCTCGAGTTCGCCCGACAACACCTTCTGGAGCCGCTGGGAATCGCGAACTGGCGGTGGCCCCTCATGCAGGATGGCGTTCCGGCCGGGGGCGCCGCGCTGTCGCTACTGCCGAAGGATGCGGCCAAGATCGGTCAGCTCCTCCTGCAGCGCGGTCGCTCCGGAAGCATGCAGATCGTGTCACCTGCCTGGGTCGACGCACAGACGCGGACGCAGGTCCCGCTCGGGGGCGTGGCCGGTGTCCTCGCGGACGGGGGCTACGGGTTTCAGACCTGGACCGACACGTCCGGCGGCGGAACGGGTGTACGCGCGTTCGTCATGTGGGGGTTCGGGGGTCAGTTCGTGTGGGTCGTCCCCGACCGACAGCTCGTGGTCGTAGCGACGGCCCATTGGAGAGGAGTGAACGATTTCGAGGCTCAGCAGGCGCGACGCGTCGCGACCGACGTCGTGCGCAGGGTCGTCGCGGCGGCAAGGCCGCAGCCAGACTGAGCATCCTCGACAGGGCACGTTATGGAATCGGTCACCGCCTGCCCCCGAACGTGACCCGCACCCCGAGCTGCGCCTGCCATTGCGAGCTCGGTACGGAGACGACGGTCGGCAGAGCCGCTTCCAGCGACCCGTCGCCCGCCCGGGTGCGCGGACCGGAGTAGAAAGCACGCAGTACGCCGATCTCCGTGGCCAGGGGATCGTTCGCGCCCGACCGAGCCACCCGCAGCACCGGAACGATGGGGTTCACGGTGCGCACGAGCCCCCAGTCGTCGTTCAGAAGATTCAGCAGATTCAGCACATCGAACACCACCTGAACCCTGGCGTTACCTGCCCTGATCGTCTGACTGAGTCTCAGGTCGAGCTCGTTCGACCACGGCGTACGGCACCCGTTCCGGAACAGGGTGCGAACCACGTTGTCCCGCAGACACTCCTCGAGATCCACCAGGCTCTGGAAGATGATCGCGCTCCCGATGAAGCCGGGGAATTCGGAGATCAGCTCGGGAATGTAGATGAGATCGTTGTTCAGGTCCGTCGCTCGACCCGGTCCCGGGAAACCGTCCCCGTTCACGTCTCCCTGGTAGACGTACGAGTAGGGCGCACCCGACTGACCGATGTAGAGCAGGGTTATCTCCGTCCCCCCGAGGTGCTCCAGGATGCGAGCCGTGGCGCTGGCAACGACCTTGTGGGGGCGATCGAACAGAGACGGCTGTCGCTTGGGGCTGTTCGGGTGACTCTCGATCGGGTTGAAGCCGAAATTCGTGTTCGCGTCGAGCGTGATGAGGCTCTGGGTGTCGCCGGATCGCGTAAACGAGTACCCGGCGCGGAGCGCCAGGCGGTCGGTGCTCCTGGCGAGCTCGGCACTCAGCCCGTAGGCGAAGCTCTCCGACCCGTTCCCGATCTTGAGCACCGGCCCGAAGCGGTCGGACAACCTGATCGGATCGAAACCTTGCACGTTCGGCGCGCCGAACGCCTGCCGAAAGACGTACCCGAAACCGTCGGTGAACCCGTTCGCGATGCTCAGCGGGCTGAAGTTGATCCCTCCGTTGAGATCGCGGAGAACGACCTGGTGAACCGCCTTCGAGTACACCCAAGTCAGCGAGCCGAGGAAGTCGAACGGTAGCTTCTGATCGATGGCGAGGGAGGTGCGGAAATCCTGTGGGAAGCGAAATCCCGAGTCGTACACGTTGGCCGTCCGTTCCCCACCCTCGGGACCGCTGCCTTCGTTGCACGTCGTCGGAGGCGGCGCTGTCGGGTCGAAGGGGGGAGCCAGGGCGCCCTCGCACAGAACCGATATGGCATCCAATCCCGTGTTCTGAAAGGCGTTCGCGAGCCAGGCGAAGGCCGGGCGTCCCGTAAACAGGCCCGCTCCACCCCGGACCTGCGTACCGCCATCGGGCGACAGGAGCCAGTTGAAGCCGGCGCGCGGCGAGATCAAGAGGTTGCCGCTTGGCAGCTCCGAGGTCCGGATGCCGAAGTCCTCCTCGATCGCGGGGTTGTCGGTGGGGCGGCCCGGAATGAACGGCGCGTCGATTCGCACACCGAAGCGGATGTTCAGCCGGTCGCTGACCCGCCACTCGTCCTGCAGGTAGGCGGCCAGTTCCACCACGCTGAAGTCCGCGACCGCCGCGTCTTCGCGCAGAGGCACGGTCACATCGTAACTGTCCGGCAGGTTCGACTCGAAGGCGGCCAGGCTCGCGAATCGGTACGCACCACGGGACACGGGCAGGAAGCTTCGACGAATCCCGAACCGCCGGAGTGAGGCTCCACCCAGAAGCTGGTGACTCCCGGCGGTGTAGCGGAGGTTATCGGAGATCTCCACGATGCTCTGCTCCAGCTTCGAATCCCCGAACAGATTCGAGCCGGCGCGCAGGCGCCGCGTCCCCTGGTCCTCGCCGCCCAGAGCACCCGCCATCTGGACCTCGATCCGCGGATAGTCGGCGAGTCCGCTCTCCACATCGTTGGAGAACTGAACGTTGGCGAACAGCTCGTTCGAAACGCGGTCCGTGATCGTCGAGAAGAGCTGAGCCACGGCCGAGTGCGACTGGGTCTCGATCCGCGTCCCCACGTTGGACATCTCGTACGCGTCGCCCGGCAGCCGGTTGGCGGATACGTCATCGTCGGCCGATGCGAAGCTGTAGCGGAAGATGGCCTTGTGCCGATCGCTCAGCATCCAGTCGACCCTGGCGAACGCGTTCGCGATCGTGTTGTCGAGGGTGTACGACGATGCGAGCCCCGGGTCCGCTCCCCGGGTCCGCAGAATTCCCTCGAATCGGGCGACGGAATCGGCGCTCAGGCCGGTCCGCAGGGGATCGCTCTCACCCACGTGAAAACCATCCGGTGGCTCGCGGAGCCGCTCCCACTCCCCCGCGAGGAAGAAGTGGGCCCTGTCCTTGACGATGGGGCCAGCGAGGGTGAAGCCCGCGTAGAGATTCGTGAACTCTTCCGGGCGTCGTGAAACGTCGTCAACAACGAGGTTCCCGATCAGCACCTCGTCTCGGAAGAAGGCGAACGCGGATCCCGTCAGCTCGTTCGTACCCGATTTCGTCACCGCGTTGAGTACACCCCCGGTGAAGCCGGACTGGCGCACGTCGTATGGTGAGACCGAAACCTCGAGTTGTTCGATCGCTTCGAGAGGGATGATTCGACCGTTCGCGCGTCCGCCGGCGACCCCGTTGGGCGACAACCCGAACACGTCCTGATTCAGAGCCCCGTCCACCTGGACGTTGTTGAAGAAGACGTTCGAGCCGGCGACGGATATGCCGGTTTCCGAAGATCGCACGTGGGGTGACAACGTCACGAAGTCGACGAAGTTGCGTGAAAGTGTCGGCAGGCTTTCGAGGGTCCGTTCGTCGACGCGAGTCGTGATCCCGATCCGCGACGGGTCGAAGACCGGGTCCCCCCGGACCGTGACTTCCAATTCGGGGACGGCGACCGCTTCGGTGCGGACTACTATGTTCGCGACCACCACCTGCCCGATCCGGGCGCTCAAACCGTCGCGCGTCACGGTCGCGAAGCCGAGGCGGCTCACCGTCAGGGAGTACCCGTCTCCGGGCCGCAGGCTCGGCAGGTAATACTGACCGTCCCGGTCTGTGGTGGCGCGTGCCAGAAAACCGCTCGGACGGTGCTCCAGAGACACCTGTGCGTCGGGCACAGGGTCGCCTTGTGAGTCGACGACGCGGCCCCGCAGGGCAGCCGTCGTCACCCCCTGGGCCGTGAGAGACCCCACCAGCCCCGGGACGCACATGAGCACTATGGTCAGTCCCCGTGCGACGGTGTACGCAGAACCGGCGGCGGCTTCCATCGCCCGAACCTCCAGCAGGGGGCCTCGCAAGGCGGGACATCCCTCGCGATCGGGTACGCGGCGACCGCGGAGGCATCGGTGTAACTGAGGGACCGACCCGATCGCGGGCAAGACGGCTCGTTCGGCCCTCGGAGCAACGGTCGCTTGAAGAGGAGACGAGAAAGCCCGAGCTTGGACGCTCGTCGGAAGGCGAATCCTCTGGTGACGGAGCTTCGGTGGACGGTCATATGCAGGGAAGTGGCGAGCTGAGGAACGGGACGCGCGATGTGGCGTCCTAAGACGCGGGTCGGCCGCTGGGCCCTCACGGTGTTGGGTGGGTTCTTCGTCATCCTGGGGGCGATCGGAGTATTCGTCCCCGGGCTCCCGACCACGATCTTCTTGATCGTCGCCTGCTTCGCGTTCGCTCGAAGCTGTCCGGCGATGGAGACCTGGATTCGGTCTCGAGCCTGGACCCAGCCCTTCCTGCCATATCTGGATGGACACAGGCTCCCCAAGCGCCTTGCTACGCGAATCCTCCTGATCATCCTGGCGAGTGTGGTGCTGGCGATCTCGCTTTTGGCCAGCCTGTGGGCTCGCGTACTCGTGGGCGTCTTGGCGGCCGTGGGGATGCTCTCGGTAACCCTCCGAAGCGAATGGACGGGTCCCTCGGCCAAACCGGCGCGCTTTGACGGCTTCGACGGCGTTCATGAGGCGGCCGTCGGGCGAGCGGAGGACGTTCCCTAGCAGAAACCGGTCAGGCGCGGCACACCTCGGATTCGATGGAGGCGTACCATCGTCCAGCGACACCGACCACGCAGCGAGTTCGCACCAGTCCGGATTCTCGCGCCTTGAGCGGCTCCGCGGCGGGAACGCGACACTTGAGCACAGCCTCGGCGCTTGACTCGTAAGCGCCTGTCTCACACCCACCTTCCCGTATGGCGGCATCCGACCCGGGTGTCATGCGGCGGCGAGAAAGTCGTATCGCCGCAACACGCGATCCCTCGCGCCCGGCACTTGCGAGCCTGTAAGACGCTACATTACAGTCATTTGTACGACTTGGCACCGTGAGGTGCCAGCTTCCTGCATACCTGAGCGAGCCCCGGTCCACGGCGTCCGCGCCGAGCAGATCGAGGGGAGAGGAAGCGGGGAGGTAGTCGTGTATACAAGATGTTGTCGTTCAAAGCGCTTACGGCGTTCGCTGGCTCGTGTACGTAGCGGATCGACCGGGCTGAACGCGCTCGCTCTTATCAGTTTTCTCCTTGTCGTTGGCAGCGCGGGCTCGGTGAGCTCAAAACTGCGTCCCGGCCTCGACGATCGGGCAGGGGGGAGCGGGCCGAAGGTAAGCGAGCTCGTAGTCGGCTCATGTGAGACGCCGACGATAGTACCCGACTTCGAGATCGACCTGGCCAGCATGCACGTCGCGGAGTGGCGGCAACGGCTCCTTCGGACACCGCCTCGACTACTCGACGCCTACCTGTCCCGGCCAGACCCATGGATGGATGAGCTGCTGCCCATCCTCAAGGCGCACGACGTTCCGCCAGGCTTCCTCTACCTGGCTCTCGTCGAGAGCGGGATGGACCCCGAGGCCCGCAGCTCGGCCGATGCCGTCGGTCTGTGGCAATTCATGCCCAGCACCGGGCGCGAATATGGCCTCCGGATCGAGGACGGGATGGACGACCGAACCGACGAGCGACTCGCCACCCTCGCGGCGGGGCGGTACCTGCGCGATCTGTTCGACGATTTCGGATCCTGGGAGCTCGCGGCGGCTGCGTACAACGCGGGACCAGGGCGTGTGCAGCGGGCCATGGACTCATCCGGAACGGATGATTTCTGGGGGCTGGTCGAGGGCAAGCACCTTCCGCCCGAGACTCGCGCGTACGTCCCCAAGTTCATCGCGGTCGTGCAACTTGCCGCGGAACGGGCCGCCGACTCCGAGACGCAGACGATCGGCCTGGGTCTGCACTAGGAGGCTACCGAAACAGCCCGGACCGTCTCAGCGGCGATGCTACCGCGCCGAGGAGCGCGAAGTTGATGGCCGTATCTCAGCTCTTCTTCATCTTGTGCGCCTGTTCATGGCCGCGCGGATCGTGCCGCCAGCCTCGCACCGGGGAGTGCGGCCTGCAAATCACGGGGGGGCTCCCAACGCGGCACCCTAATTGCCCGTTATCGTCGAAACGGGCACGTTACTGGGGATCGCGGTCCACGCCGTGCCAAAGGTGATGGCTTTCGAGTGAAGCTGGACATCGTAATCCCGATCTACAACGAGCGGGCCAACCTCCTCGAGCTGATGCGGCGGCTGACCGAGTCCTGCTCGCAGCTCCAGGACGTAAGCTGGCGCGTCTTGTTCGTAGACGACGCCAGCTCCGATGACTCCGCCCGGATCATCCTCGAGCAGCAGACCTCCGACGCGCGCTTCGTGCTCGTCCGTTTGTCCCGAAACTTTGGGCACCAGGCGGCAATATCGGCCGGGTTGGCTCACTCGGAAGGCGACGCGGTGGTGATCATGGACGGGGACCTGCAAGATCCGCCCGAGCTGATCCCACGGCTCGTCGAGGAGTGGCAAGCTGGGGGAGAGATCGTTCTCGGCCAGCGGCGGAGCCGGCCGGAGCGCGGCGTGCGGCGCCTGGGGTTCGAGCTCTTCCACCGTATGTTCGGCGCGATCAGCGACACGCCGTTCACCGCCAACACGGGAGTACTCGGCCTCCTCGATCGAAGGGCGGTGAGCGAGCTCAACAGGCTTTCGGAGCGGAACCGCTTTCTGCCGGGATTGAGGTCGTGGATCGGGTTCGAGCAGCGCACGGTGCCGTACGACCGCGAGGAGCGCGCCGCCGGGGAGCCGAAACAGACCCTCCGACGCCTGTCCAGATATGCCTTCGATGGCGTGTTTAGCTTCTCGTACAAGCCCCTGCGCTTCATGACCTACTCTGGCACGCTGATCAGTGCGATCGGCTTCCTGATGGCGACCTGGTTCATCGGGAAGCGACTGCTCGGCTTCGAGGTCGCGCAGACGGGGTTCACGACCCTGGTCACACTCGTTCTCTTCCTGGGTGGTGTGCAACTGATCGCGATCGGCCTGCTTGGCGAGTATCTGGGGCGCGTGTACGACGAAGTGAAGGCTCGCCCGTTGTACATCGTGAAGTCGGCGCACGGGCTGACGCAGAGGACACCTCCTCCGTCGTGAGCCTGTCTGCTCGGATTCGCGACGGGTTGACGATCCCCTTCGCCATCCGCTCCGTCTTTCGCGCCGGTGGGCTTCGGGAACGAGGACTTCAGCCCGAGCACTGGTCTTCGATCGCCTTCTGGATCCTTGCAGCCTACCTGCTGCTGGTCTTCGCCACGTTCGCAGACTACGGCGTCTCGTACGACCAGGAGTGGCACTCGGTGTACGGGCGGCACGTCCTGTCCTGGTATTCGAGCCTGTTTCAAGACCAGAACGCACTCGAATACCGCAATATGTTCCACTATGGGGCTCTGTTCGACGCGAGCGCCGAGACGGTGGTGAAGCTTTCGCCGTTCGGACGGTACGAAACGCGGAATCTGCTCAGCGCCCTGTGGGCAGGTCTCGCCGGGCTCGGTACGTACAAGCTGGCCGCGTATGTGGGCGGGCGACGAATCGGGGTCCTGGCGCTCACCCTGATCCTGCTCACGCCGCGGTTCTACGGGCATGGATTCATCAACCCCAAGGATATCCCCTTCGCGACTGCCACGGTGTTCACGCTCTACTTCATCGTGCAGGCCGTGCACGTGTTCCCGCAGATTCCGCGTCACCTTCTGTTGAAGCTCGGAATCGCGGTGGGGTGCGCGCTCGGCGTCAGGGTCGGAGGGCTTATCCTGCTGGCCTATCTGGCGTTCGCGATGGGCTTGTGGCTCGTGGCGCGGTATGCCCCTTCCGTGGGAACCGAGCCGATCAGGAGGAGCCCCGGAGCGATAGGGCGGTTGGCCGCTGGCTTCGCCGCCGTCGGATTCATCGCATATCTCTTCATGCTCGTGTGGTGGCCCGCCGCCCAAGCGCGACCCCTGACCGCACCGCGGGAAGCCATCGAGTTCACGACCGCGTTCCCGCACCCGTTCCAGGTTTCTTCGACGGTGGCAGCATCTCCACCGCCGAGCTGCCGTGGTACTACCTGCCGAAGTGGTTCTGGATCACCTCACCCGAGTTCTACCTTGTGGGGTTCCTCGCCGCGGTGGTCCTCGTGGGCGTCTTCTCCCGCTCCCGCGAGAAGAGAGAGCGGGCGGTACTCGCCGGCCGAGAGACCTGGGTCGGCATCGCGACCATCACGTTCGCGGCGCTGTTCCCGGTCGTGTTCACGGTCATCAAATCCCCGGTCGACTATGACGGTGTCAGGCACTTCCTTTTCGTGCTGCCACCCTCCGCCGTGCTGTGCGCTCTCGCGATCGCGAAGTCCATCGAGCTCGCCCGGCGTGGTGCCCTCAAGGTCGCGTTGTCCGCGCTGCTCGCACTCACGATGATCGTCACCGCGGCCGACCTGGTGGCCCTGCACCCGTTCCAGTACGTGTACTTCAACCGGGTCGCGGCGGGCGGGGTCGGAGCGGCGGCGGGGTCGTACGAGACCGACTACTGGGGTACCAGCCTGAAGAACGGCGTGGAGTGGCTGGTCGACAACTACGAGGGCGACACGGATGGTCGTCGACCCAGGGTCGCGACGTGCTTGCACTCGCTCTCCACGACGTATTACCTGCCGGCCGATCGCTTCGAGTTCGTGGGCACCGTCCACACGGGGCAGCACGTCGAGAACGACTCGCGCCCGGATCTGTTTCTCTCCCACCCCCGGTGGGACTGCGACACGACCTTCTCGGGGACCCTTTTGCACACGGTCGAAGTCGGGGAGGCCTCGTTGCTCTCGGTCGTCGAGGTGTCAGAGGGCGACGAGGTACCCTAGGAAAGGCGACGAGGTACCCGGGGAAGGGGGTGCCGACCGGCGCGTCGCTCGCTTGGTGCGCATGGGTAAGCGGAGCGATCCGGTGGGAATGCGACCGGCCGGCACCAGTCAGGTCAAGCGCTCAATCGTAGCGCTCGATGGCGGCTCCATCTGTTCAGGACCATGTGGGTCGCATGCATGATTTGCTCGATCGAGACGTCGTCCGCGACCATGCTGTACAGGACGCGAGTGGCATCCTTGATCTCGTTGACCTCGGACACGCTGGGCGGCATGAAGCGGAACGTCTCCGAGAGAAAGCTGATCAGGTCGGCGTGCACCTTCTCCCGTTCGGCTTCGATCTCGGTGAGCTGTGATCGCAAACGGCGACAATCCTCTGCATCAAGCTCCTGCCCTCTCCGGAGCTGCAGTAGGCGAATCGCTTCCTCCAGCCCGGCCTCGGTCTCCAGCCCGGCCTCGAGGTAGTTGGCGCGCTGGCGCGCACTCGCTTCCGTCTTCAGGATCGGCTCGTTCATATTGAGCATGCTCGTGGTCCTTTTGCCCTTCCCGGCCAGAACGCGTGCGTGAGCCGCGCTCGACTGCGACGCGGACTCTGTGATCCTCCTCCAGGCAACTAGATGCCGCGAGAGCGCGAAATCTTACATTTCACTACAGGGCTACGGGCGCGAGGCGTGGGCTGTAAGGCTCGCGAGGCGTGGGCTGTAAGGCTACGGGGTGATGGAGTCGGGACGTGTGCGCCCCGATTCCCCGGACGGAACCGAGGGCACGGGGCTCTGCCACAGGGAGTCGTTCTGCTCGAGGAACGGCATGCGGTCGCCGGCTCCTGTGGCGGCGGCCACGACAAGCGCGATCACGGCCAGCAGGGCGGCGATGATGAACACGGCGAGAACCGGGCTCCGGAGCCGGCGCGTGCTATCCTGCTCGGCAACTCCTTCGTCCTTCCTCCGTTTGCTCGATCCTCGTCGGCGCAGCGGCGGCATGGTCGAGGATCGCGCCGAGCGCGGACGGCGACTCCAGCGCGTGGAAGCCGGACTGCCCGCCGCGGAGATCGTGGAGGCCGCGACCCCCGCTGCCGGGTCCTCGCCCCCTGAGACGGAGTCCAACGGGACCGTGGCGGCAGGGGGGTGGAGGGCACCGAACACGGGCGGATGATGCGAACCGTCCTCCCGCGGCGCTGTCTCATCGGGCACGCCGAGCAGGACGAGCCCGGCCAGCTCGAGATCGAAACGGCGAGAGTCCGAGTCGAGGAGGACGAGCAAGGTCGCCCCGCGGGCCAGGGCCGAATCCCGAATCCTCTTCCACGCACGGGACTCCAGGACACGCCGTGCCGACAACGGCGAAGCCCCCTGGGGCACGTAGATATAGCCACGGCCCCGGCTTCGAGCCGCAACGCTCTTCAGCGAGGTGGCGCCGGTCAGCACATCCGACAGTCCGAGCTCCGACTCCACACCCAACTCGTGATCCAGATCGGGACGACCCGATGCCAGGCTGACGAGGATGGTGTGACCAGGACGGGCGCGGCTCACGGTGGCTGCGAGATCACCCGCCGCGGCGAGAGTCCAATCCGCATCCGGCGCGACGATCAGGCCCACCGCGCACGATTCCTCCGGGAGTTGCGCGACAATCGTCTCGAGCCGGTCCGTGTACGTGGGGTCCATCGCTACATCTTGGTGCAGGCGCAGGGTCTGTCCTCTCCGCCCCGTTTGCGCGGGATCAGAAGCGGGGCACCACCATCAAGAGGAAGCTGCGCGTCTCTCCCGGAGTCCGCTCCTGTACATCTACGTAATCGTTCTGAAGGAGGTTGGAGATCTTCGCGCGCACATCCATGCCGAGAACCTTCTGATTGAAGCGGAGATCCACGACCGTGATCGAGCCCCGCTCGTCGAGCGGAAATGCCAACACCTGCTCCACCTCGCTCCTGAACCGCACATCCAACCCGAGTCGATCCCGCAACGCCGAAAGCGTGGCGGTGAGGTTGTGGTCGGAGCGATACGGCAGCGGCAGGTCGACCCGTTTGTCGTTGCTGTCGAGAAACAGGTAGTTGATGCCGAGGTTCAGCTGCTCCGGCACGATGCCCACCTTGACGCCCAGATCCAGACCTCGCACACGGGCCTCGGAGACATTCTGGAACTGGAACGTCAGGAACTCTCCCGTGACGGGGCCCGGCTCGATCAGATCGGAGTACTCGCTCCAGAAGGCTCCGGCATCGAACCACACCCGGCTGCCCACGGAAGCCGTCGCACCTACTTCGCCCGCCCAGGCCGACTCGCCACCGAGCCCCAGGTTGGGGATCACGCGGAAACCGAACTGGGTCGTGTTCGTGAATTGTTCGGACACGCTTGGCGATCGGTATCCGCGACTTACGGAGGCACGCAGACTGAGCCGATCCGACGGCTGGATCGCGATGCCGACTTTCGGGTTGAGCTGTAAATCTCTCTCGGCGGTCGAGGCTTTGTGATAGTCGAGGCGGAGCCCGATGGTGCCCTTCACCTTGGGAGAGAGAACGATCTCGTCCTGCGCGAACACGGCCAGGTCCGTAACCGTGGGATCCGCGATGAAGTCCGACGTCACGGGTGTCACGGCCGCCTCGGCCCCCATCGTGAGGGCGTGGTCGATCGAGGGATAGAAGGAGACCTGCAGATCGGTCCCGTACCGGGTCGAGCGGTGAAAGGTCTCGTTGTCATGGAAGTGGTTCTGGACGGCGGAATGGTAGATCTGCGGTCGAATCTGGAGGCGAAGATCGGGCGTTACGATCGGATTGGCCGTGACGCCGAACGCCACGTCATCCTCGCGTACCCAGTCGCCCAGCTCGACGGGATCCACCTCCAAGGGCCGGTCCTCGGACAGCCACGTGAAGAACTCCTCTTCGTCCTCGCGAGTCCAGATTACCCAGAAGTCCCACGGATTGGCCGACTCGACGGGGAACATGCCCTTTACGCGCACCTTCCACCGCTCGAACTCGCCGTTCTGGCGGAATCCGTCCGAGGCTTCGCGCCCTACGTAAAAGGTCGTCCCGAGGTCACCGATTTGGCGCGAGTGCTGGAGGTTCAACCCCTCCATGGTCAGCTGCTCGTCGGTGAAGTCCATACCGGATGGCGTGTCAAAGAAGCCGTAGTGCGCGCTGACGAGCGTCTCGGGCTTTTCGGGGGGGCGCTTCGTAATGACGTTCACCACGCCCCCGAGCGCATTCGTCCCGTACAGCGTGGAGTTCGGGCCCTTCACGATCTCCACCCGGTCGACGTCGAGCACCGGGAGCGCGTCGAACTCGATCGCTCCTCCCACCCCCGACAGGACGCGCTGGCCGTCGACGAGCATGAGAACGCGGCTGCCGACGCCGCGGGCCAGGCCGGTGGAGCCCCGGATGTCCATCTGTCCGGAGTTGAACACGACACCCTGGGCGAACGGGAGGGCCTCCTCGAGGCTGACGACGGTCCGGCGCTCGATCTCCTCGCCGCTCATCACCGCTACGCTGACGGGGGACTCGCCGGGGCGCGTCGCACCCCGATTCGCGGTGACGACGATCGAAGGCATGTCGAACACCGCTCGCTCCAGGACGACCTCGAGCTGCGTGGCCTGGTCGGAGACGATCTCGACCCCGATGACGGACGTCTCCGCGAAGCCGGGAGCCACCGCTCCTACGGTGTACGTCCCCGGAACCATACCTTCGAGGCGGAAGCGTCCCTCGGGGTCGGTCGTGGTGTGGAGCGTCGTCCCGCTGATGAGGATGGTGGCACCCACCACGGCCGCGCCCTCGTCGGCCGATCGCACGGTGCCGCGGAGCGCACCCTGCTGCGCAGCCGCCGGTGTGAAGGAGAGGGGCACCCAAAGGACGAACGCCCACATCCCCTTTCGCCCGCGTGGGCGATCAGCACCCCGCGCGAGCCCGACCTGTCCCATGCCGATTGCGGCTAGAAGCGCGGTCACCGGTCACTCCTTTGCCTTAGTATCTACCGCCTCGCCCCGGTGCTCACCGCTTCTGCCACACCGAGGTGTTGGCGGCCGCGGCCGGTGCGGTCACTTCCACCGTTAGAGTGCTTCCCACCAGCGAAAACGTACCGATGGATTGGAAGCCCAAGGTGGAGGAGTCCTGCGACCAGGAGCCATCGCTAGAGTCGATCGAATAGGTGCCCTGGTCCTGCACGGGGCCGGCCGGGGTCGTGATGTCGATGTTGTAGTCTCCCGCTGCGACCGACCCGGTGCGCGAGGTCTCGGTGACGATGATCGTGCCGTTTACTATGGGTGGATTGAGTGTCACTCCAGCCTGGGTGAACGACGAAAGATCGTATGTGCCCGACAGGTCCGGCGGGGGAACGACGTTCATCGGACCCTCATCATCGCCGCAGCCGGCAAAGAACATGACCGCCACGAGCGGCACCAGGATCGATCGAATCCGCGTCCGCATGCTGTCCTCCATCATCTGGGTTTCCGTGTCACGATCGGTCCAGGGCCGAGGCTCTCAGCCATCACCCATCGTCTCGTCGCGGCGCGCCCGGAATTCGTTCCCCTCGCGCCAATTGGGCCATACGGATTCCGCCGACAGACGGTAGCCGATTCGGAACAGTAACTTCAGATCGTCGATCGCGCCGGTCAGGTCCCAGCTCGGATCGAATTCGTCCGACGGTTTGTGGTAGCGCTCGGCCGTGTATCTCTCGCGCTGCTCGCGCCCCCAGGCTTCGCCATGCTCCATGTGGTCGATGCCGGCATCCGTGTATAGAGCCGGCACACCCTGCTTCGCGAAGCTGAAGTGATCGGAGCGATAGAAGAAGCCCTTCTGCGGCTCGGGATCCGGTCGCACGACACGATCCTGGCGCCCCGCCTCTTCTTCCACGTAGTCGTCCAGCTCCGAATTCCCCCAGCCGACGACCGTAATATCGCGCATCGGACCCCAGATGTTGAGCCCATCCATGTTGATGACGGCGACCGTCTTGTCGAGTGGCTTCACCGGGTTGGTAGCATAGTACGCGGAGCCGAGCAGTCCCTGCTCCTCGGCCGCCACCGCCAGGAACAGGATCGATCGCGCGGGGCTCGTGCTCATCGACCCCAGCGCCTCCGCAAGCTCCAACAGGCCTGCCGTCCCCGTCGCGTTGTCCAGCGCGCCGTTATAGATCTGATCCCCTTCCAGCGTCTCGTCTCGACCGAGGTGGTCCCAGTGCGCCATATAGACCACGAACTCGTCCGGGCGCTCCGCGCCGGGCAACGTGGCCAGGACGTTGTTCGACGTGCTCCGCTCGATCTGATTGTCGATCGCCAGGGAAGCCCTGAGGGGCATTTCGACCGCCTCGAAGTCCGGCTCGGCCGCCCGGGTCTTGAGCTCGTCGTAGTCCAGCCCGGCACCGGTGAACAATCGCCGCGCGGCGTCCAGCGTGATCCAACCCTCGACCGCGGCGCGGGAGAGATTCGCGTCCTCGGCCACCAGGCCGAACTGGGCACCCGACCAGCTACCGGTCACGACGTCCCACGGGTATCCGGCGGGCTCCGTCTCGTGCACGATCAGGACGCCGGCCGCTCCCTGTCGCGCCGCCTCCTCGTACTTGTAGGTCCAGCGGCCGTAGTAGGTCATCGAGCGACCGTTGAACAGGTCGGGGTCCTCGGTCGCGAACCCCGGGTCGTTGACCAGGATCACCACGGTCTTGCCCTGCGCGTCCACGCCGGCGTAGTCGTTCCAACCGTACTCGGGCGCGACTACCCCGTAGCCTACGAACACCATCTCCGAGTCCACGATTTCGACCCGGTCGATGACCCTCTTGGTCCAGGCCATGAAGTCGGTCTGGAACGCCAGTTCCGTGGTCCCGTCCTCTCCCGTTACGGACAGCGTCATACCGGGATCGGCGATGATCGCCACCAGCGGGACTTCCTGAAAGTAGGAGTCACCGTTTCCCGGCTCGAGCCCGAGCTCCTCGAAGGATTCCTGCAGGTACGCGATGGTCACGCGCTCCCCCTCCGATGCGGGACCACGGCCCTCGAACTCGTCGGAGGAGAGTGTCTGGATACGCGAGGCGAGCCGGTCCACGCTCATGTGGTCGATCGCCGCGTCGACGGCCTGGCTACCGGAGCCCGTGTCGCAGCCGAAGAACGATATGAGGGCGAGCGGGGCCAGGGCGGGGCCTCGGTGAGGGCCCGGCGCGCGCAGAGCCGCTCGGAGCTTATGCCTCTTCACTTCCTGTACCATCCTTCCGACTCTGGAAATCATGATTCGACGTCCTCACTACTTACCCTGTCGGCTCTGACGGCGCTATGCCAGCCCGGGGCTCCGGGCAGTCGCGAGCAGACCGGCGTGCGGGTGCTCCGCTCCGGGGGGGCCGGATGAGCCCGAACGGGGCGAGGGCGTCCGACGTCTACCAGGCCCGTTTCAACGAGGGAATCGCACCGACGCGCCCGCCGCCACGAACCAATCGTCGGCGGCGGCGCTGAGCCCGAGCCCAGCGCTCGTGTCCAGTTGCAGGGCGTTGTTCAAGAGCACGGTGAATCCGCCGTCGATGCTGTGCCGGTCCGGTCGCCCGTCGGCCAGCCCGAGGAATCCGAAACCTTCGAGGAAGGCTCCGAGCCGGTCAGCGAGCCCGAACCCCAACGCCACCGTGTACAACAAGTCGGGCTGCGTGTCGAGCGCGGCCGGGCCGGCCCCCACGGTCTCCCACCGGACACCGAGGTTGTAGCCCAGCGAGACGCGATCGCTCAGGTCGTTCGACACGGCCAGGCGGACCGTAGGATCGACCCGTTCGCTTCCGATCCCATCACGGCCAGTCGGAAGCGTGATCCCGCCGAGCAGGGCGACTCGCGTGCCGGCGTCCTCGGGCGCCAGGAGCTCCCATTTGAGGCCGAGATCCAGGTCGCCGGCTCCATCGGGGCTGTCATCGGGGATCGAGCTCGGCGGCGGATCCGGAAGGGGGTCCGTCAATCCCTCGGACCGGGTAATCCACCCTGCAAAGCCGACCCGGGCCTCGAAGCCGGAGCCGAGACCCATCCTGAGCAGCGCGCCGGGGACGGCGTGACTTTGGAGCTCGATTCCACCTTCGCTCTCCAGGGCGTAGGTCCACCCCACTTCGAGTTGAAACAGACCGCCGGACACGGACTGTGCCGATTCGGTCTGGTCCGGACGGTCGGTGACGACGGGGCCGGGCTCCTGAGCGCCGGCGGGGCCCGCCACGAGCGCCAGACAGGCGCCCGCGATCATGACTCCGACCCGACCCCACGTCTCGTGGTCCCCTTCTCGGGGAGGGGGATCGCTCGGGCGGCGGTGGGTCCCGGGTCGCGGCAGGCTCCGCATGTGCTCGACTCCTCGGTGGGGCCGATCCCCGTTGGGGAGCGACGGTAAGTGACCGACAGTATTTAGCGCCACCTAAAATTAGGCGACGCTAAAAATCCGTCAAGCGGCAGGTGGAGGTCTCCGGGAGGTCATGCAGGCGGGGACTATGGCTCGAGGGCGTGACGTCCGGGGGAGTTGGAAACCAAACGGTCCTCGAGACCGCTTGCGGGGGCGCTCGTGGGAGCGCGTCACTCCTCCTCTTCTCCCAACAGCCTGCGAAGCGCGCCCCGGTCGCGCTCGCTCATGAACAACGTGTCGCCGGTCGTTACCAGATCCGAAACCACGTCGCGCAGAGGGCGTTCCCGCCGCGAGCGTTGGTGGTCGCTCAGGTCACCGATGAATGGCCACAACCGTTCCCGCACATCGTCGGGGAGCACTTGATCCAGGTACTCGAGTGCCAGGCTACGCAAGCGGTCGTCTCCGAGCAGGATACCCTGGTAGGCCGACCTCACGGCGTCCGCCTCCAGTACGAGCGACAGCAGTCGAAAGGTGTGCTCGAGGCTCAGCTCGCCCCGCGCCTCGACCCGTTCTGCCACGAGGTCATCCCCGGTCGGATCGTCATCCAGCAGCCGCTGCAGCTCCCAAACCGGGCGTTCGCGGCTCGTCTCCCGGCGTATCGCCCGCCAGACGCGCTCATCGGCTCCAGGTGTCCGAGTGTCCCGCCCCCGCCGGCGCCGGTGTACGAGCGCGATCGCGGACCTATACCTCACCTCGAAGCGGGGCGCCGTGAGCCCACCGAGGAGAGCGAGCTCGGCTTCGCCCGAGGCGTACCTCGCGAGGACTCCGGGGATGCGGCGACGCACGACGAAGTCCGTGTGCTCGTCCGCCAGCAGACCCGCCAGGTACCGGAGCGCCTCGGACTCCATCCCCGCCAGCACCTCTGTCACTCGCCGGTAGACACTGTCGCGGGCCAACAGTCGGACGAGCTCGGGCACCTGTGCCTCCGCCCACCCACCGCCCCGGTCCAACGCATCCAGGATCTCCTCCCCGGTCCCGCGCAGCCGAGCCGCTGGCTCCCGAGCCGCTCGCCCGTCCGCTCCGTCCCTCGGCGGCGGACCATCAGCCGCCGGGGCGGGCGCGCGCGCCCGCCCCGCCTCGACCACCATCGTCTTGCGCAGATCGTCCACGATCGCGGAGGCGCGACCGGCGTCGGCAGTCAGATCAGCCGTCGCCATGAAGACACCGGCCTCCTCGAGCGCCGGACGGAGATCCACGCGCGTGAAGCTTCCGCTCAACAGGTCGCGTTGGTCCGCCCCTACGGCGACCTCGTCGGCGCCGGCGCGTAGCTGGGAGGTCACCGTCGTCATGTAGCTTCGGCCCGCGCGGCGAGCGAGCCACAGGAAGTAGAGCGCGAAGGCGAGCGCGAAGACCGACAGAAGTCGTGACGGAAGCCCGCCGAATGTCACGACGAGGAACACGATCCCCGCTCCCACCCCCTCCGCCGCACTGTCCGCTACCGAGTCTATGAAGGTCTTGGTCTTGCGACGCAGGGCGGCCGGAATGGGGACGTACAGCACCTCAAGGACGGATCGGTGGAGCGATTTCCGCAGCGAGTTGTCACCCCCGCGGACCAGTGTCGCGACCGCGAGCCCCGGAGCCACGAGCAGAGCCGTCGAGCCCAAAAGCAGGATCAGGGGCAGGAAGGACAGGGTCGCGGCGAGGCCGGTGGACGCCATAAGCCTGGCGGAGAGCAGAACCTGGATCGCGAGCGACGCGGCGCCCGTCCAACCGTAGAAGGCCCCGAGGAACCCGGCCAGGGGCTCGCGAGTGGTGAACGCCGCTCTTGCCAGCTCCTTGAACTGGTAGTCGACGAGCGTGCTCGCGATCGTCGCGGTGCCGACGATCAGGGCAATCGTCCGAAGGTGCGGTGTTCGCCACGCGAGACCGAAGCTTTCCCGGATCGAGGAGCGCCTGGCTTCCTCGACCGCAGTCGCGGTCTCGTGTTCCACCTGTGGCAAGCCCAGGAGAGTCAGCAGAAAGAGGAGCAGGAGGCCGATGAGCACCGGCAGGAACACGCTCAGCTCCAATCGCCCCGTCAACCACGCGAGCGAGTTCCCCATGACCATCGCTCCGGCCGTTCCTCCGGCGCCGATCAACCCGAACAGCCGCTTGGCGCCTCGCACGGGGAACAGCTCTGCGGTCACGAGCCAGAAGCCCGACGTGAGCAGAAGCGTCCCCAGCGCGGTCCACAGGTAGAACGCGACCACCGCCGGGCCGGAGCGGGTGACCACCGGCCACAGGGCGGCGAGGCCGAGGGCCAGGAAAAGCAGGAGGCGGACCATGACCCGACGAGGGTCGCCGCGCGCCAGTTGTCTGGCGAACAGCGCCACGGCCGGCACGCTCAGCAGGGCCACCGCCGCGGTGATGTACGGCAACGTCTCGACCGGGAAGCTGGTCAGATAGAACGCCTCGCGAAGCGACCGGCCGAGGATCAGGAACGCGATGACCAGAAAGGCGCCGCTGAAAGAGAGTGCGACGGTCCGGACCTCTTCGGGCCGCAGATCCAGCCAACGGGCTAGCCACGCGCGCAAGTCTCACGCTCCTCCAGTAGAACGCTGAAGAACTCGGGCGGGTCGCGCGGCAGGGTCGGCAGCCGGCTTCGGGCCGCTCTCCGGGACCGGCGTGGCTGACGGCGCCCGCTCAATCGGCGACGGCTGCCGCCTCCGCCGGAGCCGCCCGCTGGCCGCCCCCGGTCGGATCAAAGTCGACGGCGACGGCGTCGAACATCTCCGGTGCGTGGAGGGCCCACCAGTCTCGTGCCCTCACCTGCGACCAGCGCCCGGAAAGCGGCACTGCCAGCAACGCCTCTTTGACCGCTTCGGCAGTCTGGAAGCGATCGGCCGGCTCCTTCTCCAGGCACTTCATCACGAGCGCATCCAGCTCGTCGGGGATCGGTAGCTCCGAGACTTGCTTCGGGTGCTGCGGGACGGTCTTCACGTGATCGATGATGAGATCCAGGCTGGAGGAGCCGCCAAAGAGGTGCGTCCCGGTGAGCATCCAGTACGCGACACCGCCCAGGTTGTACAGATCGGAGCGCGAGTCCGCCCTGTTCGCGCCATAGACCGACTCCGGGGCGATGTATCGGGGCGTCCCGAAGACCATGCCCGACTTGGTGAGTCCCGAGTCGGACGCCTGCTTGACCTCACGCGCGAGTCCGAAGTCGAGCACCTTCACGAAATCGTACAGCCCCCCGCGGTGGGTGACGAAGATGTTGGAGGGCTTGATGTCGCGGTGCACGATCCCGCGTGCGTGTGCCTCGGCGAGCGAGCCGCAGATCTGTGACAGGAGGTACACGACCCGATCGGCCGGCAGTGGCCCGAAGCGCTTCACCAGGCGCTGGAGGTCGAGTCCGTCCAGATACTCCATCGCATAGTAGAACGTGTTGTCGGACGTACGCCCGAAGTCGAAGATCGTGATCGTGTTGGGGTGTGTCAGGGATGCCGACAGCCGAACCTCACGCTCGAAGCGGGCTACCGCCGCCGGGCCATCCGTCTGGTCGCCGGACATCACCTTCACGGCGGTCGGGCGGCAGATCATCGCGTGGCGGGCCACGAAAACCTGGCCCATCCCGCCCTCACCGAGCTCCTTCTCGATCAGATAGTTGCCGAGCCGCTTGGCCCGGTGCGCGGTGCGGTGGAGTCTGTGCAGGTTGCGACTCACCAGCACCGAGACCACACCGATCATCGTGATGCCGCTCACCCGCCAGGTCCTCTCCCAGAACGCGGGCCGCGAGCCCAATCCCTCCCAATAGGCAGCGACCTCCGGGATGATCGCCGACAGCAGCGTGTACGACACGATCGCCACGAGGACCGCGAGGACCGCCAACCAGATCTGAGCGTTCCGGCAGGGCAGGAAGGCCGCCATCACGAACAGCAACAGCGCCACCGGTAGGAAGGACTCGCGAAACGGGTAGAAGATCGCGACCACGGAAATGACCAGAAGCAGGTTGAACGCGACCACCCAGAACGCGATACCCTGAATCCTGCTCAGGCTCCGCTCGCCGACGTGGACGGCCGCGAGACCCAGAATGAACGACAGCGGGTGCGCGAGGTGGAGCGTGCGGTTCCACCCGGCGAAAGCGATGGGCTCGAGTCCGTACAGCCCGTTGAGGATGAACACGAAGACGCTGGCGCCGATCCCGATCAGGAAGACGAGACGCGTGCGCCGCCACAGGATGCCCTCCATCTCGCGGTCGAATGAGCCGCCCGTAGTCGTATAGCCCCCGGAGCCGGGGATCTGAATCTGTCCCTGTTCCATCCGGCGCCTCGACGCTGTCAGATCGAC
>JBDHHV010000026.1:0-46406 GCA_039589195.1 Gemmatimonadota bacterium | reverse complement strand
CCGTGCCTGCGGTCTCGGGGCCGGGCGGCTGGAAGGCCGCGCCTGTGGCCGTGATCCGCCACCACTGCTGGGCCGTGCTTGTGGTCTCGGAGCGGGCCGGCTGGCAGGCCGCGCCTGTGGGCGCGACCCGCTGCTGCCGCCGCTGGGCCATGCTTGTGGCCTCGGAGCGGGCCGGTTAGTGGGTCTCGCCTGCGGCCGCGTCGTCGACTGTCTCTCCGGTCGAGCCGTCGGCGTCTGCCGGGTCGGGCGCTCCAGCGTTCGTCGAGCGGACTCGCCGCGTGGCTGCGCCGTGGGCCTCTGGACCTGCGGCCGGGTGGTCGACTGCCTCTCGGGCCGAGCGGCCGGCGTCTGTCGTGTCGGTCGCTCGAGTGTACGCCGATCTCCCTCGCCCCGTGGCTGTGCCGTCGGGCTCCTGGCCCCGGGTCGGGTCACGGTGGGCTGTGTGCGCCCGGTCGGCCGGGCGGTCGGCCGCGCCGCGCCTGTTCGTTCGGCAGCTCCGCGCTCGAGCGTTCGCTCTTGCGTGGCGCGGGTCTCCGGCCGACGCAACGTCTCGGCCCCCTGGCGACCCTGCACGGATGGGAGCCCGCGATTCGTGCGTTCCCCGACTCCGGCCCGCTCCAGTCCCGCCGCGTTCCTCTCTCGAGGCAGCGCGTTGGGGCTCCGGGCCTGGATGTCAGCCAGGTCCGCCCGCGCCGGCCGGCCGGTCAACCGACCGTTCTCGATGCCGCGCATCGCCGTGCGCTCGAGCGTCGGAGGCAGCTTGGCGACTCGTTCCACGAAGGGTCGCGCGTCGGGTAGATCGCGGCCGGCGGTCGCACCACCCGCACGCCTCAGCGTGTGGAGCGCGTCCGTGGGGCGTCTCCACAGCTCGGGTCTCAGGTGACGCGTATCGGTCGTCAGGATCCCACGCCCCAGCGTCTTCTGACGTCGAGACAGCTCGTATCCACTGAACACGTACCGGTGCTGCCGGTAGTGTCCCAGCCGACCGAGCGGAGAGAACGTCCAATAGCGGTACGGTCCGAAGCCCCCGCCCAGATACCCGTAGATACCGATGCCGAAGCCGAAGCCGCGCCCGTAGTAGTGGCCGTAGTGCCGGTTGTAGTATCCGGAGGGGATCCACCCCGCGTAATGCTGACCCCAGTACCAGTAGACGTGCGCCGGCCGGAAATAGCGCCCGGGGTACCAGACCCAGCCGTACCCGGCGGCGAAGTCCCAGCTTCCGTAGTGGTACGGGACCCAGCCCCAGGGCTCGTACGAGACCCAGAACAATCCCGTCGGTGTGTACCGCCAACGCCCCTGCTGGTACGGAAGCCACCCGGCGCCCACGTATGGCCTCCAGGCGCGGCGTGCCCCGACGTAGATCCACTGACCGTGCCCGTACAGGCTCGAGGCACCGTAGTAGAGGTCGCTGTCGACGTAGTCTCGGTACTCCCCGTCGCGGTAATAGGCGAGGTCACGGCCCCAGCGCTCGAGCCCGTCCAGTCCCCGCGCGTCGGCATACCGAAGACGGTCACCCGAGCGTCCCTCGATCTTGAGCTCCTCCCCGACCCGGACCTCCGCCACCTCTACGTCGGTCACGACCTCGGCTCGCCCGTCACGGACCACCAACTCGGTGCGTGGCCCATCATCCAGGTCCACGAAGTAGGAGCCTCGGTCCAGGATGCGAATCGTCGCGTTGGGGGTCAGGATGGTCGGGTACTCGTCCCCGAGCTGTCCGTCGACGACGATGAGTTGGAGCTTGCCGCGCCGCAGCTCGATGATCGTGACACGATCCGCCGCGTCGGGTGAGTTGGCGAGCGCCTCCAGACCCAGCTCGGCGTCATCGCCGAGGCGGATCATGTTGCGGTCCGCCAGGACGATCTCGGCCCGTCCGCTGGAAAGGAAGATCTGATCGCCGACGAGCACCGGCTCGTTGGTCTGCACCCGAATCCGATCGCCCGACCCTCCCTGGAGGAGCGTCGCATCGCCATCCATGACTCGGAAGTAGCCGTACGCATCCGAAGACTCGGCCCCTTCGGGGACCTCCTGGTACTCGGGTTCCTGCGCCGTCCCGAACGTCGCAGCCCCTGCGGCGAGGAATAAGACAAGCGCCGCCGCCATCCCTCGAGCCTCTGCCTTGCCTACGCGCGCCTTATACATCGGTGGCTCCTGTAGTCTCCGTGACACCTTACGAAGAAGCTATACGGGACCGGGCGCAAGAGAGCCCCGAAATCCGCGTATGAGCGCTTCGTAGATGCAGACGGCGCGAGTTGCCGGTGCGTCACACGCGAAACAACGCTCGAAGCCCGCCGGTCCGGGGTTTTCCGTTCGCTTCGGCGCCTCCCGGCCTCGCTCCAGGCCGTGCTCCCGGTCCTACTCTTTGTCCTACTCCAGGTCGGCCAGAATCTGCTCGGCGTGATCCGCGGGCCTCACCTTCCCATAGGCTTTGACGATCACGCCATCCGCGTCGATGACGAACGTCGAGCGCAGAATTCCCTCGTACTCGCGCCCGTACATCTTCTTGAGACCCCACGCCCCAAAGGCTTCGGCGACCTCGTGGTCGGGGTCGGCCAGAAGCCGGAAGTTGAGGTCGTACTTGTCTCGGAACCGCCGGTGCGACTCGACGCCATCCGGACTCACGCCGAGGACCGTGTAACCGCGGTCGAGGAACTCGTCCCGGTGGTCCCGGAACCCGCACGCCTCTTTCGTACAGCCGCTCGTATCGTCACGCGGATAGAAGTACAGGACGACCGGACCTCCACGGAGGTCTTTCAGTCGCACCGTCTTGCCGTCATCCGCGTCGAGCTCGAAATCGGGGGCGGTATCACCCTCGGAAAGCATGGGCATGGCTCCGGTCGAAGATCCCGCTCGAGACGACTTCGCTCGTCCAAAAATCGGTCGGGCGAGCCCCCGAGGTTCCGTTCAGGCTAGGGGCGGTCCCGCACTCATGTCAAAGACCCGGGCGAAACTCCGGAACCGAGCGCCGCATCCCGGGGTGAAAAGGGGCCGGGGCATGAGGAAGGCCGATCCACTTGGAGGTGTGCAGGTGCCGCTTTTTCGCTCGCTTCGCAGCCGCTCTTCGCTCGTGTTCGTGGTGCTCATGACGCTGGCAGCGCTCCTCACGCTCGTGGCGGTCACCGCGATCCCGGCAGGCTCCGCGATCGTGGCCTCTTCAATCGATCGCGAGGGCCTCACGGCCGGGGTAGTCCACGGGCGGGTCGTCGACCGGGAGAGCCAACCGCGGGGTGGGATCTTCGTGACGGCAGTCCCGGTCGCAGGCGGGCCGGAGCGGACCGTGATCACGGACGCGGAGGGACAGTACAGGCTGCCGATCCTGCCCGCAGGCCAATACGAGCTTCGAGCGGACGCGCCGGGTTGGTTCGCCGCCGAACCGCGCCCGATCGCGGTAGAAGCGGGCGAGGCCGAGACCCGCGTCGAGATCGTGCTCGGCGGCCCGCGCCGGCTCTGGGGCGACGCGCCCAGCTCCGCGCTTCTCTCGCAGCTGCCCGACGGTGAGGAGAAGCGCCGTTTCATCCTGGACTGCACCGGGTGTCACCCGTTCGACCACCAGACCGCGGGTGTCGGCGCGAGACTCAAGACGCGGGGCGAGTGGCGTGAGCGGGTCGCGCAGATGATCTCGTTCTCCGGGGCCGAGAGCTCGTTTCCCATCATGTCACCCGGTCGCGCAGCGGACTCGACTTCGATGTGGCTGTCCATGCACCTCGGTCCCGAGCCGATGTGGACCGATGCGCCGGACCTCGATCCCCTGCCCGACGTCGACCCGGCGGCGGTACGATCGCTAGTCACCGAGTACGAGCTCCCGGTGCCGTCGGACCTCCCGCACGACCTCATGGTGGACGTGGACGGGCGGGTGGTCGTCACCGGGATGCTCTCGGGCAGCATGTACCTCCTCGACCCCGAGTCGGGTGAGTTCGAGGCTCACGAGATCCCCGTGGCCGGCGGGAACCCACGCGCGATCGACATCGATCGGGAAGGGAACTGGTACGTGCTCCTCGGCAACCCGCGGAAGCTCGCCCGGCGAGACCGCGCGACCGAGGAGTGGCACGACTGGAACCTGGCAATGTACCCGCACAGCATCCAGCTCGACGGGGGAGGGCGGTTGTGGTTCAACGGGCACTTCACACGCGACCCCGAACGTATTGGGTACGCAGATACGAGAACGGGGGAGGTGGTGACGATCGACGTACCGGTCGAGGCGATGCCCGATGGCGGTCGCACGATCCAGTACGGGTTGCGCACCGGCCCCGATGGTAGCGTGTGGACCACGCAGCTGGTCGGAGGGCGGCTGATCCGGTACGAGCCCCGGTCGGGCGAGTTCAGGCTGTACGACCTCCCGACACCGTTCAGCGGGCCCCGCCGACCCGACGTGGATGCTCGCGGGGTGGTGTGGATCCCGGAATACGCCAACAATCGGTTGGCTCGTTTCGATCCCGCGACGGAGGCGTTCCAGGAGTTCGAGCTCCCGATCACCGACGCGCTACCCTACGTGGTGCGGGTCGATCGGCGCCGTGATCTGGTATGGATCGGTACGGCGGCCGCGGATGCGCTCCTCCGCTTCGACCCGGCCATGGAGCAGTTCGCGGTGTTCCCGCTCCCGACGCACGGAGCCCTCATCCGTCACATCGACATCGATGAGGCCACCGGGGATGTGTGGGCCGCGTACGGAGCGTCGCCGGCGCGGACGCCCAACAAGGTGGCCCGGCTCCAGGTGCGGTGAGGTCACTGGTGGCATGACTGGCCGCCTTGCCGATCGTCGTCCACGCCTTGGCCGACCTCGTGATCGCTGCCATCCTTCTGGGGTGGGCCATGTAGCCTAAAAGGAAGGTGGGATCCTCATGTCGACGGCGCGGTTGACTCGCAGGCAGCTCGTAGCGCGGCCACTCGTGGTTGGCGTCTGCGCGATATCCCTCGCTTGCTCCGGAGGTGAGGAGGTCCCGGCACCCCGCGAGCCATCAGCTCCCCCGACCGGGTCATACGAGGACTTCACGTCGGAAGAGCTGGTACGGGTCTTCGATCTTCGCGAAAACGATGTGCCGGTTCGCGATCTGCCGGGGTGGGTTCCGCCCGAGAAAGTAGTCGTCGTGGTCCCGGAGGAGTGGGATCGACGCGATGAGCGGATGGCGTTCCTCCAGGGAGTCGCTCCCGGGGTCGAGCTCGTCCCGGTCAGAAACCGAGCAGACGCCGTCGATAGGGGCGTGCTTGCCGATGCACAGGCCGTAATCGGCCTAGGGTGCGCCGCGAGTACCGTGGCCGCCATCGGTCTGGACGTCCGCTGGGTGCAGTCGGGTAGCGTCGGGGTCGAGGGCTGCTTCCTGAGCGGCACGCCGCCCGGCGAGACCAACCGGATCCTCCGCGAGCGAAACATCGTGGTGACCTCGATACGTGGCATGACCGCTCGCGCCATTGCCCAGCATTCTCTCACGCTCATGCTCTCGTTGATCGGCGGTATGGATATCCACGATGAGCGACAGGAGAACCACATCTGGGGGAGAACACAGACGGATGTGGTGAAGGACAAGAACCTGGACAAGGAGTTCCAGGATCAGACGCTGTTGGTCGTGGGGCTGGGGAGCATCGGGACGGAAGTGGGTCGACTGGCTCACGCGCTGGGCATGCGGGTGATCGGGATTCGGAACACGACCAAGTCCGGCCCCGCTTTCGTCGACTACGTAGGTCTCCCGGATGAGCTGTACGCCCTCGCCGGTGCGGCCGATGTGGTCTACGCCTCGGTACCCAGCACCCCCGACACGAGAGAGATGTTCGACGCGGAGTTCTTCGACGCGATGAAGGAGAGCGCGTATTTCGTCAGCATCGTCCGGCACCCGGTCGTGAACTGGGACGACTTGAAGGATGCGCTCAGGTCGGAGAAGATCGCGGGGTTCGGGACGGACGACCTGCCACAGACCGACTTCGAGCTCTGGGACATGCCCCGCGTCATCATGACACCGCATGTCTCGGACTACTCCAACCGATATCGCGACAACCAGTTCCTGCTCTACCGCGAGAACCTCCGCCGATATGTCGCGGGCGAGAGGATGTTGAACGTGGTCGATCTTCAGCGCGGGTACTGAAGCCTTACGAATGCCGCGGCCGGGGAGTCACTCGCGTTCGAGCCAGGCGGAGTACTGCGCCCAGTCCGAACCGATGATCTCGCTCAGCCGAGCCTCCGAGAGCGAGCCCCCTGGGTCTGCATACTCCCCTGCCTACCGACTTTGCAATGCGACTGCGCACCACCATGACCGGCGGCGGTGTGAGCTGCCAGGCGAACGACACGTACCCACTAGCCCGCAGCGCGCAGCGATCGTTTGATAGGCAGTGGGTTAGGACCCGCTATTGGAAGCCGTCCCACCATAATCTCGGAGGAGCATGTGTGGAGAGCAATCGGGCTGCTGATGGTGTTCCTGGCAGCGTGCGGTGGCGAGAATCGACCCGCGTCCGAGTCGTCGAATGTTGAAGGGGAGGTACCGACGAGCGTGTTGACCGCGCCAGGGAGTGCAACCCACCCGGCGGTCTCGCCAGATGGGAGCCGGCTTGCCTTCATGTCCAACGCGCCCGGAGTAGCGGTCGACCTCCCGATAAACTTCGAGATCTTCGTGTCGACGACAGAAGGGTCGGATCCGGTGAAGCTCACCGACAACCAGGTTTTCGATGCGGACATCGCGTGGTCGCCGAATGGGGGTCGCATCGCGTTCAAGTCCTACCAGGACGGGAACGACGAGATCTACGTGATGAACGCAGACGGATCCGGGGCCAGCAACCTTACGCAGAACGAGCACTCGGACTTTCCAGCCGCACTGGTCATCGGACGGCACGCTACTCGTCTTCGGGTCCGACCGGAACGGACAGGGCGACATCTTCCTGATGAATGCGGATGGCAGTGATGCCAGGAGCCTCACCCGCACGCCCTACTCGGACTCCTCGCCACGCTGGTCCCCGGATGGGCGACGAATCGCCTTCGTCTCGGATCGGGATGGCAACGACGACGTCTACGTCATGGACCGTAGCGGGGCCAACGTCCGGCGTCTCACGTCGAGTCCCGATGCCGACTGGTCCCCCAGATGGTCGCCAGATGGGACCACGTTGCTCTTCATCTCAGGGAACTTCAGCGAAGATCGATGGAATCTGCTTGCACTTGAGGTGGATGGCGACTCTGACCCGCAGCTGATCGTAGAGGGTGTCGACAGTGGGAACCCGAGTTGGCACCCGGGCGGAAGCAAGATCTTCTTCGGTAGGTACATCGACGGGGAGAGTAGACTGTTCTCGTCGAGGCCCGACGGGTCTGACATCCGCCCACTGGCGCGGGACTGAGAGTCCTTTCCCGGGGACGAGCCGGCGCGCTAACGGAAGGTGGGAATGGCACGGGCGCCCCGGCGCGGGACGCCCGTCGAGCGCGTCGCCTACTGGCCGTCCGGGTTATCCACCCAGTCGGCGATGAACACGTTCGTGCTCCCCGCCTCGCGCTGGTGGCGGTTCGACCCGAACACGAGCTTCGAGCCGTCCGGCGAGAACATGGGAAAGCCGTCGAAGTCGTCGAACGCGGTCACGCGCTCGAGCCCGGTCCCGTCGATGTTGATGAGGTACAGGTCGAAGTTGCGGCCCGTCGGCTCGTGCAGGTTGGACACGAAGATGATCTGCTCGCCGCTCGGGTGGAAGAAGGGCGCGAAGTTGGCTCCCTCGAAGTCTGTCACCTGGCGCTTGTTCGACCCGTCCGCATCCATCACCCAGATGTTGAGCACGCCCGGCCGCACGAGACCGTCTGCAAGCAGCGCCTGGTAATCGGCCAGCTCATCGGGGTCCGTGGGGTGGTGGGCGCGGTACACGATCTTCGTCCCGTCGGCCGAGAAGAACGGTCCGCCGTCGTACCCGGGCTCATCCGTAAGCTGGCGGACATCACTTCCGTCGGCGTTCATCGTGTAGATGTCCAGGTCGCCGTTCGCCACCGACGTGAACACGATCTTCGAGCCGTCCGTCGAGATGGTTGCTTCGGCATCATATCCCGGTGAGCTGAACAGCACCTCGGGGTTCGAGCCGTCCGGGTTCGCGGCGTAGATGTCGTAGTCGTACAGCCCCCACACGTAGCCGCGGCTGTAGTCCGGCGGTGCCGGGCAATCGGGCCCCACCTGGTGCGTGGAAGAGTACACGATGCGGTCGCCCGCGGGGAAGAAATAGGCGCACGTCGTGCGACCCATCCCGGTCGAGACGACCTGCTTGTCCCCCCCGCTCGCCGTCATCGTGAAGATCTGGTCGCAATCGTACTCACCGGCGCCGTGCCGCTGGAAGATCAGCTGCTGCCCGTCGGGGGAGAAGTACGCCTCCGCGTTCTCGCCCGCGAAGGTGAGCATGCGCAAGTTCCGGATTCGGGTCTCGCCGGGCTCGGGCTCGTACGATTCGGCCGGTCCCGCCTCCTGGGCGTCGGCCATGGCCTCGGCCGGAGCCTCGGCATCCGCAGTCTCATCGGCCGGCGCGCAGCCGAATGCCGCGGCGCTCAGGATCAGCAGACAGGTGCTGAACGCTATCGTTCGCGAAGTCACGTTGACCTTCTCTCTCGCGTTGGATTTCGACGATTATCGGGGGTGGAAAGACCCCTGGGTCCAAGGACGTCCGAGGCCGCCAGACAGGCTCTCGCGGCACAATTGGAAGGGTACGGTAGCGGGGGCTCCATGGCCAGTTGTCACGACCTTTTCACGTCGAATCCCGTCGCCCGTTATACGGGTGAAAGCGACGAAGGCGGCGGCGATAGAGAGCCGCCCGGCGACGAGAGGGGAACGATATGTTGACACGTCTTTGGGCATGGACCGAGATCTTTCGCGGGGGAGTGTTTCTGGTGCTGGTGAGCGTTGGGGTACCGTTGCTCCTGACGGACGCCGTGAGCGCCGTTTTGATCACCGGTCGGCCCTGGGTGGCATGAGCCCGGGTCGCCACGGCGCGACGGCACCAGGTGATCCGGGAAGGTGCGTCGCATGAGCGGATCGGAGTGCGCGCGGCCACTGGCGGAGGCCGAGGCCGCGGCTCAGCATGGGATCGGGGTGCGCCACCCGGCGACGAATCGTCGCCGGGGCCAGGCCCGGCAGCTTGAACCGGAGGCGAGGATCGCGAGGGACGCTCGGCTCGCAGGTTGGGTAGAAGCGCACGAAGAGGAGCTCGAACGGCATCTCCTCCGGATGTCGCTGCGCGCCGAAGACGCTCGCGACGTCCTGCAGGAGGTGTGGGTGACGGCCCTCCGATCGCCCCCCGACGACGGCCCCGACTCCAACACCCGCGCGTGGCTGTACCGGGTCGCGACCCGGCGAGCGCTGGACGTGCTGGCTCGAGACCGCCGCCACCGCGAGCTGCTCGCCGAACGATCGGGGAGGGTGACCCCCGAGCCCGAGGCCTCCCCCGACGCGTGGGTGGGGCGGTTGAGCGAAGAAACGCGCGTCCGGGTGCGCGCGTGCGTGGCCGGCCTCCCGCGGCGGCAGCGCGAGGCGGTGTGGCTCCGGTGGCTCGAGGGGTGCGATTATGAGATGATCGCGGCCCGGCTCGGCGGATCGGCCGAGACGGCCCGCGCCAACGTCTACCAGGGCCTCAAGCGACTGCGGTGCCAGTTGTGCGAAATCTGGTGCGAGGAGAGATCGACATGAGCACGGACGTCTGCACGTACACGGAAGATGAGGTGCTGGCGTACGTCGCCTGCGAGATGAATCCGGAGGCCGAAGCGGCGATGGCCGAGCACCTGGGGGAATGCGAAGGGTGCTGCGACCAGGCGGTGGAGTTCCGGCAGCTGGACCTGGTCCTCCCGAGCTGCTGCAAAGAGGAGACGATCCGCTGGCACGGCTTCGAGACGCCGTTCGGCCGCATGTATGTCGCGGCGAGCGATGACGGACTCGTGCGCCTGTCGTGGCGGCAGGCGGACGACGACGCGTTCGTCCACGAGCAGGAGACGCGATTCGCGGGACGTCCGGTGGTGCGGGACCCCGAGGCTCTGGCCGACGCGGAGCGCCAGCTCGGCGAGTACTTCGCGGGCGAGCGCTCGGAATTCGACCTCGCGGTGGACCTGAGCGCGCTGTCGGAGTTCGAGCGGAGCGTGCTGGAAGGCGCCGGCGGACTCCCGTTCGGGACCGTCGTGCCGTACTCCGAGCTGGCCCGGCGGATCGGGCGCCCGAAGGCGGCTCGCGCGGTCGGGAACGCGCTCGGGCACAACCCCGTCGCGATCGTGGTCCCCTGTCACCGGGTGGTGAGGCAAGACGGCACGCTGGGTGGGTACACGGGCGGACTCGAGTACAAGGAAGCGCTCCTCACCATCGAGGGGCGCGAAGATCTCCTGCGGGCGGGCTGAGGAGCTCGCGTTGCTCCCCGAGGGTGGCGAGCTCCCGACGCTCGCCATCGTCCCGGCCACCCCCGACCGCTGGGATGACCTCGAGACCCTGTTTGGACCCCGCGGCGCGTGCGCCGGTTGCTGGTGCATGTACTGGCGCCAGACGCAGCGCGAGTTCGAGGAGCACAAAGGGGAAGGGAACCGAGTCTCTTTCAAGACGATCGTCGAGGCCGGGCCTCCGCCGGGCGTGATCGCGTACACGGGCGACGAGCCGGTCGGCTGGTGCGCGGTGGCCCCGCGTCCGGACTTCTCGCGGCTCGCTCGGTCTCGGATCCTGAAGCCTGTGGACGACGAGCCGGTGTGGTCGATCGTGTGTCTGTTCGTCACCCGGGGGTGGCGGCGGCGGGGCGTGTCGGTGGCGCTCCTTCGTGGTGCGGCGGAGCACGCTGTCGCCAGCGGCGGGCGGATCGTGGAAGGCTATCCGACGGAGCCGCGAAAGGATCGCATGCCGGACGCGTTCGCATGGACGGGGATCGCGTCGGCGTACCTGGCGGCGGGATTCTCCGAGGTGGTGCGGCGGAGTGAGACGCGGCCCATCATGCGCTGGGGCGCGCCCTAGAAACCGGCGCGGGGGTCTCTCACTCGCGACGCGGGAGTCGCGCGTCGAGACACCTCACTCATTCGGCCGCTCAGCACCGCGCTTCCTGACCGCCAATCCCACCTGACTGCGCGCGCCAACGGTCGCTCGCGAGAGACCCCCACGCCTCGGGAGGGCGGACAGCGGGGTTATTCGGAGGGTCTTGACCAATGGCGCCGTCTCAACACGGTGCGCCATCCAAGGTCGTCGGTCCCATTCGACATCAACGGACAATTGTGCCCGCAGCCAGGATGCGAAGCCAATTCGCTCGGCAGGAGCCAGAACGCACCAATCGCGACTGCGAAAAGCGCCGACGCAGTGATACTTTTTGGAGTGACCTGAGATAGGGATGTTCGAATGACCTTTCTCGCAGATAACTGGCTTGTGCTGCTCTCCTTGGGCATCGCGCTCTTCGGTGGCATCCCCGGCGTGGTTGGTGTTTTGGAGTATCTGCGCAAACGCCCTCGGATCGGCATCGTCGAGACAGGACCATGTTGAAGACACTCCGTTCCGTCATGCGCTTTCGGAAGTTCGAGTCGGATTCAGTGGCCCGGCGGCTGGCTCGGTGTGCGAGCGTGGAGGATCTGCGGCGGGTCGCTGAGCGGCGGTTACCGAAGGGAGTCTTCGGGTACATCGACGGCGGGGCGGAGGACGAACGCACGCTGGCGCGCAACCGCGCGGCGTTCGACCGGCTCGAGTTCCGGCCTCGCGTGCTGCGGGACGTGGCCGACGTCGATCCGAGCACGACGCTTCTCGGTCGTCGGCTGCCATTCCCGCTGATCCTCGCGCCCACCGGCTTCGGGCGCATCGCCTGCTCGGGGGGTGAGCTCGATGTGGCGCGAGCGGCGGCGCGCGCGGACATCCCGTACACGCTCTCCACCCTCGGTACGCGCTCGATCGAGGAAGTAGCGGCCGTGAGCGCGGGGCCCAAGTGGTTCCAGGTCTACGTGTGGCGGGACCGGGGTCTGGTGAAGGAGCTGGTCGAGCGCTCGGCGGTGGCCGGCTATGAGGCACTGATCCTCACGGTCGACAACCCGGTCCTCGGTCGTCGTGAGCGCGACGTGCGCTCGGGCTTCACCCTCCCTCCGAAACTGGGTCTGGACACGCTGATCGACGGGATCCTTCACCCGGGCTGGACGTGGGACTTCGTGCGGGCGGAGCCGATCGTGTTCGCCAACGTCGCGGGTCGCGGGGTGGGCGACGGAACCGATGCGATCTCGCTCTCCGAGTACGTGCACACCCAGTTCGATCCGGGTCTCTCGTGGAAGGATGTCGAGTGGCTGCGCTCGATCTGGGACGGCCCGTTGATCCTCAAAGGCATCCAGACGGTCGAGGACGCGGAGCTCGCGGCGGACGCGGGCGTCCAGGCGATCGCGATATCGAATCACGGCGGGCGCCAACTCGACCACGCGCCGCCTCCCCTCGAGCTCGTCGCCCCGGTGGTCGACCGTGTGGGTGACCGTGTCGAGGTGATCTGTGACGGGGGCGTTCGACGCGGCGGCGACATCGCCAAGGCGCTCGCGCTCGGCGCGCACGCGTGTATGGCCGGTCGTGCCTACTTCTACGGTCTCGGGGCTGGGGGCGAGCGTGGCGTCGAGCTCGTCCTGCAGTGGTTCGACGAAGGGCTGCGCCGCGCAATGGCCCTGATCGGGGCGCGCACGGTCGCCGAGTTGACACCGGAGCTCGTGCGGTGGCGCTAGCCGGGCGGCCTCTCCTCGCTCCACTGGTCGCCCTCGTGGTGGCCCTCTGCGTCAGCTCAGGTCCGCCGGCCGTGGTTCAGGACTCACCCGACTGGGTGTCCGCCCTGGACTATCGGCCCGACGAGATCCATCGGATCGAAGTCGGCGCGTACGGCTACCCGTTTGTCCGGCTCGAGGTGAACGGCGTGGAGTTGGAGCTCCCATTCGACACCGGGAACATGGTCGGTCTGAGCCTGGCGCCAGACTGGATCGAGCGACTCGAGCTTCCGCGGATCGATGAGTGGCGGAGCCGAGCGTCGGACGGGACGCTGCGTGGCACCTACGGGATCCATGAAGCGGACCGTGTGGTCGCCTTCGGCATCGAGACGACGGGGGAGCGAGTGTACGAGTTCGTGCACCCCGATCTGCCCGGGCTGCTAGGCCCGCAACTGCTGCGACATAAGCGATTTACGCTGGATTACCGAAATCGGCTTCTAGCGATGACGGATCGTCCGCTCACGGGGTGGGAGAAGCACGCGGGATCGCTCGAGCTCGTTCCCTCCGCCCGCCGCGAAGACCTCCTGTTGGTGTGGGGAGAGATCGGCGACCGACGCGTCCTCATGCAGATCGACACGGGCAAGAGTCGCTCGACAATCGATCCGGAGCTGGCCGGGAGCCTTGGCCTCGAGGAGACCGGCACCGGCGTGGTCCTGGAGGGGCTGCGCTTGGGGGGGGACGCGTTCTCGGTGCCCTCCGCGAAGCTCGTAGTCCTGCGGCAGATCGATCCAACTCTGTCGGATCCGATCCTGGTTGGGATCGGATCCGACATTCTGCGTGACGTCGTGCTCACGGTGGACCGGATCGGCGGGCGGCTACTCGTGCAACGACACTGAGCCCCGTCGGTCCTTGTTGGCAGCCCCCCCGCTTCAGTTCAGGAACTCACGCATCAGTCCGAAGAACTGGTCCTCGTAGTCCTGTAGGCCGATCCCGAGCCGGGTTTCGAACGAGGTGGCGAACGGGATCCCATTCCCTCCGTCGATGAGGATATCCCTGATGCTCGGCTTCGCGTTCCCGGCACCGGCCGGGTCGAGCAAATACGTGACGGCCAGCTCGAACATCGGGTAGTAGTACAGGAACCCGATCGCTTCGATGTCCGGGTAATCGTACCGGTGCATCGCGATGGGATTCCACTCCCCGTAGGTGCCGGTCAGCTCGTACAATCTCGCGAGATCCGTGACGCTGCCTGAGGACGTTCCTCCCGCCACGTATTCCGCGATTCCCTCGGTCAACCAGACGTCCACCAGGTGGGGGTTGTCGGAGCCCTTGAGCAATCCCTCGATCGCATGCATGAGCTCGTGCGTCACCACCCGCGTGTAGTTGCCCAGCTCGGTGCCCCCGATCTGCGTGCGCCACTCGTGGTCCAACGAGAAGATCATCAGGCCGCCGTAGTAGCCCCACCCGCCCCAATCCCGCGGGCTGTAGTCCTTGTACGCATATATGTGGAGCTTCGACTGCCCTGCCGGGAAGCGGAACATCGTCTCCGTGTCGATCTCGAAGTCGCTCTTCAGGACGACCAGGAGCTCCTCTCCGATCTCGGCGAGCTTCTGGCGCGCCTCCAGGCTCGCCGCGTCGCTGTACACGACGAAGTTCTGGCTCTCGTACGGCTTTCCGTCGTGCGGCCACTTGAATCCGGTTCGGTACCAGGATCCGCTGTCCACCATGCCAGGCGGGAGACCGCTTCCGTCGGGCCCGGTAGCATCACCGCAGCCCGTGATCAGCCCCACCAACGCCATGAGTGCTACAAACACAAGTGGCACGAATCGTCCAGATCGCATCGTCAAACTCCCCTCGTTCGTTTCCTGGGTCCGCGCGCGCGGTTCCGGGATGGGTCTCGTCCGGTGCATCGCCCGCGACGACGTTGTGACGAGAGGGTAGACGGGACGCGTCTCGCCGCTGTCTGGCTGAGCGTCATACGGCGCGTTACGGCTCCTGGGCGCCCGGATGATCGGCTAGCCGGAATCCTTTGTACCGGACGGATCCCGGGTGTTGAGGAGATGGCTGGCGACCTGGCTCAGTTCAAATAAGCCCGGATTCGATCGAAGAACTGGTCCTCGTAGTCCTGCAGGCTGATCCCGAGCCGGTTCTCGAACGCGGCGGCGAACGCGACGCCATCCCCCCACATCGAGGAAGATGTCCCTGAGGCTCCCCGCAGGCCCGAGCTACGTTCCGAGGGGAGTGCCAGACGAGACGCGTCTCGGCGCAGTCCGTCCGAGCGTCATGTTACGCGCTACGAGTCATAGTCTCCGCTCCTCGCGCATCCTCGCTCGCGCGCTCGAAGCAACCCTCCGCCGGCTTCCGTATACTAAATAGACAGCAGGGCCCAACCCACAGGGGGAGGTCGAAGCATGACCGCGCCGCGTCCCAGCGCCTCCGCGCGCTTTCGGGCTGCGTATCCGCGAGCACTCGCGGTGGGTGCGGGGATCTCCGTCGCCGTGCACGCCGGCCTTGCGCTGCTCGCGGGCGGGATCGGCGTCCGGCTCCCGGAACCTTCGGGTGCTCTGGCGGCTCCTCGGGTAGTCACCCTGGCGCCCGCACCTCCGGACGCCCCTCCAGCTGTGCGAATCGCACCGCCGGCGACCCCGATCCTCCGACCTCCGGAACCCGCCGCCGAACCGGTGGCCGTCCCGGAGGCGCCGGAGCTCGAGGCCCCGGAGCCCGTGTACATCCCGCACGACGTGCCCCCGCGCCTGGTGAACCTGGATCAGGTGCTCTCGGCGCTTCGCGATGGATATCCGCAGGATCTCCCCGAAGAGGCGGGGGAGAGCCTGGTCGTCCTGTGGCTGTTCGTGGATGTCGCCGGCCGCGTCACGCACATCAGGCTCCGGGAGTCGAGCGGGTACGACCCGCTGGACCTGCTCGCACAGGAGGTAGCCCCCACGATGGCGTATCGGCCGGCCCTACACCTGGATGAGCCGATCGGCGTGTGGGTCCAGCAACAGATCCGTTTCGAACCGCCACCATCGAGTCCCGGGCCGGGTGCCTGATCGCCTGGTGTCGGGACGCGTAAGGGGTACCGGGGTTGCCGGAGGCGGACCCGGGTCGAGCCTGCGGCTCGCGCGTTGCGCCGCCGCACGCGGCTATTCATCCTCGCACCCATGGTCGTTCCGCAGAACAGACGTTCCAACCTCAGCACGGTTTTGATGGCGTATCAGCTTTGATGGCGTATCAGGTGACCCCGCACTTGGAGAGACTCATGCTCCTTCATTGTCGTCGAATCGCACACCTCGCGTTGGTCTCGCTCGCCCTCGACCTGACGCTCTGCTCACCCCTGCTGGCGCAAGAGGGCCCGGACGCCGGGAAAGGTCTCCCGCTCGAGCCCGCCCGCTGGGCCAACTTCACGACCAGCCAGGGCACGTGGTTGTCGCTGGATGTGAGTCCCGACGGCCAGATGATCGCCTTCGATCTGCTGGGCGATCTGTATACGATCCCGATCGAAGGGGGCACCGCGACCCGGATCACGCACGGGATCGAGCACGACATGCAGCCGCGCTTCAGCCCGGACGGCGAGCACATCGTCTTCGTCTCGGACCGGAGCGGCGATGACAATCTCTGGGTCGCCGGTGCGGACGGGAGTGACCCGAGGCAGATCACCAAAGACGGTGGAGTCGTCAGCACCTTCCTCTCTCCGGATTGGACGCCCGACGGGAACTACATCGTCGTCGCGCGTGGCACGCTCACGGGCGGAAATGAGAAGCTATGGCTGTACCACAAGGCTGGCGGCGTGGGGATCGAGCTGACCCCGGCCCCGCGCGGACTCCGCTTCCAGGGACCGGCGTTCGGGGCCGACGAGCGCTACGTGTGGTACGCGCAGCGGAGCGGCTCCTGGCAGTACAACGCGGTGTTCCCGCAATACCAGCTCGGCGTCTACGACCGCGAGACCGGGACCCGCACGACGATGAGCTCACGGTACGGGTCGGCGTTCCGGCCCGCGCTCTCGCCCGACGGTGACTGGCTCACCTACGGGACCCGTCACGACACGGAGACGGGTCTGGTTCTGCGCGAGCTGGACACCGGTGAAGAGCGGTGGCTGGCCTACCCGATCCAGCGCGATGAGCAGGAGTCGGTGGCCAACATGGATGTGCTCCCCGGCTACTCGTTCACACCCGATTCGCGCGAGGTCGTGATCTCGTACGGCGGGGGCATCTGGCGCGTCCCGATCGACGGGTCGGATGCCACGGAGATTCCGTTCACGGTGAACGCCGAGGTGGCGGTCGGTCCGGAGGTCGAGTTCGAGTACCCGATCGAGGACGGACCCACGTTCACGGCCCGGCAGATCCGAGACGCGAAGCCCTCGCCCGATGGGAGCCGAATCGCGTTCAGCGCGCTCGACCGGTTGTACGTGATGGACCTGCCCGACGGCACTCCACAACGATTGACGAGCGCCAACGTGGGCGAGTTCCACCCGGTGTGGTCGCCGGACGGAGCCTCGATCGCGTACGTGACCTGGGATGACGCCGAGGGGCACGTCATGCGCATCTCGGCCGCGGGCGGGGCGCCGCAGCGCGTATCGTCGGCCTTGGCTTACTATCAGATGCCGGCGTGGTCACCCGACGGCGGCCGTATCGTCGCGATGCGTGCCGACGCGCGGAACTTGCACGAGTCCATCGATCCGTTCGTGGGCAGTGGGCTGGGTGCCGAGTTCGTCTGGTTTCCGTCCACGGGCGGCGAAGCGACGGTGATTGGGCCCACGGCCGGCCGCTGGGGCCCGCACTTCACGGCCGATCCCGACCGCATCTACACGTACGGCTTCGTGCCGGCGGCGGACGGGCAGCCGGCGACCGTCGCCCTCGTCTCGACGCGCTGGGACAATACGGATCTCGAGCAACATCTTCGGGTCACGTGGCGGCTGCCGCTCATGGCACGAGGGTGGGAGGTGTCGCCCACATCCGACATCATCATACCGCGCGACTTCGAGCGCGAGGCGAGGGAGCGGCGCGAGGCCGGGGTCCGCGAGGGCAGCGCGCCCGAGTTCGCCGCCAACTTCGTCATGATGGCGCCGCGGGGCGATCTGGCGCTCGCTCAGGTCAACAACGACGTGTACACGATCACCGTCCCCAGGACCGGGGGACGCGTCCCGACGGTCCTGGTCAGCAAGCCCGACAGCGCGCAGATGCCGGTCAGGAAGCTGAGCGACATCGGTGGCGAGTTCCCGGCCTGGGGAGCGGACGGCCGGACCGTCCACTGGTCGATCGGAAACGCGTTGGTCACGTACGACCTCGACCGGGCCGAGGCGATCGACGACAGCCTGAGGCAGGCAGGGGCCGATTCGGTCGCCATGCGCGAAGCTGCGTACCGGCCCGAGGAGCGACGGATCACGATCGACGTGCCCCGCGACATCCCGCAGGGGACCGTCGTGCTCCGCGGCGCCCGCGTCATCACCATGCGCGATGACGAGGTGATCGAGAACGCGGACGTCGTGGTCGTGAACAACCGCGTCTCGAGCGTCGGGCCGTCGGGGAGCGGGCCACCCGATGCCACGGTTATCGACGTTTCGGGGACCACGATCGTCCCCGGGTTCGTCGACACGCACGCCCACATGTGGAATCTGTGGGGGCTCCACTGGACCCGGCCGTGGATCTACCTCGCCAACCTGGCCTACGGAGTCACGACGACGCGGGACCCGCAAACCGCGACCACCGACGTACTGACGTACGCCGATCTGGTCGATGCGGGCCGGATGCCGGGTCCGAGGGTCTACTCGACCGGGCCCGGCGTGTTCTGGATCGAGGCGATCCGTGACCTCGACCACGCCCGCGATGTCCTGCGCCGGTACAGCGACTACTACGACACCAAGACATTCAAGATGTACATGTCGGGCAACCGCCGGCAGCGACAACTGCTGATCATGGCCTCGCGCGAGCTCGAGCTGATGCCGACGACCGAGGGAGGGCTCGACTACCGCCTCAACATGACCCACGCAATGGACGGCTATCCGGGGATCGAGCACACCATGCCGATCATCCCCGCGTACGGGGACGTCATCGAGCTCTTCAAGACATCGGGTACGGTCAACTCGCCGACCCTGCTCGTGACGTACGGCGGTCCGTGGGCCGAGAACTACTTCTACACGAACGAAGATCTGGTGGGGGATGAGAAGCTTGCCCACTTCACCCCGAAGGCGGAGCTCGACTCCAAGATCCGGCGCCGGAATCCCGGCCCCGGCCCCGGGGGGTGGTTCATGGACGAAGAATACGTCTTCAACAAGCACTCCGCGTGGCTCAAGGATCTGGTCGAGGCGGGAGGCCGCACGGGCGTCGGCAGCCATGGGCAGCTCCAGGGTCTGGGCTTCCATTGGGAGCTGTGGGCGCTACAGAGCGGTGGAATGAGCGAGCACGATGCGCTCCGCGCTGCAACGATCATGGGCGCCGAGGCGATCGGCCTGGGCGGTGACGTGGGGACGATCGAGTCGGGCAAGTTGGGTGACCTGATCGTGCTGGAAGCGAATCCGCTCGATGACATGCGCAACAGCAACACGATCCGCTACGTGATGAAGAACGGCCGTCTGTACGACGGTGACACGCTCGACGAAATCTGGCCCCGGCAGCTGACCGCGGCAGACGAGCCTTGGAGGCATACGGCGCCTGTCGGCCAGGCCGCTCGACAGGGAGGAGGTGACCGATGAGGGCCGCGAGAGAGGTCACCGGAAGGGTGGTCGGGCGCTCGGACATCCGGCGCGACGTCCGCCGGCGCACCGCGTGCTCGCGAGCGCTCCTGCTTGGCGTTGCGGGCGCCGTGGCCACTCCAATAGGTGTCTCGGCGCAGCAGCGCCCCGGCGGCCCGCCGGGCGCCAAGCCGCCCCCACCGCTGTTGCTCAAGGCCGATCGAAAAGCCGAGTTCACCGCCACCCGCGGCACGTGGATGTCGCTCGACGTGAGTCCCGACGGTCGGACGATCGTGTTCGATCTCTTGGGAGATCTGTACACGCTACCGATCGAGGGCGGACGGGCCACCCGGATCACCAAGGGCATGGCGTACGACGCGCAGCCACGCTTCAGCCCCGACGGTGAGACCCTCGTCTTCGTCTCCGACCGAAGCGGTGGCGACAACGTATGGACGATACGGCTCGACTTCACGGACACCACGCAGGTGACGCAGGGCAACAACAGCCTCTACGTCTCTCCCGATTGGACCCCCGACGGCGAGCACGTCGTGGTGAGCCGGGCGGGCGGTCTGGGAGGGTCCCACAAGCTCATGATGTACGACGTGGAGCGACGGGCCCCGCTCCCCGTGGTCGCCCAGCCGGCGACCCGGAAGATGGTGGGTGCCGCGGTGACACCGGACGGGCGCTACATCTGGTACGCCGGCCGCACCGGCGATTGGTCCTACAACGCGCGCTTCCCCCAGTATCAGCTCTATCGGTACGACAGGCAGACCGGTAACTCGCTTCGGATGACGGGCCGCTACGGGTCGGGCTTTCGGCCCGCCATCTCGCCTGACGGCAACTGGCTCGTCTACGGGACACGCGAGAATACCGAGACGGGGCTTCGGAAGCGGAACCTCGCGACCGGCGACGAGGAATGGCTCGTCTTCCCGATCCAGCGCGATGACATGGAGTCGAGGGCGACCCTCGATGTGATCCCGGGTTACGCCTTCACGCCCGATTCACGTGCCGTCGTCCTCTCGTACGACGGCCAGATCTGGCGCGTCTCCATGGACGGTGGGGATCCGGTGGCGGTCCCCTTCGAGGCCGATGTAAAGCTGGATGTCGGTCCCGAGGTGAAGTTCGCCTACGAGATCGATACGAGCGACGAGGTGACGGCTCGGCAGATTCGACACCCGACCGCCTCTCCCGACGGGGGTCGGATCGCGTTCACGGCGTTCGACCGGCTGTGGGTCAAGGACATGCCGGACGGCGAGGCCCGTCGCCTGACGGGCGCCGAAGCGGGAGAGTACCACCCCGCGTGGTCACCCGACGGCCAGTGGGTGGCCTATGTGACGTGGGATGACGTCGGTGGCGGGCACATCATGCGCGCGGACGCCGGCGGGGCGGGGCAGCCCGAGCAGCTCACGAGCGTCGCGGCGCTCTACTACAATCTCGCCTGGTCGCCCGATGGTCAGCGCATCGTCGCAACCCGCGGCGCCGCGCGCGATCTGAAACGGGCGCCCGACATCTTCTTCGGTCCGCTGGGTGGCGAGTTCGTGTGGGTGCCGTCGGCCGGCGGGGACGTCACCGTGATCGCCCCGACCGGGGGCCGTGACGTGGCTCACTTCCGTGCGGATGTGAACGACCGGATCTACGCCTACCGTCCCTCAGAAGGTCTGGTCTCGTTCCGTTGGGACGGTACGGATGTCGAGCGGCACCTGGTCGTTCGTGGCGCGCCGATCCCGAGCGCGGGGAACCCGCACGAAGAAAACTGGGAGGTGCTGCCGCGCCGGGTCTTCCCCGTGTTCAAGAGCGAGATCTACGGAGAGGCCGGAAGCGAGAGTGCCGGGGATAACACCCTGGAGCCCGCCGAAGGCGGCCCGGGTGCTCCACCCGCCGGGCTCGTGATGATCTCACCGAGGGGGGACCGGGCGGTTGCCCAGGTCGGGAGCCACATCTACACGGTGGACATCCCCGAGATCGGACCGTCGGCACCGACGATCTCGGTGGCGAACCCGGCCCGCGCTCCCGTGCAGGTGCGGAAGCTCACCGAGATCGGCGGAGAGTTCCCCTCGTGGAGCGCCGACGGTGAGCGCGTCCACTGGGCGATCGGGAACGCGCTGTTCACGTACGACCTGAGCCGGATGGAGGCGATCGAGGACAGCACGGTCCAGGAGACGCGCGACAAGGTCCGACAGGCGCTCATCGCCCGCGGCATCATCGACAGCTTGAAGGCGACGCGGACCGTGGTGGACAGCCTGAGGAAGGATACCACGGTGGCGATGGTGCCCGACTCCATCCTGACGAAGCTGAACGGTCTGGTCGCCGACTCCGTGGAACTCAAAGCCGATTCGCTGATCACGGCGGCCGAAAAGGCGCGTGCGCGTGCCGCTGCGATTCGCGAGCGAGCCGATTCCGTGCGGACCGGGCTCGACACCCTACGGGCCGACACGCTGTACAAGCCGGTCGAGAAGCGGATCGAGGTCAAGCTGCCGCGGGACATCCCGCGTGGCACCGTGGTGCTGCGAGGTGGGCGCGTGCTCACGATGAAAGAGCAGGAGATCATCGAGAACGCCGACGTGGTCGTGACAGACAACCGGATCGTGGCGGTCGGTGCGACGGGTGAAGTCGAGGTGCCCGACGGCGCGCAGGTCATCGATGTCGCGGGTAAGACCCTGATCCCGGGATTTGTGGACACCCACTACCATGCGCAGTGGCTCGTGCCCGAGATCCATCCGGGACAAACGTGGCAATACCTCACCAACCTGGCGTTCGGGGTAACGACGACGCGCGACCCGCAAACCTCTTCGACCGACATCCTGAGCTACAGCGATCGGGTCGAGACCGGTGGCATGGTCGGGCCGCGCATCTATTCGACGGGGCCCGGCGTGTTCTGGCTCGAGGCGATCCGGGACACGGCGCACGCCGAGTCCATCCTCAAGCGCTACAGCGAGTACTATGACACGAAGACACTCAAGATGTACCTGTCGGGGAACCGCCAGCAGCGCCAGTGGATCATCAACGCCGCCAAGAAGCTGGAACTGATGCCCACGACCGAGGGTGGACTCGACTACAAGCTCGACCTCACGCACGCGATCGATGGCTACCCCGGCATCGAGCACGCCCTGCCGATCGCGCCGATCTTCGATGACGTGGTCGAGCTGTTCAAGGCGTCACAGACGACCAACAGCCCGACCCTGCTCGTATCGTACGGAGGGCCGTTTGGCGAGAACTACTTCTACACGAAGGGCGGAGTGCACGACGACGCGAAGCTCCGTCGGTTCGCGCCCCACGCCAGCGTCGACGCGCGAACCCGCCGTCGCGGTCCGGGCTCTGGCGGTAGCCCGGGACAGTCAGGCTGGTTCCTGGATGAGGAATACGTGTTCTCGAAGCACGCCGAGTTCGTCAAAAAGCTGGTGGAGAACGATGCCCGAGCGGGTGTCGGCAGCCACGGACAGCTCCAGGGGCTCGGATACCATTGGGAGCTCTGGGCGATCGGCTCGGGCGGGCTGTCGAATCACGACGCCCTGCGTGTCGCGACGATCTTCGGGGCCGAGGCGATCGGGTTCGGGAAGGACATCGGCACCGTCGAGGCGGGCAAGCTGGCCGACATCCTGGTGCTCGACGCTGACCCGCTCACCGACCTGCACAACAGCCTCGAGCTCCAGTACGTCATGAAGAACGGCCGGCTGTACGACGCGGATACGCTGGATGAGGTGTGGCCGCGCCGGCGACCGCTCCCGACTCCGCCGTGGCGGAATCAGGAGCCGGATGGCGTGGGGGCGGGGATTCCCTAGCGGAGCCGCGCCGATTCGAGCGACTGAGCCCGCACGGGTCAACATCGCTTGCGGACGAAGAGCCCCACGGTGGATCTCACCGTGGGGCTCCGGTCATCCCGGGCTCAGCTTCCCTCCGGGTCCGGGACGCCCAGATCCAGCACCACTCGCCACGCCCCGTCCTCGCCCCGCTTCCAGATCGTCGTGTATTGGCCTTCCGCGCGGACGGTGTCGCCTTCGGCGCTGACGGTCTGGCGGAGGTAGCGTCCGACCGTGTAACCCAGATCGCCTCCGCTTCCCACGTCGGCGAACCGCGGCTCCCACCTCAGGCTGAATCCGGGGTCCGCGAACGCGGGGGTCATGATCTCCCGGATCGCCTCGTGCCCCCGTACCTCGCCTCCAGGCCTGAGCATCACGCCGTTTTCGGCGAAAGCGGCGACCCAGCCCTCCACCCCGGTCCGTGCCGTCTCTTGGTCGAAGGCGCGGTCCGCCTCCATGAGCTCCTCGGGGTCGGGTGGTGGCGTGTCGGGCGTCTCGGTCGTCGTGGGCGTGCAGCCGATCGCGAGGACCGCGACAGCGAGCGCGATCGTCGGTACGGCGTGGGGACGGCCATCGGTGTGTGTCATGACGACACCTCGTTCGCGTTCGGGTGCGGTGGGGGTTCGTGCCACTCGGCGAACTCCTCGCACAGTAGCTCGTCGGCCTCCCTCGGACCCCAGGTTCCGGCCGCGTACGCGTGCACCGGGTGCCCGGTTTCGAGCAGCGGGCCGAACAGCTCCCACGAGGCTTCGGCCTCGTCGCCGTGCACGAACAGCGTCTGGTCTCCGGTCAGGATGTCGAGGAGCAGGGTTTCGTACGCGTCCGGCACCGCGCCAAACGCGTCTCGATAGAAGAAGTCGAGCGGTAGCGTCCGGAGCTCGAGGGGCTCACCGGGGACCTTCACATCGACACACAGCGCGAATCCCTCGTTCGGCTGGAGCGTGAGGTAAAGCACGTTCTGCCGGGTCGCGCACATGCCCATGGTCTCGAACAGGCACACGGGAGGTGCTTGGAACGTGACCGCGATCTGGGTCAGCCGGCGGGGCAGGCGCTTGCCCGTGCGCAAGTAGAACGGCACACCCTGCCAGCGCCACGTGTCGATCGACAGCTTGAGCGCAGCGAACGTCTCGGTCTGCGAATTCGGCTCCACGTCCGGCGCCTCCAGGTAGCCGGGGACGGCTTCCCCATCGATCTGGCCCGCTGCGTACTGACCGAAGACGACATCCTCGGGGCGGATCGCGGAGATCGCGCGCAACAGCTTGATCTTCTCGTAGCGCACCGAGTCCGAGTCGAAGGCGCTCGGCACCTCCATCCCCACGAGCGACAGAAGCTGCGCGAGGTGGTTCTGGACCATGTCCCGCAGCGCGCCCGATTTGTCGTAGTAGCTGGCCCGGCTCCCGATCCCGATGTCCTCGGCCACCGTAATCTGGACGCTCTCCACGCGGTCGCGATTCCACAGCGATTCGAAGATCGTGTTCGCGAACCGGAACACGAGGAGGTTCTGTACCGTCTCCTTCCCGAGGTAGTGGTCGATCCGGTACACCTGCCGCTCGTCGAAGTGACGGTGGATCGTCTTGTTCAGCGCCCGTGCCGATTCGAGGTCGCGCCCGAACGGCTTCTCGACCACGAGACGGACCCACCCGGGCCCCTTGTTCAGCCCCGCGCGTGCGAGACCCTCGATCGCGCCCGGAAACACGCGCGGAGGTAGGGCCAAATAGAACACGCGGTTGCCGGGGAGGCTGCAGGCGCTCTCGATCTCCTCGATGCGCTTCCGGAGCGCGTCGTGGTCCGCCTCATCCCCCTTGGCGAACGGCTGGTAGTAGAGCCGCGCCTCGTCCAGCGCCGCCAGCTCCTCCGGCCCGAAGCCCGCGTCCTCGAGCGCTTCGCGCGCCCAGACGCGGAACGAGTCATCATCGAGCTCGGTGCTGCGCGCCACCGCGAGGACGCCGCGGGCCTTTCCGAGGTGTCCCTGCTTGGCGAGACGGCGCAGGGCGGGGAAGAGCTTGCGGCGCGTGAGGTCTCCCGTGCCCCCCAGGATGACGAACAGGTGAGGCTCGACCCGGTACCCCGTCGTGCCGTCAGTCATCGCGGCGCACGGCGTGCCCGCCGAACTGATTGCGGAGCGCGGCCAGCAGGCGGTCGGCGTACGACTCCTCATCGCGTGAGCGCAGACGGGCGAGGAGCGCCAGCGTGATGACCGGGGCCGGCACGTCCTGCTCGATGGCCTCGGCCACGGTCCAGCGGCCCTCGCCCGAGTCTGACACCCACGGCGCGATCTCCTCCAGATCCTGATCCTCGGCCAGCGCGCGCGCCGCGAGATCCAACAGCCACGAGCGGACCACCGATCCGTGCCGCCAGATCTCGGCGACCTGGTGCAGATCGAGCTCGAACTCGGTCTTGTGCTTGAGGATCGAAAACCCCTCCCCGAAGGCCTGCATCATCCCGTACTCGATCCCGTTGTGGATCATCTTCACGTAGTGCCCGGCGCCGCTCGGTCCCACATAGCCCCACCCGAGGTCTGGAGCCGGGGCCAGGGTCTCGAAGATCGGTCGCAGGCTCTCGGCGGCGGCAGGATCGCCGCCCACCATGAGCGAGTAGCCCTCGGCGACGCCCCACACGCCACCGCTCGTCCCGACGTCCACCAGGTGCAGGCCCCGCTCCGCCAGCGCTTCGCCGCGGCGGATCGTGTCCTTGTAGTTGGAGTTCCCGCCCTCGATGATCACGTCCCCCGCCGTCAGGTGCGGGGCCATCGCGTCGATCGTCGCGTCGGTCGGCCGACCCGAAGGCACCATGATCCACACCGCGCGCGGGGTCTCGAGCCGCTCGGCCACTTCCTCCGCAGAGCCGGCGCCGATCGCCCCGTTCGCGACGGCCTTTGCCACGGCCTCCACGCGGAGGTCGTACGCGACGACCTCGTGGCCGCCCTTCAGGAGCCGCTCCGTCATGTTGGCCCCCATCTTCCCGAGCCCGACCATCGCTAGCTTCATGCAGGTTCTCCGTGCGTATCCGCGTAATTGTCGATGAGCTGAAGCAGCCGGTGGAGGCCGACCTCGGCGGGTCCGAGCCGGATGCTCAGGGTGCGTCGCCCACGCTGGGCGAGGGCTCCGAGGTCGCCGTCCGCCTGCGCGCGAATCAACTGCCCGAACGTGAAATCCCGCTCAGGGACGGCTAGGTGGCTCGGGGCGTCATCCACCAGTTGCAGGAAGACGCCGTTGTTCGCGCCGCCCTTGTGAAGCTGTCCCGTCGAGTGGAGGAAACGGGGACCGTACCCCAGGGTCGTCGCCGCTCCCGTGGCGCTCGTGAGCGCTTCGCGGAGCGTCTGGAGCGACTCGAGCTCCTCCTCGCTCCCGCCCGCCGTATAGACCTGGATCCCCACGTAGTCGCCGGCTTCAATCTGATCGAGAAACTGGTCGAGGCGAGCCTGGAGCTGGTCGACATCGACGCTCGCGGGGAGGGCGGAGCCGGCGTGTCCCCAGGGTGGAACGTCCCACGCGAGGTCCAGCTCGACCTCTTCGTCCGCGCCGTCGGAGATGTCCTCACCCGCCATTGCCCGCCTGGCGAGCTCCTTGGCGACCTGCACGTCGGGTTGGTTGAACGGGTGAATCTCGAGCGCCGCACCGGCCATCGCGACGGCGACCTCCCAGATGAGGAACAGGCCCCCGATCTGCTCGCCCGCGTCCAGCTCGATCCGTATCACGGGGTGACCCGCCGCCTCGAGCGCGTCCAACCGCTCCGGCGCGTCGTCGGCTTCGGCCCATTCGCCGGCCGCCGCCACTGCCTCGGGTGAGTCGATCAGACCGACGAACACCCGATCGTCCCCGTAGTCGGCCGGCTCGAACGCCGGTTCGTGCGCGATCGGTACGATGCCTTTCCCGTCCTTCCCCGTGCTCTCGGCGATCAACTGCTCCGCCCAATCCGGGAACGCGCTCCACACGGGGCTGGTCACGAACGTCACCTTGTCACGTCCCGCGCGAGCCATCTCGGCCAGCCCCGCACCGAGCTGAAAACCGGGGTTGTGCTCGATGTCCTCCTGGCAGGCGTCGGCCGCTTCCTTGGCCATCTGGAGGAGCATGGCCGGGTCGATACCCATCAACGCGGCCGGCACCAGCCCGAACGCGCTCAGCGCCGAGAAGCGGCCGCCCACATCGGCGGGGGCCTCGAACACCTGCCGGAAGGCCCGCTCGCGAGCCAGCTCGACCAGCGAGCTACCCGGATCGGTGATCGCGACGAAGTGGTCGCCGGGCGATTCCACGACCTCCTGGGTGCGCGACCAGAAGTGGTGGAAGAGCGACAGGGTCTCGAGCGTCGTGCCGGACTTGCTCGCCACGATGAAGATCGTGTTCGCCGGGTTGAGCCAGTCGAGTTGGGCGATCGCTGCCGGGTGGGTCGTGTCCAGCAGGGTGAGCGGGAGCCCTGCTGCGCCCAGCGTCCGGGCCAGCACCTCGGGCGCCAGGCTCGATCCACCCATCCCCAGGAGGACCACGTCCGATATCCAAAACGGGACTCCGGCCCGCAGCTGCGCGAGCGCGGGCAACACGCCCTGCGACGTCTCGTGAAGGTCGAGCCAGCCCAGCCGGTCAGCCAGCTCGGGCGGCGGCGGGTCGGGTGCCCACAGGGTGGTGTCCTTCTCCCACAGACGATCGACTGCACCCGCGGTCTCCCATTCCTGCAGCCGCTGCTCGACGGCCGCGGACTCTCCGCCGAGTATGAGCTCTATGTGAATCATCGCGTGATCGCGTTTGGTTGCGGGTTCGGTTGCATGGTGGATCTCACGATTCCGTGGTCAGGCACGCGCTCGAGCAGCCGTCGGATTCACGATCCGGGGATCGAGTCAGGACTCCGCCAGAACGCGCTCGGCCGTTTCGAAGAACGCCGCCAGCTCCCCCTCCGTCGTCGCCAGGTTGGGCGAGATGCGCACCGAATTGAGCCCCTGGGTACGGAAAGGCCGAAACACGAATCCGTGTTCCAGCATGCGCGCGGAGAACTCGGTGCTCGGGATCCCTTCGATCGAGAGGGCGACCAGACACGCGCCCATCTCCCAGCGCTCGGGAGAGCTCCAGCCGATGCCTGGCGTGGTCGCAGCTCGCTCCGAAAGCCGCTCGAAGAAGTGCCGATAGCGGGATTCCTTGGATGCGGACCCGATGGCCGCCTGAAAGTCGAGCGCATCGCCGAGGGCCAGAAGGGCAGGGAGGTTGCGGGTTCCGTAGTCCTCGTAGATCCGGGCGCTGCCTTCCCACCGCGTTTGCCCCCATGTCACCCACATCGCGCGTAGCTCGGCGCGCTTCTCGGGGCGTGTGTACAGGAGCCCGAGTCCCTTTGGAGACTGCACCCACTTGTGCGGGCTCGCTGCGTAAAAATCGACGCCCGACGCCTCGGCTTCGATCGGGAGCATGCCCACGGCCTGGGCTCCGTCGACCGCCACGAACTCCACGCCACTCTCGCGTGCGGCCCCCGCAAGCTCCGCCATCGGATGCCTGAGCCCGACGATGTTGTCGACGTGTGGGAAGGCGATGAGCCTCGTCTCCGGCCGGATCTGATCTGTGTGGAGCTGGACGACGTCGGCCGCGCTCAGGCCGGGGATACTCTCGATCGGGATGTCGAATTGGCGGACCGTGTAGCCGCGAGCTTCCGCATGGTGATGGAAGCACACGCTGGCCCCGTCGTGGTTGAGCGAGCTGAACAGCACCTCATCGCCGGGGCCGAGGGGGAGTCCCTGCGCCAAAAGGTTGAACCCCTCCGTCGTGTTGTGCGTGATCGAGACATCCGCGGCCGGCACGCCGAGCGCCGCCGCAGCTTTGGCGCGCACGGCCTCCCGCGGCTCCTCCCAGGCTCCGCCCCACATGTACAGCCATGGGTTCGACTCGCACAGAGCCAGGTAGGCTTTGTGGGCTTCCACTACGACGCGCGGGATGGTCCCGATCGAGGCATAGTTCAGGTATACGACATCGGGGCCGAGGAGGTATTCCTCCCGCATGCGCGCCGTGAGACGGTCGAAGTCGGTCTCCGGATCCGGGCCCTGGGCCCCTACCACTCTCGAGAGGCCGTCGATCGATCGCGCCAGTGCGAGATGCGCGTCGAGCAAGGGCGCGGCGGCCGCCACCCCCAGCATCCCGGAGGCACGCTTGAGGAACTCGCGCCGGTGCGTCATGGACGTCATGTCAGAGCCCTCCAGGGATCGGGTCGATCGCCCGCTCAGAAGAGACCTACGACCTTCCCGTCTCCGAGGATCTGCATCCCCTCGGCCGCCGGCGCCCTCGGCAGCCCGGGCATGATCATGACCGTGCCGGTGCGCACGACCACGAACCCGGCCCCGGCGGAGGGCCGGATGTCCTGCACCGTGATCCGGAACCCTTCGGGACGGCCGAGAATCGCCGGATCGTCGGTCAGGCTGTTCGGTGTCTTGGCGATGCAGACAGGTAGCCCGCCCAGGCCGATGGACTCGAGCTGCTTGAGGTCCTTCTGCGCGGGCTTGGTATAGTCCACGCCATCGGCCCCGTAGATCTCGGTGGCGATCGTCTCGATCTTCTCGGCGAGCGAAGCCTCGAGCGGATAGAGCGGCGCGTAGTCGCTCTCGCCGGCCTCGAGGGCGTCGAGGACGGCCCGCGCGAGCTCCTCGCTGCCCTCGCCCCCGCGGGCATGCCCTTCCCAGCGTGCGGAGCGCACTCCGAGCGCCTCGCACGCCTCGGCCATCACGGTCAGCTCTTCCTCCGAGTCCGTCGCGAACACGTTCAGGGCCACCACCGGCGTCACACGGAACTTCCGCAGGTTCTCGACGTGCTTCTCCAGGTTGGGAATCCCTCTGCGCACCGCCTCCGGATCCGGCTCCGTGAGGGCGTCCCTGGAGCCGCCGCCGTGCAGCTTCAGCGCCCGCGTCGTCGCGATCAGCACGACGGCCTCCGGGCGTAGGCCGCCGATGCGGCACTTGATGTCGAAGAACTTCTCGGCTCCGAGGTCCGATCCGAACCCGGCCTCGGTCACGACCGCGTCGCCGAGCGCGAGCCCGGCCCGTGTCGCCATCAGCGAATTGCACCCGTGCGCGATATTGGCGAACGGACCACCGTGCACGAACGCGGGCGTACCCTCGAGTGTCTGCACCAGGTTCGGGGAAAGCGCTTCGCGGAGCAGCAGCGTCATCGCTCCGCTCACGTTGAGCGATTCTGCGTGGACGGGCTCGCCCGATGCCGTGTAGCCGACGAGGATGTTGCCCAGTCTCTTCTGCAGGTCCTCGAGGCTCGAAGCCAGACAGAAGATCGCCATCACCTCCGATGCAGCGGTGATCATGAAGCCATCTTCGCGAGGTACCCCGTTGATGCGCCCGCCCAGCCCGAGCACGATGAACCGCAGCGCCCGGTCGTTCATGTCCACCGCCCGCCTCCAGCTGATCTGGCGCGGGTCGAGGCCGAGGGCGTTCCCCTGGTGCAGGTGATTGTCCAGGGCCGCCGAGAGAAGCGCGTGGGCCGATGTGATGGCGTGCAGATCTCCGGTGAAGTGGAGGTTGATGTCGGCCATCGGGATGACCTGGGAATACCCACCCCCGGCGGCGCCGCCCTTGATCCCGAATACGGGGCCGAGGCTCGGCTCGCGGATGGCCAGGACGCTCTTGGTTCCGATACGGCGTAGCCCGTCGGCAAGGCCCACGGCGACCGTCGTCTTGCCCTCGCCCGCCGCCGTCGGGGTGATCCCGGTCACCAGCACCAGCTTTCCGGAGCCGGGCTCGCGCTCGACGATGGTCTCGGGACGGATCTTGGCCTTGAAGTGCCCGTACGGCTCGAGGTCCTCCGGCGCGAGGCCCAGATCCGCGGCGATCTCCGTGATCGGGCGCGGGGTCGCGGCCTGCGCGATCTCGACGTCCGTCAACATATTTATACCCCTCCGTGTTGGGGTCTTCGACCAGTGTCGTCCTCGCTGACCGGCACACCGATCAACGAGGGTGAGCGGGTTCTCGCCCGCACGCCTGATGCAAGCGGGTCTGTTCCGTAAGGGACTCTACGACTCTTGCCGCCGCCGCAAAACCCGACGCGGAAGATCGCGACGATACGGTGATCCTACGTGGAGGCCGCGGTCGCGCCGCCGGGACCGGCTCGGCTCAAGAGGGCACCGATCAGGACCACGGAAACGGCTCCGACGACGTTGTACCACAGCCACGAGATGTCGGTCAGGACCGACACCAGGAAGACCGAGGCCATCCCCGCCAGTAGCCCGAAGAAGGCGCCCGTCCCGGTGGCGCCGCGCACCAGAAACGCCAGCAGGAAGACGCCCAGCAGCGAGCCGTAGAAAAGCGATCCGACCTGGTTGACGGCTTCGATCAGCGAGCCCAACTGCCCGGCGTACAGGGCGATCACCATCGCGAAGAGGCCCCAGGCCAGGGTCACGAGACGCGAGACCCACAGGTAGTGGGCGTCCGAGGCCTTTGGCTTGAAATACCGCCGATAGAAGTCGATCACCGTCGCGCTCGAGAGCGCGGTGAGCTCCGAATCGAGCGAGGACATCGCGGCCGCGAAGATCACCGCGATGAGAAGCCCGAGAAGACCTGCCGGCACGTACGTGATCAGGTAGGACGGGAAGACGTAGTTCACGTCGTTGGAGGAAGCCCCGCGCACCTCCGAGACGAGCGCCTTCGAGTCGTCTCTCAGCCGCCCGAGCTCCTCATCGTACGCGGCGATCTGCCCTCGCAGAGCGCTCAGATCGCGACCGGCCTCCCGGGCGTCGAGAAGCTCGAGCGTGGCCTGCCGGCGCAGATCGTGGGCCGTCGCATGCTGTGCCTCGAGCTGCTGGAACTCGCCCGCCCGCGGACTCTCCTGCACGACCGCGACCTCGGCCGTGTTGAACACCAGCGGCGGTCGCTCGAAGTGATAGAACACGTACAGCAGGACCCCGATCGACAGGATGAACACCTGCATCGGGACCTTGACGAACGCGTTGAAGATGAGCGACAGACGGGACTGCTTGAGCGAGCTGGCCGTGAGGTAGCGCTGCACCTGACTCTGATCGGTTCCGAAGTACGCGAGCGCGAGGAACAGCCCACCGATCAAGCCAGACCAGATCGTGTACGTGTTCGTGGGATCCCAGGAGAGGTCGATGCTCTTCCACATCTCCCGGATGCCGCCGATGTACGCCACATCCGCGACGCCGACGTTCGAGGGAAGCGTCGCGAACAGCACGGCCAGCGCGATCCCGATCCCCGCGAACATCATCAGCATCTGGATCACATCGGTCCAGATCACGGCAGTGATCCCGCCCATGATCGTGTACGCGATCGTGACCGCCGCCATGATCAGGATGGTGATCGTCTCGTCCCACCCCATGATCACCGAGAGCACGATCGCCGGCGCGTACAGCACGATCCCGGCCGCCAGCCCGCGGGAGAGCAGAAACAGGAAGCTGGTGAGCGAGCGCGTCTTGGCGTCGAAGCGTCGCTCCAGGTACTCGTACGCCGTGAACACACGCGCGCGGTAAAAGAACGGGACAAAGATCACGCACAGGAGCACCATGGCGATGGGCTGCGCCAGGTAGACCTGGACGAACTCCATGCCGTCATCGAATGCCTGGTGCAGACGCCGGTTCGCGAGGAAGAAGCCCTCGACTCCCACGTTCTTGCGGCTCTGGTAGTAGGCGAACCCCACCACTCCACCGAAGTAGAGCGCGAAGACGAGCCAGTCGAAGACCGTCATGTGGCGGGTCGCACCGGAGGAGCCGGTCGCATCACGAGCTGTAGTCGAGCAGGCGTGTGAGGACGTACAGGAGGATGGTGAGCGCCGTCGTGTACAGGACGACCGTCACGTATAGGGATCGCCAGCTCCGGAAGACCCCGATGTCATCCTCGTTGTCTTCCTCATCCCGGTGCTCGTGCCCCGGGTCGGGTCGGGTCGCGTCGTGCACCTCTCCCGGGTCGGGCTCGCGAGGTGGGTCTTCGGCGGACGTCACGGGCGGCTAGGGCTGCGCCCCTCGGGGCGGCGTCGGGTCCGCCGAGGCTCCCCAAGCGGCCGGGTCGAGCGAGATGAGGTTCGCGAACAGCCGGTACGCCCCCGGCACGCCGGCCGGCAGCTGTCGGAAGAAGGAGAGCGATGTGTGGGCGTACAGCCCCTCCCCGTAGCGCGCCACGAGCAGACTGCCTCTCAAGGGGTCTTCTCCCTCGTCGGCCATCTCGATGGGGGCGACGTAGCGATCGTCCCATTCGGTCGGGAAATAAAGCCCGCGCTCCTGCACCCACCCCTCGAAGTCGGCTTCCTCCAGCCGATTGGGCGTGTGGAACAGTGGGAGATCGGGCACGAGCACGCGAACCGCCGCAGTCTCGTCCGTCACGCGCGGTGCCGGCGGGCCCATTCGAATGGGGTAGGGAGCGTACTCGCCGTCCATGAACTCGTACTTGTTGTACTGCACGACCAGTGTGCCACCGGCCCGAACCCACTCGAGGAGCATCGGGGTCGCCGCGGCGAGGTCGGGGCGCACCTCGTACGTGCGTACGCCCAGAACGATGGTCTCGAAGCTCGCGAGGTGCTCGGCGGTCCAGTCGCCGGGCTCGATCGTCGCGACCGACAGGCCCAGTTGCCGGATCGCCTCGAAGCCGTCATCTCCCGAGCCCATCACGTATCCGATCCGGCGGTCCGCGACCTGAACCGGGATCCGGAGCACACGGATCGAGGCATCGGTCGCGAACAGGCGCTGCTCGATGTGCGGATAGTCGATCATCTCGATCGCGAGAGAGAAAGGCTCGCCATCCTCGGTTCGGGCCATGGGCTGCATCGCGAACGCACCCTGGCTGGCTCCGCTGGGCTGTACGCGAAACTCGACCCGGATCTCCGCGCCCTCGCCTTCGACCGTGAACGAGGCTGACGCGGGCTCGGCGACCCACCCATCGGGCGTCTCGAGAGTCAGCGTACCGCTCACCGGGCCCGGGTCCTCGCTGCGGATCGTGATCGTGAGGTAACGCGCGGATTGATCGGCGCCTGCCCATACGAGGGTCGCGGCCGAAGGACGGACCGACAGGCGTGGCGCGATGTGAACGGGCCGCCAGAATTCGCCGCTTGCCTTGTCCACCCCCCGGTATCGAACCGGTGCTGAAACCCTTACGCCCGTGGGCTCGAGCCCCGGGCCCCACACGGTCAGCTCCTGGCTCATCCGGAACGGGGGTGGGTCGAACGGTTGGTTCCAGAGGTCGGCGGTGTCCGGCCAGGTGTACGCGTCCCCGCGCCGCGGCTCGGCCAGGTAATAGGGGAGGGTCGGCTTCGCGGATTCGGGTAGCCGAAGCCGGTAGCGCCAAACGACCAAGTCGTCGGGTCCGACCGCTGTGAGGGACCCTGGCTCGACCCCGGCCAGACGCTCGCGGGAGCGGAAGAACCTCCCGAACGCGCTGCCATCGGCGGGTGGCTCCTCGTCCGGTGCGGGCTCGATCTCATACCGGCCGTTTGTCGGCGTCGTCAGCGAGGGCGCTCGCGCGTCGACGTGAAACTCGCCACCGCTCCAGACGCGGGTTTCCACGAACACGCTCTGACCCGGGACCAGCACATCGTCGTGGACGCGGGCCTCCACACGAACGCCTGCCGCCGTGAGGATCGCGCGCCCGAGTAACTCCACCCGCCGTTCCAGCTCGCGCTCCAGCTCCGCGCCGCCGGTCCCCGCGGATGCCAACGCGGAGATCGCCTCGTGGAGCCGGCTGCGCGCGCGGGCGAGCGGAGCTGCGGCATCCGCTGGGTTCGTGGCGCTGAGCGAGCGACCCACCGCGACAAGCTCGCCCCGGTACGCTTCGATGGCCCTGACGGCCGCCGCACGGGAATCGGCGGGAAGCGGAGACGTCAGCCCCGCGAGCGTCGTATCGATCCCCGCGAACAGGGGGTCTTCGGGCCCCGCGGCCGCCCGACTCTCCAGGAGCAGCAGCCCGGTCGTCCTCGGCCCCGGGGTCTGCGCGGTTCCGAAGTCCTGTGACCGGTGCTGGCTCCGGCTATCCATTGCCAGCTGATGGTGCGACCGTCCGAGGAGCGGGTCCAGTCGTCCCGTCGGAAGCTCGAGTGACGCTGCCTCGGGGTCGAAGAACGTGCGGCGGTAGAACTTGAGCGGCTCCCACGCTTCGAGTCCGGCGTCCAGGTGCTCCGGGAACCGGTCGGGGTCGGCCGCCGCCTCGAAGGCCTCGCGCGCGAGGATGCCGGACGCCTGGTGTTGCCCGTGTCCGTCGCTCGGGGTGCCGCTGAAGATGGACACGATGACGTGCGGCCGCAGACGCCGCACGACCCGGACGAGGTCGGAGAGAAGCGCCTCACGAGGCCAATGCCGGAAGGTCTCGTCCGCGCTCTTGGAGTAGCCGAAATCAAACGCCCGGCTGAAGAACTGCCCGGCGCCATCCAGCGATCGGGCGGCGAGCAGCTCGCCCGTGCGAACCACCCCGAGGCCCTCCCCCAGCTCGGGACCGATCAGGTTTTGACCTCCCTCGCCGCGCGTGAACGCGAAGTATGCCACTTCGACGCCCAGACCCCGCGCGAGCATCGTGAGGAGGGCCGTGTCTTCATCGTCCGGGTGCGCCGCCACGAGTAGCACGCGCTTGACGCCATCCAACTGACGGAGCAGAAGGCCGATCTGCGCAGCTTGGGGAACGGGAGCGGACTGAGCTCTCACCACCGACGGGAGCGCGGCCAGCGAAAAGAAGAACATGCCCACCGGCAGGAGGGCGGGAAACCAACGACCGCGTGTGCGACCGACCGTGGCAGGCTGCGGCCTGCTGACACTGCGAGAATGCATGGCCGACGAAACTAGGGCCCCCGGCCCCGCGGCGCTCGGATCGATCCGTGGCAGGCTCGGACCCGCTGCCCGAAGCGCGCCAGGGTGCGGTCGACCCGTCTCAAGCTTCGGGGTCCGCGATCGGCTCCGCTGCCCCGAGCGCTCGCGTGCGCCTCCGCGTGCGAAAGACGAGCCAGACGACGAGCAGGCCAGCCACGCCGAGCGCCACCCACGGGAGGCGAGCGAGGAGGGCCGTGAATCCCCAACCCGACGCGGTGAACACGATCGCGCCCGGGACGATCCCGATCGCCGTGGTCCAGAAAAAGCGCCAGCGCCGGATCTGCGTCAGGCCGGCTCCCCAGTTGAGGGCCGTGAACGCGATCAGGGGCATGAAGCGCGCGAGCAGAAGCCCTCCCCATCCAGCGCGCAGAACCATGCGATCGGCGCGGTCGAGGGCGGAGGGGGTGAGTACGCGCTCGGCGGCCGGGCGGCCCAGCGCGCGTGCGATCTCGAAGCTCGCCATCGCCCCGGCCATGGCGCCTACCCAGGTGACGACCGTCCCGGCAACGGGGCCGAACAGCGCCCCGTTGATCATGGCCGGAGCTTCCGCGGGGATCGGGAGGATGGCCACTCCGGCCATGACGATCGGGGCGATCAAGTAGGCCCACCAGCCGATCGCCTCCATCCACGCGCCGATGTCGTAGAAGAGTTGCTCCAACTACCGCTCCTGGCCTCGGGTTCAGCCTCCGGCCAATCTCGGATACGCCAGGGCGGCGGAAAAGGTTGCACGCAACCGGATCTCGTTCCGCGGCGTTATCTTGTGAGTGACACTCGGTCATCGCAGGGTGGTGGAATGGTGCGAACCGATCGCGGAAGGCCGTCATGACCGACGAGAGCAGACAGACGGACCAGGCGCCCGGACCCTCGGAGCCGCGCGTCTCCGCGACGCTGGTCCACCTTTCAGGTCCGCTGCGCGGCACGACCCAGCGATTGATGGACGTGGTCATCCGCATCGGGACGGCAGCGGACGCCGAGGTCCACTTTCCGACGGATCGAGCCCCGAACGTGGGGGATCACCACGCGACGCTCACCCGGCTCGAGCGGACGTACGTGATCGAGTCGCTGGGCGACCACGAAGTGCGTGTGAACGGCGAGCCGGTGGGGAGTCACGTCCTGGAGAGCGAGGATGTGATCGAGCTCGGCTCGCGGGGCCCCATCCTCCGCTTCCGCTCCGGTCCTCGCTCCGAGGCTGCCCACAAGAGCATGCGCGAAGCGCTCGCCGATTGCGTCGATTGCGCTCGCGCGTCCGACAGAGGGGTCGCGGGCGTGATCTGGACCTTCTTCCGCGCGCTGCCTCACGAGCTCATGACACAGACCACGCCACGGACGCGCGGTCTGGTACTGGCGATGCCGTTCGTGATGCTGATCGGCTTCGGGGCGATCTTCCTGTACGGGCTCGGTCTCGAGCGACGCCTGGCGCTCGAATCCGCGCGCGTGTACGACATCGCCGCGCTGCTCGACGGTGGGGAGGAGGCGATGCCGACACGCCAGGAGCTGGGCCGTATCCGGGCCGAGATCGAGGGGCAGCTGTCGAGCGCGGTAGAGCGGGTCGAAGCGCTCGAGGCCAGAAGCTCTGCGGCCGAGCGCGTGATCGAGACGGCGGCGCGATCGGTCGTATTCCTCCAGGGCTCATACGGCTTTCTCCAGCCGCCCGATCGACGCCCGCTCCGCGTAATGCTCGGCCCCGGCGGGCGGCCACTGACGGATGCGCAGGGCAACCCGCTCGCCAGTCCGGACGCGAACGGGCCGCGATTAGAACGTCAATTCACGGGCACGGGCTTCGTGGTCTCCGAGGATGGCTTGCTGCTCACCAACCGGCACATCGTCCTGCCCTGGGATTTCGACCCGACGGCGCGGCGACTCGTGGACGCAGGGCTCATCCCGGTCATGTATCGGATGATCGGGTACGTACCGGAGACCGAGGAGCCCTTCGCGCTCGAGACGGTCGGTGCCAGTGAGACCGCGGATGTGGCCGTGCTGCGGGCGGACGGGCTACCGGCCCGAGTGATTCCCCTGACGCTGTCCGAGACCGCCCCGCAACCGGGCGCCGAAGTGCTCGTGCTGGGGTACCCGACCGGCATCCGGGCGCTGCTGGCGCGGACCGATCCGGTGTTCGTCGACGAGTTGATGCAAACACCAGGCGTCGACTTCTGGGAGGTCGCGCACCGACTCTCGCAAGCCGGGCACATCGCACCGCTGGCCACACGCGGGATCGTAGGACAGGTGACGACGACGCACGTGGTCTACGATGCCGAGACGACACATGGCGGGAGCGGTGGACCCGTGCTGGGGCTCGACGATCGTGTGATCGCGGTAAACGCGGCCATCCTCAACGAGTTCGGCGGCTCGAATCTCGGCGTGCCGGCCGCCGAAGCCTTCGCGCTGCTCGAAGCCCTGTCGGGGCGCGGGGCGCCCAGCGACACGATCCGGCCCGCCGAGCCCGCGACGACCCCGGAGGGATCCCGCTAGCACCGCGAGATCGGAACTGCGCGGACGGCTCGAGCATCTATTGCGGGCCGCCTCGCGCACCTCCGAGGGCGGCTCGGTGCTTCCCCGACATCGACATACCTTCTGCGTGATCGATGTGTTATATCTCTTTCATTGTTCGTGACTGTGCGAGCACAGTCGGGATGGACACAGACGCGCCACTGATCCGCCGTGCGATGATCGGCGGCGGTCGCTGGTCGTAACTGACGATCCTGGGAGGAGTTGTAGTCCCAGTGATCCCTCGAGAGGAAGACAGATGGCATCACCTGCCGACAAAGTGATGACTTTCGTCGAGCGACAGCTCAAGAGAGACCCGAAGATCTCCAGCGGGAAGCTGTTCGAGCGCGCCAAGAAAATGGATTCCACGGTCGCGCGGATGAGCCTTCGACAGTTCCACGCCAAGTATCCGCTGCAGGTGAAGAGGCGGCTGGCCCCGAAGAAGAAGCGAGTAACGAAGAGGGTGCCCAAGAAGCCTGCTGCCGCTCCACGGGCCCGACGCGCGCCGGCGCAGCGAGCCTCGGGGGACGAGGCCGCGATTCGTCGTGTGCTGCTCCGGTTCGCCAAGGACGTGTCGGCGGCGGAGGGCAAGACGGAGACGATCGAGATCCTCGCGAACGTCGATCGATACGTCGCGGACATCATGAAGGCCGCCCGGAGCAAAGCTTGATTCGCAGGGTGTAGCAGGTCGCAGGATCCGTCTGGCCCGCTCCAGAGGGAGGTCGCGGTGCCGCAATCACTGACACTCGGCGGTCAGGCCGGGCGCAGGGCGCTCAGCTTCTCGTTTGGAGTCGGAATGATCGTGTCATCGATCATGACGGTCCAACACTACTTCGCCGCCAATTTTCCAGAGTCGATATTCGAGGGCTCCTTCTGCGACATCAACGTGTTCTTCAACTGTGACGCCTCGGCGTACGCGGTCATCTCACAGATCGGCGGGGTGCCACTCGGCTACCTGGGTATGTTCGTCGGGTTCCTGGTCGTTCTGGGGGCGGTGTTTCCGTCTCCGGAGCTAGAGAGAACCAACACGACGATCGCGCTGATGAACGTGATCGGTGTCGTGGCGCTCCTCTTCTTCTCGGTCTTCTACATGGGAAGCTTGTGCTTGCTGTGCGCCGGCTTCTATCTGTTCTCGATCGCCAGCTTCGTCCTGTTCTGGAGGTATGGGATCGACCGCGATCAGCCGGGGTTCTTCGCCCGGTACTTCAGACCGTCGGTGAAGCACCTTCTCGCGATCGGGTTGGTGATGTTGGGCGGGGCGTACGGATTCGCCCAGTACCACCAGGCCAAGGAGGATGCGCAATCGGGTGGGATCGCCGCACGCGCCGTAGAGGAGTTCTACAGCCTGCCTACGGTCGAGTGGCCAAGCTACATGTCGCCGTATTGGACCATAAAGTCGACCGGGAGCTTCGAGGACGCGCCGATTCGGATCGTCGAGTACGTGGACCTGCTGTGTCCGGACTGTCAGTATCTTTCGGAGCAGATGGCGCGAGCGCAGGAGGACTTCCCCGGGAAGATCAACCTCGTGTACCAGCTTTTCCCTCTCGAGGCGGCGTGCAACGACGTGGTCGAGAAGGACCTGCACCCGGGCGCCTGCGACGCTTCGTACATGGCGGCGTACGATCCCGCCAAGTTCCACGACATTCAGGAAGACATCTGGGCCAACCTTCGCGCGGCCCGCACACCCGAGGGGCGTGAGGCGCTCGCACGCAAGTACCAGGTCGAGGCCGCGCTGACCGACTCGGCCACGATCGACATCGTTCGTCGAATGATCGAGACGGGCAAGGAGTACGAGAAGACATCCGATGAGTACGCGCACGGCATCCGGTCTACGCCGACGATGATCGTCAACAACCGCATGATCATCGGTACGTTCCCGTACGAGCAGCTCCAGGCCATCTTCCAGGCGCTCGTGGACGAGTACGAAGGCGGCGGGCGGTTCATGGAGAATTGGGTGGAGGACTAGGGTTCTGCAGCAGCCTCCCGGGACACTATCGAAAGCCATCGATATGCGGAGGACGCCTCGGCTGGCATGGATCGGAGCGCTCGGGACGCTTCTGTGCACTCCAGTGAGCGGGAACGGACAGGGGCGGCGCGATCCCGCGGTCCAGCCGGTCGCGGAGGTGAAGGCCGGAACGCTACTGCTCGGCGCTGGGCTCGGGTGGGGATCCGACCGCTCGTTCCCGCTCTCCGGTCTGGAAGGCAATCTCCTGTCGGTGGGTCGCTTCACCCTGGCGTACGGTCTGGCGAACCGTGTGCTGCTCGAGGTTCGCGGCGATGTGTGGCAAACGCTCTGGGTGGACGAGGCCGATCCGCCCCCCATCCCGCTCGATGCCGATGCGCTCGACGGTCGCACCGGGGACGTGGGCGATTTCCGCATCGGGCTCCTCTTCGCGCCGATCGGAGGCGAGCGCGGGTTCTCGGCCGGCGCGCACATGGAGGTGAAGCTACCCAACTCGAACGAGGCGAAGGGAATCGGACCGAACACCACCGACATTCGCCTCGCCCTGCTCGGCTCGTACGGGGCTCCACGTTGGCGCGCGACCGTCAGCCTCGGGGTAGGGATCCTGGAGGCGCCGTTCGAGAACTTCGAGCAGAACGACGTGCTTCTGTATTCCGCTGAGGTGCTCTACCGGCCGGGACCGAACACGCGGCTCGCCCTCGCCCTGGACGGGCGAGCAAGCACCCGCGATCGGATCCCGCTCGGAACCGAGGACCTGGGCGAAGCCATCATCGGGGGGGACTATCGGCTCGGACGCTGGGTCCTCGACCTGGCTTTGACCTACGGACTCGTCGAGGACTCGTCGGAGTGGGGTGTGAGGCTCGGGTGGGCGTACACCAAGGGTGAGCGCTGAGTCAGGTCACGGCTGCAGCGGTCCCGACTCAGGGCTGAGCGCCACCTCCTGCCGAGCGAGCGATCCCGAGCACGAGCCCCGCGGCCAGCGTCGTGAAGGACTCGCTGCCGCCCGGGGGACGCTGGTGCCTGACGAAGATTTGGAACCGGCTCGAGGTCCCGAGATCCGCCGACAACCGGAACTGCCCCTCGATCAACGACCCGGTCAGGTCGTCCGATTGGCTCTCCACGGACCCGTAGCCGAAGACCGGCTCGATCTCCAGCGGGCCGAAGGGGCGGTAGGCGAAGCCGAGATAGCCACGCACTTCGCTCTCGGCGATCCGCATGTCGTCGAGCACCGTGACGGTCTCCCCGAAGTACACCGCCGGTCTGACCGAGAAACGGTCGCTCGCGCCGATGTCCACCCTGGCGTACCCCACCCAATCGTCCCGGTCGAACCAGCGGCCCAGGTACCCGCCGAACGCGATCTCGCCGCGCTCCTGAGTGAATCTGACGGCCTGCTCGGCGTGATAGACATACTCGAACAAGTCCGCCGCCTGGTTTCTACGCCCGGCTTCGAACGAGGTGATCAGACGGCTATCCTGGCCCCAGGCGATGGCTACCCCTCCGAAATACGACTCGAGATCCTGCGTGCGCCGAACGAACAGCGGGTTGTGGAGACCGAGTGCATTGTCATACCGCCCCCAGACCCGAAGGAAGGGAAGCGGCCAGATCGATGCCTCGACCATGACGCTTCCCGTCGTCTCGGCCGTCTCGATCGCCGTCCCACCCCATATGTCGAGTTGTAGCCAGGGGGGCAGCCGCGGGAGGAGTGCCAACTCGGCATCGACTCGCGCCGAGAGCTGCGGGTCGAGCTCCGCCGAGCGACGGAAAGCGGCGCGAGCCTCGCTCGCCTCACCGGTCGCAGCCCAGGCGCGTCCCAGCTCGAACCAGGCCTCTGAATCGTCCGGTTCCAGCGAGACGGTTCCCTGATACAGCCGGACGGCTCCCTCGGCGTCACCGCTCGCCAGGGCCTGCGCGGCGAGCTGCTTCCGCCTGACGATTTCGCTGGCTCTCTCGTCGGCCGGTGAATCCGCCGCCCCCTCGGCTGGCGGTTGGTCTTCATCCGGATCCGGCTGAGCTTCCTCTGGATCACGGGCCGCCGGCTGAGCTTCGGGAGGCGGCCCCTCGGCTTCCGCGGTCACAGGGGGTGGACTCACCGGCAACGACGCCAGCGTCACACCATCGCTCTGCACCTCGAGGACGTACCGAGAGAGTGCCGCGGTCCCGGGAACCGTGAACAGTACCGCGCCGTTCGCGTCGGCGGTGCGGGTCGTCTCCTGTATGGGGGGTGGAGCGCCCGCCAGCTCGGGTGATGTGGGACGGGCCCGAAGCGTGAGCACGGCGCTCGGGACCGGGTTCCCGAACCGGTCGAAAGCGACGGCGGACACTGCGTGGGGAGCCGTGGAGTCCTCCGACAGGTCGACCCGGTCGGGCTCGACTTCCACGCGCACGGGCGAGCCCGCGGCGACGTCGAACACGACGCCCACCGGGCCGGTCAGCGACTCGCCCGCTGCGGCGATTTGGAACGAGTGCCGTGTCGCGGCGGTCCCGGCAGGTACCCGAAACTGCGCCTGACCCTGTGGGTTGGTCGTCGCCTGGAGGGTGCTCGCCGGACCGCCCGGAATGCTCTCCGTGCCTCTCAGGGTCAACCGTACCCCCGCGCGCGGGCCCTGGGCGCTTCGCAGCTGCACCGTCAGCGTCGCGGTCCCTCCGACACGCGCGGCCAGTCTCTGGGTGCTGAGGTTGACGAGGAGCGGCGTCCTGGCGGCCGGAGTGGGGGGAGACGTACAGGCGTCGATCGCCGCGAAGATCGACGCGTCGGCGCCCAGTCGGCGCAGATCGGCGCGGTCCCCCGTGCTGGGCACGAAGCTCAGGCAACTGCGCTGGATGATGGCCACGACCTCGGGGCGGGTGTATGTGCCGCCGCTCAGCAGGCGGGTCAGGTCGCTCTTCGAGAGCGGTGCCGGACGCCGGGCGCCAGGATCCTGACCCGAGGCGAGGCCGGGACAAGCGGCCAGAAGACCACAGAGAATGGTTGCCCGGCGGAACGCATGAATGTGTCTACCACTCACGGCACGATCCGAAGTCGCGTCGGTGCCGCGGGCGGAATCGTGTCAGCCACGCGCGGCGTCGTGACCGCAACCGGCGCGCTCCTCCCTCCCTCGATACCGGCGCCATTAACAGCCGAGACCTGATAGGTGTACTGCGTGTTCGCGACGACCGTCGTGTCCGCGAACGTCGTCGTCGTGCTCGTAGCTCGAACCGCTCCGTTACGATAAATGCGGTAGCTCGTGACGCCTGACTCCGCGTCCGTCGCTGCGCTCCACACCAAAGTAACGCGTGTTGGTCCCGTAAGCGTGGCCACGAGACCCCCCGGTACGGTTGGGGGCGACGTGTCTCCCGAGCTCGGGGTGGTGACGCTCCGCGGAGCGCTGAGGGCGCTCTCGATCCCGTCGCCGTTGATTGCGGAAACCTGGTAGCTGTACGTGGTGCCCGCCTGTACGCCGCTGTTCGTGAAGCTCGTGGTGCTGCTCGACCCGACCCGCGCGCCATCTCGATAGATGTTGTAGCTGGCCACCCCGGACTCGGGGTCGCTGGAGGCGCTCCAGGTAAGGTCGACGCTGGTCGGCGAGGTCGCGGTCGCCCCCAGACCTGTAGGAACCGTGGGAGGGGTCGTGTCAGGTGCCGAGGGCGTGGTGACCACCACCGCGGCGGTGGGTGGCCCCTCCAGGCCGTCCCCGTTCACGGCTGTCACCCGATAGCTGTATTGCGTCGCGCCGGTGAGCCCTGTGTCGCTGAACGACGTGGAGGTGCTGAAGCCGACGATGGCACCATCACGATAGATGTTGTAGCCGGCGACGCCGGATTCGGGGTCCCCGGCGGCCGACCAGGCGAGGCTCACCCGGTCGTGAGCCACCGCCTGCGCCGAGAGACCCGACGGTGCGGTGGGTGGCGTGTCGTCGAGGGTCCTGACCGGCACCGACGTGCTTCGTGGTCCTTCCAGTCTCGCCCCGTTCACGGCCGTGACCTCGTACGTGTACGTCGTGTTCCCGCTGAGTCCGGTGTCAGAGAAGCTCGTCGTGGCGCTGGAGCCCACGACGATCCCATCGCGGTGGATGTTATAGCTGGCCACGCCGGTTTCGGGGTCGGAGGCCGCCGTCCAGGAGAGGTCCACCCGCGTTGCGCTCGCTGCGGTACCAGTCAATCCGGTCGGGGCGGTGGGCGGCGTGGTGTCGAACGTGGTCACGAAGATGGCGGAGCTCGGGAAGCCCTCCAGGTCGTCGCCGTTCACGGCGCTGACCGTGTACGCGTAGGTGCGGTTTACCTGAAGCCCCGTGTCGGAAAATGTCGTGCCGGTGCTCGATCCCGCCAGCACCCCATCGCGGTAGATGTTGTAACTGGCGACGCCGGTCTCGGGGTCTGAAGCTGCTGCCCACGACAGGTCCACGTTCGTCGCCCCGACGAAAGTGGCGGCCAACCCGGTCGGCGTGGTCGGCGGGCTATTGTCAGCCGCGGGGGTGGTGACGGACGCGGGCGGGGCACTGCGAGGCCCTTCCTGGTCAAGCGAGTCGACTGCTGCTATGCGATACGCATACGTGCTCAGCGGTTGCACGGCCGTGTCGATGTAGCCAGGCGTGGTGGAGGTGAAGAGGCTACCGTCCGCCCGATAGACGTTGTAATGCTTGACTCCCGGCGAGCTGATAACCGCGTCCCAGGTCACCTGGACCCGGCGGCTGCTGAGGGCGGTGGCGACCACGTTCTTGGGCTCGTCGGGGGCGAGGTGCGCGAGGTCGAACCGGCGGGAGGCGTCGGGGTTGGTCGTTGGTGCCACGCCCGCGACCACCCAGGCCACCAACCCGAATCCGAGCGGCACTCGAGATGTCGATCTTGGCCAGTCACGCATCCCCCTCATTGGTCGCGCAGCTCCCCGCTGACCTCGCCGGACATGGCGCTTTCATTGCCGTCCGAGTCCAGCGCGGTGACGGTGAAATAGTAGATGCCCGCCTGCAAGTTGCTCAGCGTGAAGGTTGGCTCCGCCCCCACCTCCACCATGGTGCTGTTATCCTTGGAGATCGGTGTCGACTGGCCGAAGTAGAGCCGATACGAGGCGAGGTCGATCAGCGGCGCCCCGGTCGCATCCGTGGTCGGAGGGTCCCAGGCCAGGGTGATGGAGAAGGTCCTGATCTGGCCGGGTGGTCCGGTGAAATCCGCTGGCGCGCCGGGCTGGCAGGCCAGCCCGAGCACTACGAAGACTGCGAGGACTGGTGTGCGTCCCCAGGAAGGGAATCCGTCCATCTCGCTCGCTCCACCCCTTTCGAGGAACTCGTCCACGCGGACGAAGCGTGCCGCCGGAACCCCTGCTCCGTGGCTCGCGCCGCGCAGGCAACTTCGTTCCAGCGTGCGCAAGAATGCGCGTCTGGCGAAGGTGCCGTGGCCGAGTCCGCCGCTCCGCACCGCGTGCACTGACACACGATGTGCGTCAGTATGCCTCCCCCGGAGCAATCCGGACGTATCAAACGCATAATCGAATGACGTGGGAAACGCAAACGCGGTCAGGTCGAGGGACCTTTCTTGCTCGGTCGCACGGTCGCATCCAACTTCTCTCGTGTCTCATGCGTCAGGGCGGGACACACGCCTGCCTGCCCGCGCTCGCTCGGCTTCCGACGGCGGGCGTACCGTGCGACGGAGCGGAAAATGGGCCACGCAGGAAGAGATCAGGAAGAGATGACGTGAAGCAGGACCTCGATGACATTGAAGAGATCCGCAAGCTCTCGCGAGAGCGCGCCGAGAGAATCGGGCACAGGGTTTTCGATGAGATGGTGGATGCCTTCTATGCGGAGGACGCGCAGATCCTCCCCTCCGGGGCCGCGGCTGTGCGGGGTCGCGAGGAGATCCGCCGCTTCTGGCACCTCACGCCCGACGAGGGTCTCGTGTCGCTCACCCTGGGCAGCCGCGAGATCGATGCGTCCGGCGAGCTGGGGTTCGAGATAGGCCGGTTCTCGCGTACGGTACGCCCGCGCCACGGGGCGCCCTTTCAGGACCATGGTAAGTACATCGTCGTCTACCGTCGCGGGGCGGACGGCTATCGGGCGGTCGCCGAGATGTACAACAGTGACGCGAGACGCTGACCCGGGACATGGGGCATCGGGCATAACACGGGCATAGGAGATAGCATGAGGACGGACGCGA
>JBDHHV010000025.1:0-34220 GCA_039589195.1 Gemmatimonadota bacterium | reverse complement strand
GGATCGACTCCCACATCGTCTCCTCGAAGAATCGAAACGCCTTCCGCACGGATCCACCCAGAATGATGATCTCAGGATCGTACGCGAATAGAACCGTCTTGATGCCCTCACCCAGGTGGTGACCGAACTCCGCGAAGATGTCGAGCGCCTCACGGTCACCCGCTACCACCCTCTTATAGACCTCCACGCCGGTTCGCCCGACCCGACGGGGGAAGAACTGACCCGCGCAATAATGCTCGTAGATGCTGTCCAGATAGGGGATCATGCCGAACTCGCCCGCCCCGCAATTCGCCCCCGGGTACAGCTTGCCGTCGATGATGATGCCGCCGGCGAATCCCGTCCCCAGGATGAGCCCGACGATTGATCGGTATCCGACGCCCTTTCCGAAGTGCTTCTCGCCTAGCGCGAAGCAATTGGCGTCGTTGTTGACCAGGACGGGGACCGAGTACTTCTCTTCGAGAGTCGACTTGAGCGGCACTTCCTTCCAGGACGGGATGTTCTGGACGTCGTACACGGTACCCGTTTCGATATCCACGACGCTGGGAACGCCGACCCCGATACCGTCGACACCCTGCTCCCGGCGGTTCGTCCGATCGATGAGGCCGCAGACCTGGTCCAAAACCTCCTCCGCGGAGCCATGGGGATCGATGGGTATCGACGACACCTCCCCGAGCCGCTGATCCCGCACCACGCCGGCCCGGGCGTTGGTCCCTCCCAAGTCGACCCCGATGATCGTTTGCTTTGGCAATGTGCTTGGCAATGTGCTCCGATCCGCGGCCGACGTCGCCGGCTGCTCGCTCAGACGGCGTCCTTCTTCCGAAAGTCGATGGTGATGTTCTTGATCAGAGGCTTCGCCCAGAAGCCGACGCTGAGGATGTAGCCCAGGGTCACATACAGAAACAGCATGCCGTTCCGCAAACCGAAGAGATCGCCGAATCCACCGACCATAAGAGGCACGACGGCGCCCCCGATGATCGCGGTAATCAGGATCCCCGAGAAACTGCCATGGTGCTCCGCAACGGAGTTGAGCGCGAGGGAGAAGATGACCGGGTACATGACCGCGGAGAAGAAGCCGACCAGCGGAAACGCGATCCGGGCCACGGACCCGGACATGAACAGGGCCGCGGTGAGGCTGATGATCGCGCCAACCGTGAAGAGCACCAGCACGATCCTGCTATCGAGCAGCTTCAACAACACGACACCCACGAGACCGCCGATGGTCATGAGGCCCCAGAACCACGCGACGGCCCTCGCGCCGGTCGTTTGCGGATCATAGCCGTGGTAGGTGTTGAGGAACTCCGAGATCCAGTTCGCGACACCCTGCTCGAGCCCCACGTAGGTGAAGATCCCGAGGAAGAACAGGATGACCGTCGGGTTCTTGAGCAGACCCAGGTGAGTCGTGAAAGCGCCGACCCGCTCGTTTGCTTTTCTCTCGACCTCGGGGATTCGCGAGAACAGCACGACGCCGATCATGAGAAGCGCGATGATGGCAAACAGCCAGTAGAGGGATATCCAGGCGATGTCTTCGGGAACGACCCGTGACAGCGTCGTGATCAGCAGGTGCGATTCGGCGGACGGGTTCTCGAGATTGAGCACGAGGTACGAATAGACCAGGGGACTGAGAAAGGACGCGCCCCCGAAGATCAGCTGGGCCAACGTGGCATTGAACGCGAAGTGTTCCTCTCCACCGGCCTCCCGCAACAGCGGGTTGATCGCGACCTGAAGCATGGCCATGCCGGCGCCGATGAGGAACAACGAGCCGATGGCGGTGAGATAGCTGGGAAACAGCGCGAGCATGGAAGAGCCCACGAACGCCACGGCGAAGGCGGCGACCATGACGGGCTTTTCCTGGAATCTCTCGATCAACAGTCCCGCCGGTATGGACGTGACGCCATACGCGATGAAGAACGCGAACGGCAGCACCGCCACGAGCGTGAGGCTCAGATCGAAGTCATCGATGATCTCGGGGACGAGCGGGCCGATGATGTTCGTGAGGAAGGAGATGACGAAGAACGTCAGGAAGATGAGCCCGACCACGTAGTAGCTTCGGCGAATGGGCCTACCCTCTACTCTCAGAGAGCACGTGAGGGGTTCGCGAGTCGACCGGTGACTGTCAGTTGTGATATCCGGCCGCGGGGATCCCGTCCGTGTATCGTGCGAGATCGTGCTCGATCCAGAGCGTCGCCCCGGTCTCTCGCAGAAACGCCTCCAGCCGATCCATGGACTGAAGGGTGGCGTCGGCATCGACGTTGAAGGCCGGCACGATCCTCTCTTCGCGGCTCAGCCGGAAGTGGTACAGATCGCCGGAGAGCACCACGGGTCCTTCGTTCGCGAGATCCACGAACAACCCCTGGTGACCCGGAGTGTGACCCGGTAGGGAGAGGATCCGGACCCGGCCGTCACCGAAGACGTCGTGATCGCCGTTCAGTGAAAGCCGCTCCAGGCGCTCGAGACCGTCATACAGTGAGCGGTCGAACGCAGGTACGTCGATCTCGTCCGCGAAGGCGGCCGCGTACTCGGGCTCCTGGATGAGAAGCACGCCTCTCCCCACCTCGTTCGCGACGCCGACGTGATCGAAGTGCATGTGAGAGAAGGCCAGGAGTTCGAGCGAATCGAGCGAGAACCCCACGTCTGCGAGCTGGCCCGCGAGGGTTCGATCCAGACGCATTACGCCATCTTCCGTCCAGCCCGGCGTCTCGGCTAGAGTCGAGTTCAACCCGCCGTCCCACAGGAGCTGTCCGTCCGGGTGATCGATCACGTAGCAGGGGACGAAGAGCTCTCGAACGTCGGTGGCATCGTCGGAAAAGCCGAACCCGATGGCTTCGGGACTCTCGAAGTACAGTCGGCCGCAATCGAACTCATACAGCCGGAGTTCTGATACGGTCTCGACCGGAGCGCACGCCGTCGCCGCAATCATCGCGAGCGTCGATAGGCGGGCAGCGCCGTTCCGGCGCGGGCAGCTCATACGATTCTCTCCTCGGGTTGAGGGACGCGGGGTTGAGGCACGCCCCTCACTCCGGCTTCGGGCCCGGGTGGCCACGACCATCAGCCCCTTGGCGGAACCTCCTCATCCCCGATCACCGGGGTCGTTCGGTGCTCGACCAGATCGTTCCAGCCCGACAGGTGCTTGGCGATGCCAGCCGGGTCATCGGCCTGGACCAGGATGAAGCCCCTGCTGGATCCGGGCTCGTGCCAGCGACCGAGAAGTTCCACGCCCGGCGGGACCGGAGCACCTTGCTGTTCGAAGCGATCGAGGGCTGCGGCGTAGTTTGCGGGCGGAATGTTCCATGTGATCATGTACTTTGCCAAAGTGTCTGCCTCCTGTCGATGGATGAGCGCGATGCTCTCGGACGGACAAGCCGTTGCCGTTTGACTCCGCAGCGCGAGATAGGACCGCGGAAGCTACGAACTGCAGGCGAGCGCAAGCAATAGAGATAGACGCGACCCCGTGAACTTCAGCGGTTCAGCCGCGGAGTGAGCCTGCCGTCCGGCACACTCACCCGGATGGCCTGTATCAACGGCGATGCGGCCGACGATGAACAGTGGTGCTTCCGACCTCGGAAAAAGGATCAGGACGATGAACGCTTCACCCGGAATCGCCCTGTCCGCAGTTCTCTTCACGCTCACCCTCTCCGCCTCGCCGGTACGCGCGCAACCGGCCGCTACCATCGACCAGCTCGCGTTCATGACGGGCCACTGGACTCGCACCACGGACGGGATGCACGTGGAGCAGGTCTTTCTGGAACCGAAGGCCGGTACCCTCGTGGGCATGCAGCGCCGCACTCAGGACGACGCGACCCTCGTCTCGTACTTCTTCGTCATCCAGCAGACCGAGGACGGCATCATCTGCCGCTTCAAGCATTTCGAGAACGACTACACGACCTACGAGGACCGCAACAATACGGGCCCGCGCACCTTCACGCTGATCGACGGCTCGCCCTCATCGGCCACCTTTGAAGAACGTACGCCCGAAGGTTCGCTGTACCTCCGATATCGCATCACCGACGCCGCACAACTGGGCATCGCCGTCGGCTCACTCGAGGCGCTCGAGTCGAATACCGCCGCCGAAAGCCTGCACGACAGAATCCGCTAGTATGCATCCGCACGAGGCAGCTTCATGACAGGCAAGCCGAAGAACCCGTCTTCCATTCTCGAGCGCATCGGCAACACGCCGTTGATCGAGCTCGGGTCGATCGTCCCCGAAGGCTGCGCGAGAATCCTGTTGAAGATGGAAGCGCAGAACCCGACCGGCAGCATGAAGGACCGGCCGGCCCTGGCCATGATCGAAGCCGCGGAGAAAGACGGCCGCCTGAAGGAAGGGGGCGACGTCATCGAGTACACCGGAGGGAGCACGGGTGTGGCGCTCGCGATGGTCTGCGCCGTCAAGGGCTACAGGGCCCGCATCGTCACTTCGGACGCGTTCAGCGTCGAGAAGCGCAACCACATGGCAGCGTTGGGGGCGGAGCTGACTATCGTTCGCAGCGTCGATGGAGGTATGGATGCGAACCTTACCCACAGCATGATCGAGGCGGCGCGCCGGATCGCCGAGCGCACCGGCGGGTTTTGCACCGACCAGCTCGAGAACGCCGATCAGATCGCCGCCTACCACGAGCTGGGTGATGAGATCTGGAGCCAGACCGGGGGCGGCGTCGACGCCTTCGTTCAGAGCACAGGAACCACCGCCTCCGTTCGTGGCGTGTCCGAGGCCCTCCATAAGCACGATCCGGACATCCTCTGCGTCGCGGTGGAGCCAAGCGAGTCCGCGGTGCTTTCAGGGGGAGAGCCCGGCGTGCACAAGATCGAGGGTGTGGGTGCCGGCTTCGTCGTGCCGCTTTGGGAGCCGGGTGCGGTCGATGAGATCGCGACCGTCTCCACCGAAGAGGCGATGGACATGGCCCGCCGGCTCGCGGGCGTGGAAGGGGTGTTCGCGGGCACATCCACCGGTGGCAACGTGGCTACGGCCATCCAGGTGGGCCGGCGTCTCGGACCCGACGCGACCGTCGTCACGCTGATGTGCGACTCCGGCGTCAAGTACCTGTCGACGGCGCTTTACGGGGGAAGGGTCGGGGAGCACGACCGGGCCACGACGGACGCGCGGCCCTCGATCGAGGAAAGCTAGCCCCGGTGGCAATCGCTTGTGCAGCTCGCGCCCGACCCCACCCCCGGCATTGCGGGTGAGCTACGCCCGAATCGACACGACATGACCTTGAACCTTGCCGTCCACCGCACCTGCCCCGAAACGCTCCTGGATCCTCCAAGTGATCGACCATCTGCCCATGCGCGGCCCAATCCAACGAACGCCGAATCCCACACCCGGCGTCCCTGACCGATGAGACCTCGTCAGGCGCCGCGCTCCTGCTCCCACCGGTCGACGTGGTCGATGAAGCCAGGGCAATAGTGCTCCTCCGTAACGCGCCCGGTGAGCCGTGTCCATAGATGTGGAATCGCGCGCATCTCACAACCAGGCGTCGCGATCATGGCGGACAGAAGGAACGATCCACCCAGGTGAGCCGAGAAATAGACGAGCCAGAACCACACCACTACGCCGAGCGGTGGGGCCCACCACGTTCCATACGCGAGCAGGTCCGCGATCACCGCCAGGCCCAAACCGGCGGCGAGCGCAATCTGAGGCTTGCGCCGCCAGTTCTTGGTGAACCCGATGTTGACGACGGGGGGAAGGAGCCAGAGCCCGAGGGCCATGAAAGCCCACCACGTCCAGTTCGGCGGCGGCGTGAGATCCACCAGCACCTCCCATCCGTACCGAACGAGCATGTAGAGCGCAGACAGGAGCCAGACCCCGAGTCCCAGACGCACGATTCGACCAATCCACCCGGGAGGACGCAGCGACCCGGAGGCTTCGAAATGTGTTTCTATCGGGTTATCGGCGGGTCGATGGGTCATGCGACGTCCCTCAGCTTCCCATCGCGTCCAGCACCTTCGCGGCCAGGCGCTCGGAATCGAACTGCGGATATGGCCGATCGTACTGCTTGGCGTGAGCATCCTCGATATGGTCGGGCCGCGGTGGTCCCTGGTCTCCCCACGTCGCCTCAGGGCCAAACAGGAGGAAGACCCCGGCGCAGGGGCCGGTCAGTTCCAGCATCCTCGTATACGGGCCGATGACCGCGCCGGTCGCGTCCCAGTACTGCGGTGCCCGCTCATCGGTCACGAGGTGTGTGACGCGGTCCAGATGCTGTTCTTTCGCCCCATTCCGTGGAACCCAGACCACGTGCGCGGCGAGATTCGGAGCATCGATCTTGTCCAATACGTCCTTCTGAACTTCGGAGGCCCCCCGAAGACATCCCCCTCAAGTAGGCGCCACCAGCATTAGCATGCGAACCTTCCCTGTCCCGGCGTTGAAGGCGGTGCGGAGGGGCTCGGCGTCCGCTCCGATAGGCTGGTAGTCGGCCACCCGAAGAGGCCCGAGTGCGAGAGCTGCCGCAAACGGAAAGGCGCTCAAGATCGATACACGTGTCATTCCCATCTCCCTATTCCCGCTACGTCACGATCACCAATTGAACATCTCGGCGGCGAACTGTACGATGACCGCCGCCACGACCACGCCCGAGGCTGCCCAGAGCACGCCACGAGTCCACCTTCCGGCCTTGATCGAGCAGCTCGCGCCCGTCGCCGCGCCAGTATCCCGGCGGACCCACCAGTGCGCGGTCGCGAGCATCAGGAACGATGCCCCGAGCAGCAGCCACCGATACGGCTTGAGACCCGCGGCGAGGATCATTCCGTTCACGCCCAGCAGCGTGAGTGCGAGCGGCCCGACGCAGCAGATCGCGGCCGCGGCGCTCGCGATCGAAGCGCCCGCCGCCCCGGCGATGGTCCCGGCCTCGACCAGCCGCCGCGTCATCCGCCGTGCTCCGATTCGCACGACGAGGCGGACCGGAGGTATCGACGCCCGAACCATTCCGGCACGTAGGAGACGAGCACGGACGCCACCCCGGCCAGGCCGAGCGTGGTCCACCCCGCGGCGATCACGCCGAGCGTCTCCGCGATGGTCGTGAGACTCAGAGCGAGGAACAGAGGACCCATCAGGGCGCAATGCACGCGCCCGCACTTGAACGCGTTCGCGGTGCAGCTCAGACCGATCCAGCCGAACCCACCGCTCCACAGGGCGCCGCGAAAAGGCTCCCAGACCGAGCCCGCGAGCAGCAGAAGCAGCGGCACCCGCCAGAGGAGAAACGACACGAGCTTCTTGCTGGACAGATCGGAGGGTCGCACATCGAACGTGCTGACGCCCAGCAGCATGCGGTGGGCCGCGGTGGCGAGGCGCCTCATCGGTGGTTTCTATGCGCGCCCGGAGAGCGCGTCGATGAGCGCCTGCACGGATGGCGCCCGGTCGAAGCCCTCGTCTGACGCGTAGACCCGACAGCTATCAGCCATACTCGCCGGTGAGGCCAACACGTCCCGGCCATCGACGAGCACCGTGGGTGAGCCGTATCGCCGCACGTACCCGGGCGCTGTAGGGCTCTCGCGGTTCCATTCGGTCCACGCGGGGACCTGGCCGAGGGAGCTCAGCGCCTCGGTGAGCCGCCCACGAGCGAGGTCCACATTCGGACAATCCGGGCTGTATATCAGCTCCACGTTCGGGTCTGCGTCCCGGGTCATTCTTCGAGACTCTCGATGATAGGACACTCCTTCGTGGGCGTGTTGGAGTCACACGCCTCGATCAAATCGTCGAGCGCGGCTCTCAAATCTCTGAGAGATCGCATCTTCCGGTCGATCTCGGCTCGCTTCACTTCCGCTTTTCCACGCATCTCGGAGCAGCTGCGTCGGGGGCGCACGCGCAGGTCCAGCAGCTCTGCGATCTCCTTGAGGGAGAACCCCAGCAGCTGAGCCCGCTTGATAAACCGCACCCGAGCGACCGAGTCGGGCGGGTACTGTCGGTAGCCGCTATCCGTCCTCGGTGGAGCCGGCAACAAGCCGCGTCGCTCGTAATAGCGCAGCGTCTGCACGTTGACGGCCGCTTGGCCCGCAAGATCCCCAATCGTCAGCGTCATGTTCTTCAATCCCAAACAAAGGTAAACCCTATATGTAGGTATAAGGTCAAGACCGTGCGTTTGGTTCCGGCGCGGCGTGAGGAGTCACTCCATGCCGGTGGCCCCGCCGATTGAGGTTGCCAGCCTACGTGCCCCGGGCCGACTATCTTCGGGACGGGCTGTCGAGACCGGCCACTCAAAGGCACTCTGAGAACGATTCGATGCGTTGCGTACATGTTCCTGCCAGGGCGACCGTAGCACTCGTAGCTGCGATCTTCTCCGCTTGCACGGATTTGGCCCCCGTCGAGGAGGAGCTGCCCACACGGTTTCCCGCAGCCGAGCGCGTCGTCGCTATTGGAGACCTCCACGGAGACCTCAAGACGGCCCTGACCGCTCTCCGCCTCGGCGGAATCATCGACGAAGCAGATCGGTGGATCGGGGGTGACATCGTGCTCGTCCAGACCGGTGATATCCTGGACCGGGGCGACGAGGAAGAGGCTGTCATCCGGCTGTTCGAGCGACTCTCTCGAGAAGCGACGGAAGCCGGTGGGGCGGTTCACGTCCTCAACGGGAACCACGAGTTGATGAACGCCTACCGCGACTACCGGTATGTGACGCCGGGTGGCTACGCCGATTTCGAGGATGCGGACGCGGATTTCGAGAGTGCGGACGTGGATTTCGAGAGTGCGGAAGCCGATCTCGAAGACGTGAGAGCGGTCGAGGCCGATTCGTTCCTGGCCGCTCTGGAACCGAGCCAGCGGGCCCGAGCGGCCGCCTTTCTCCCCGGTGGCCCGTTCGCCCGTCTGCTCGCCCGGCGCAATACGATCGCGATCGTCGGGAAGAGCCTCTTCGTTCACGGAGGCGTCTTGCCCGAGCATGCGGATCGCGGTCTGGACGCCATGAACGAAGAGATCCGTGCGTGGCTCCGAGCCGAGGCCCCGCAACCGGAGTGGATTCGAGGCGAGCGCAGCCCGGTGTGGACCCGGCTGTACTCCAATGAGCCAGACGCCGAGGCGTGCGACACGCTGAGCTCGGTGCTGGATCGCCTGGGTCTGGAGCGAATGGTGGTAGGGCACACGGTCCAGCGCACCGGCATCACCTCGTTCTGCGGGGGCCGGGTCTGGTGCATCGATGTCGGCATCGCCGCCTACTACGGCGGCCGCCCTGAAGTCCTCGAGATTCGGGGGGGTGTGGTGAAGGGCCTACGCTGAGGCCGCCTTCACCTCATGAAGCGCTGCTCCCCACGAATGAATGTGCGCTTATCCGGGCTGCGGGTATGCGGCGAGTCGCTCGAGGATCTCCCATTCACCCGGCCCTTCCGCGTCGAGCTCATCGACCCGTGCAAAGACGGCGTCGGCGCTCAGGCGATCGTCCCGAATGACTCGCTCGAGCGCCCAAGCGTAGTTGGCGCCGTAGATCTCCTGCGAGTGTCGGCTCAGGCGGGAGAGGACGTACAGCGCGCTCGCCGCCTGCTCGACGTCGCGGTTCGCGACCGCCCAATAGCTCGACTGATCCAGGTACACACCCAAATGCCATCCGGTCTGGGGATGACCCCGGTGGCGGTAGGCGGCGCTCAGGAACGTGAGGCGGAGCGTTCGGAGCTGGTCGGCGGTCAACCCGCATGCGTTTCCGTCCCTTATGGCGGTGAGACCGGTGAGGTAGAGAGCCCGGATCCGATCGGAGTCTTCGAACTGCTCGCTCAGCCGACGAAGCTCGTGGCGCCTCCGCTCCCAGGCCGGGCATGTCCCGTTCCGCTTGTCGAGCTGCACATCGTCGAGTGCACGAGCCGCTACCATGTACTGGACGGGCTCGCTGTTCGGATACTTGCGGTGATGGCCTTCGAACTCGGATTCGAGCGCCTCGGCGAAGGCTGCGTGTCCCGCCTCGGTCGCGTAGTAGATCATGTGGTTGAGGCCCATCAGATACAGCTGCTGTGCGCGTTCGTGGCCCAGGTGGGATCGAGCGTGCTCACGGAGCGGCCGCAGCCAAAGCCCCGCGGCCTGTGTAGGGTCGGGATTCGACTCGGGATAGCCGGCCTTCAGCGCCTTGTACAGGCCGATTGCCGTCCACTCGACTTCGCGGTCCCTGTCGCGTGATCCCTCCACCGCGACGGCGGTGACACCGTCGAAAGCCGTGTGATGCGTGTGTCGGGACATCAACGCCTGGGTGGCTAACCCCGCAAGGCAAAGCACGATCACCCACGGACGCATTCTCATTGGACCACCAACCTGCACACCATCAATCAGAGTCCCGACAGCCCCGGGCGGAGAAGGAGCAAGGGCCATACCTATCGGCGTACCCGTACGGGGTCGCATAGTCTCGGACAGGAGCGTGACCTGTACACGGGTGACTCCAGACCAGATCCTGTTGCGGGGTGCGGCGGCCCGCATCGTCGAAACGTTCCGCACGAGCCGAATACGGCGGAAGGTCCTGAGCCGAGAATTGCGCGACGTCAGTTTCGAATCGAGCGACCTGGTCTGACGAATGAACGATGAGCGACATCTGGGGCTGTTCGGCGCGACCGCGCTGGGGGTCGGCGCGATCGTGGGCGGCGGTATCCTGGCGCTGGCCGGGGTCGCGTTCGCCACCACCGGCCCCGGCGCCATCGTCGCCTTCGCGTTGAACGGTGCGATCGCCTTCCTGACCGTCGCCAGCTTCGCGCAGCTGGCCCGGCGCTTTCCGGAATCGGGCGGCATCTACACATACGCGAAGAAGGTGCTCTCGATCGAGGTCGCCTTCGTCGTGGGGTGGGTGGTGTGGTTTGCCTCGATCGTCGCCGGCGTGCTGTACGCTCTGGGGTTCTCGGCGTTCGCGGCCGACGGTCTCGAGCGCGCCCTGATCCTCCTGGGGAGGTCGCCCGAATGGCTCCAGGGATCCGCCCTGCGGGCCGGGATCGCGATCGCCGCGATCGCACTGTACACCCTGGGACTGATGCGGCGCGCGGGTGGCGCGGGGCCAGGCGCCTCGATCGGCAAGGTCATAGTCTTCGCCATCCTGATCGTCGGCGGGGCATGGGCCTGGATTGGCGAGTCGTCGTCGGACCTTCTGGACCGACTGACGCCGTTTCTCTCCACCGGGCCGGTTGGTCTGGTCCAGGCCATGGGCTACACGTTCATCGCCCTTCAGGGCTTCGACCTGATCGCCGCGGTGGGTGGCGAGGTCAAAGACCCCCGACGGACCCTGCCGCGCGCCATGTACCTGTCGCTCGCGATCGCGCTCGCCATCTACCTGCCGCTTCTCTTCTTGATGGCGACGGTCGGGGCACCGGGGCAGGGGGGAATCGCTTCGGCCGCCGCCGCGAACCCCGAGGCGCTCGTGGCGCAGGCCGTGGAGAACTTCATGGGACCCGGAGGCTACTGGCTCGTGATCGGGGCCGGTGTGCTGTCGATGCTCTCGGCGCTGCACGCGAACCTCCTCGGGGCCTCGCGCGTGTCGTTTGCCATGGCCCGAGACCGCACGCTACCGCGCCGCCTGGGGCAGGTGCACGGTGCCACGGGCACACCGGCGCTATCGGTCGCGGTCACCGGAGCGATGGTGCTGCTGATCGCCATCGTGATCGGCGATGTCGCCTCAGCGGGTGCCGCGTCGAGCCTCATCTTCCTGATCTCGTTCGCGATGGTGCACTGGGCGGCGATCCTGGCGGCGCGCCGCTCGGGAGAGCGAAGCTCGGTGCGGGTGCCCGCCCTCGGCGCGGCGCTGTGTCTCGGACTCGCGATCTTCCAGGCGTTTGCCGTGCGCGAAGCGGGGAGCGTCATCGCCATTTGGCTGGCGATCGGTGGAGCTCTGTACCTGACGTTGTTTGCCCCGGGTGCCAGGCTTGCGGACGCGAGCGCGGAGGCACGCGATCCGGACCTGGCGCGGTTTCGTGGCCGGAGCCCGCTGGTGCTGGTCCCGATCGCGAACCCCGACAGCGCCGCCAGCCTGGTCGATGTCGGCGCCACCCTGCGGACACCGGGCGTGGGTCGAATCCTGTTGCTCTCGGTGGTGCGGACGCCGGATCACACCCTCGCGGAGGGACACCCGGGCCTGCGCGATGCCCAAAGCGTGCTCGGGGAATCGTTACAGCGCAGCCTCGAACACTCGCTCGTCGCCGAGACGCTGTTCACGATCGCGCCCGACGTGTGGGGCGAGATCGCGCGCGTCGGTCGGGACCACGATTGCGCGACGGTATTGCTGGGCCTGCCGAACCTCACGGAGCCGGGCATCGAGGCGAGGTTGGAGGGCCTCATCGGCGAGCTGGACGCCGATGTCGTGGTTCTGCGCGCACCGCGCCGCTGGCGCACGGCCGAGGCTCACCGCGTACTCATGCCGATCGGCGGGCGCCGCGCGCACAGCCACTTGCGAGCCCGACTCCTCGCGAGCCTGTCGAGGTCCGGCGAGCGACGGCTGACCTACCTGGGGACGCTACCCGAAGCCACGTCGGCCGAGGCCCGTCACCGGGCTGAGCGGGAGTTGAGGCACCTGGCGCGCGATGAGGCGACGGGGCCGCACGAGGTCGTGGTCGACCGCGCGGAAGATCCACGCGAGGCGATCATTCAGCGAGCCGCCGACGCGGACCTGGTCGTGATGGGGATGCAGCGGCGGGAACGTCGAGGTCAGCACGTGCTCGGCGAGCTACCCCTGGCGATCGCGCAGCAAACCGACGTCCCGCTGTTGCTCATCGGCCGCCGCCCGACCCTCTCCCGGTCGCTGACGGCAGCCCGTCCCTTCTAAGCCCCCTCCGCCGCGAGGCTCACGATCCAACGCTCCAGCTCCGGCGTGTCGGTAATGTCCCCGCTCCACGATTCGTGCGGCAGGTACGATTCGTTGTGCCCCCGGACACGGTCTCGATAAACCTTCATCGAAAACCCCAGCCGGCCGAGCTGACTCGGAAGCTCGACCCCACGATTGTCGATGTAGATAGCATCCGCGCTCGTCTCGAGACCGACATGGGTGACCCCGTCGACCGCGCGCAGGATGTCGGCGAAATCGAGACATGCGCTGAAGCACTGGTCGTCGGTCAGGAGGAAGATCCGGGCCGAAACGGGACTCGCCGGGGCCGGGCCCGGGGAAGCGATCCGACCTTGACCCTCGGTCAGAAAGACCTCGTCTCGCTCGAGCGCGTCCTCGAATCGATCTACGAACTCCGCATAGCTTAGGGTCTCCTGCGCGTCGGGTCCGAATCGGCGCTCGGTCCTGGCCAGGTTGAAATCTCTCAGGAAGCGGTGATTCCCACGGGACACCCGCCAGTCGACCGCGACCGCCCGGGGTCGCACCCCGTCGATGAAGCTCTCACCCCACAGGGCCTCGGCCACCATCGACCCGTACCTCGAATTGCCCCCGTGGTTGCCCCGAACGTCGAAAACGATGATCCGGGCCTCACGTAGCGCCGAGATCGTTCGCGTCACCCCGCGGAGCACGGCCTCGATGGCGGCGACGACGGAGTCGTCGTTGCCGTTGAAGCTGGAAAGGGAGATCCAATAGCGACCCTCTCCAAAACTCCGAAGCTCGATCGGTGGGCGAGCGGTGGGCCGGGCCGCTTCGATCTTCTCGGCCAGCTCCGCGTTGCCGATCGGCGTCCACGTGAGCTCGTAGGATCTGGTCTCGGCACCATTGGCGAAGGTGCAGGTCGACGGTATTGCGACCCATGGGTTTCCCTCATCAATGAGCAGGAAGGGAGCGAGCCCCGCTCTCGCACCCCGGACAGACCAGAGACCGACGTAGGTCTGGAGGATCTCTTCTGCCCAGCGGTCCGGAGCTCGGCCGTCACACTCTACGAGTCGAGCGCCCGCCGGGGGATACGCGGGCTCCTCCCTCGCGGAGTCCCGCTCACCCGACTCGGCGACGAGGAATTCGTCGCCGGACAGACCGAGGAGAAACCCGGGCCACCGACGCTGCAAGGGCACATCCGCCAGCCGGTCGTCGCCGAGCGCGCCCAGGTGCCCATCCTGAAAGCCGACCATGTAGCGCTGGATCGCGAAGTAGTAGCCGGGATAGTCCTGTGCCCGTTCCGCTAACGCGAGCGCTCGGTCGAAGCCCTGGTCGAACCAATCGCCGAACCCCGGATTCTGCTCATCCACCGGGCCAGGGTGGTTCACGCGAAGCGTAGCTCGGATGAAATGGAGGTCATCCACGGCGATCTGGCCCCAGGGGCTGGGCAACGAGGATCCCTGCTCCGATCCGGCCCCGGAGCACCCGGCGAAGGCGATGACGACAAAGAGGGCCCGTCTGAGCACCTTTGGCTCCTTGGATAGAGGAAGCAAGCACGGAAGACGTACCGTGTCCGGCCACTGCTGAGATGTCGCACGGTCCGCGAATGGTTGCAGGCGGAGCAGGGCGGGATGGGGCGATGAGGACCCGCGGAGTTGCCTGCGCCACTTCCCCATGCTGATATTCCGGTCGGCAAGTCCTCAGTGCCATGGGCTGAAGTGGAGGAGGACGGCCGGTCACACATCAGGAGAAAGACTGGATGCACCAGTCGGAGCGGGGCGGACGTGTCGACTGTCCTTCCTGTGGCAGCGATGTGGCCGCGACCCACCGATACTGCCCACAATGCGCCACCCCGCTCTCGGGGGCGGGTGGGTTGTTCTGTGAGGCCTGCCGGTCGCCGAACCCCGCTAACGCACACTTCTGCTACCATTGCGGTGCCATGCTGGGTGCGTTGGCCGATGCGGATCGCCGCATCATCACCGTGCTGTTCGCCGATTTGACGGGTTTCACCCCCCTCACCGAGCAACTCGACGCCGAGCACGTCCGCCAACTCATCGTCGGATGCCTCAACCCCCTGTGCGACAGCGTCACGCGCTGGGGTGGGCACGTGGACAAGTTCATCGGTGATTGCGTGATGGCGCTCTTCGGTGCGCCGGTCGCGTACGAGAACGAGGAAGAGCGCGCGATTCGCGCGGCGCTCGACATGCACGAATCGCTCGAGCGTTGGTCCGAGAGCGGAGGGGTGGGGAGTTCGACGGCCTACCCGAGGTTCGGACTCAAGGTGGGGATCAGCACCGGACCCGTGGTGACGGGAGCGTTCGCCGGTGGCGGGGCGCACAACTACACCGCCATCGGGGACGCGGTGAACGTCGCGGCCCGTCTCCAGGGCCTCTGCGAGCCGGGCCAGATTCTGGTCGGACCCAAGACCTACGAGCTCACACGGCACATCTTCGAGTACGGAGATGTGCAGACGCTCCAGGTGAAAGGGAAGCGGAAGCCGGTCCAGGCGCGAAGCGTGCTGAGCCTTCGCGCTCGCCGTGCCCCTCAGCGTGGTGTTGGAGGGCGGTTGACGCCTCTCGTGGGCCGGGAGCGGGAGATGTCGAGCCTCGAGTCAGCTTGGGTGGCTCCCGAAGGTGAAGGAGGTCGGTACCGCCTGATCATCGGGGCTCCTGGAATCGGCAAATCGCGACTCGTGCACGAGTTCCTCTCGACTCGTGGTCTCCCGGATGAAGAGGTGGCAATCGGCCGCTGCTACCCCTACGCAAGCAGCACGCCCTGGGAGCCTTTGGCCGAGTTGCTCCGCGATCTGTACGACGCGGGCGTTGGACTCGATTCTAATGAGGCGACGGCGGTGGTCGTCGAGCGCGCCTCGGGCAGCTGGTCGCCCGAAGCGGCTTCGGCCCTTGGCGTGGCTTTGGGCGCTCCCGTCACCGACTCGCACCCCCTGGCTGGCTACGACCCGACGGAGCGCCAGGAGCGGGTCGCGGAGGTGGTCGCCCGCGCGCTACGCGAAGGCGCCAGGAGGGCTCGGGTTCTCGTACTCGAGGATCTGCAGTGGGCGGACCACACGACCCTCGAGTTTCTGGCATCGCTTCCGAGCCTCGATCTGGATGAATCGTTCTTGTTCCTCCTGACGGCTCGCTCACCACTACCGGGCGAGGAGTACCTAGAGACGCTTCTGCGCGGTCTCGAGCACTACGTCGAGCTGACCCCGCTCTCTCACGCCGACTCCGGTACGCTGATCGAGGCCGCCCTCGGAGAGCACCGCCTCCCGCAAGAGTTCGTGGACTTGATCGTCGAACGGACGGAAGGCAATCCGCTCTTCGTCGAAGAGATGCTGAAGACGCTCGTCGGGCTCGATGTGATCCGCCGGGATGACCGGTACTGGACGGCGACCACGGATCTGCGCGCCATACATGTCCCGGACAATGTGGAGAGCTTGCTCAGCACGCGGCTCGACGGCCTGGAGCCCAATACGAAGCGCGTCGTCCAGTGCGCCGCGATCGTCGGTCGGCGCTTCTGGTCGGGAGTACTGACGGATGCGCTCGTGGGTCGCCAGGTGGACTCGGAGCTCGATGAATTGGTGGCGAGCGACCTGTTCCGGCCGCTCTCGGAGTCGTGCATCCTGGGTGACCGCGAGTTCATGTTCGAGAATCGGCTCCTGCAGGAAGTGGCTTATCGGGGGCTCCTGCGTGGGCTCCGGGCCGAGCTGCACGGCGCTGCGGCCCGCTGGCTGGAAGAACGATTGGAGGCTCGGTCGGCGGACTCGGACGACCTGATCGCCTTTCACCACGAGCGGTCGACCGAGCCCGGGCGCGCGGTTCCGTTCCTCGAGCGAAGAGCCGAGCGTGCTCGCGGGCGGGGCGCGTTGTCGGACGCCCTCGACCTTGCGCGCCGAGCTCTGAGACTCTCCCCGCCCGGGACCGCCCCGGCGAGCCTCCTATACCTGGCCGAGGAGATCGCCGGGGAGAGCGGAGAGGCCGAGTTCCGGCTCCAGGTGATCGAGCGGTTGGAATCATCTGCGGCAGCGGACGATCCCGAAGTCAGAGCCGAGGCCCTCTCTCGACGCGCACGATACCTCCTCTCCGTGGGTGATCTCGCCGCGGCGAAGGAGGCCGGTGAGGACTCTCTCGCCTTGTTCCGTGAGCTGGGGAACCGGTCGCGCCAGGGACATGTCCATTCGCTGCTCGGCCGGATCGCCCACCTGTGGGGGGACTACCCGGTCGCCCGCGATCACTACGAGGCCTCCCTCGCGCTCCAGCGTGCATCCGGCAACCGCCGGGGCGAGGCCGAGATTCTGGACCGTCTGGGGCTCGTCGAGGTGGACATCGATGACTTCTGTCGGAGTCTGGCGTTCTTCGACCAGGCCATGGAGCTCGCCGTGGAGCTGGGCGACCGAACGCTCGAGGTGAAGGTCCTATCGCACCGAGCAACCGCCCTCCGGTGGCTGGGCAGCTACGAGCAGGCGGAGGAGACGGCCCGCCTCGCACTCGACCGGGCGCTCGGCTCCGGATCGCGGCGCTTACGCTCGACCGCGCAGATGACGCTCGGGTTCGTCCTGGCCGGCGCCGGCCGTGACGACGAGGCCAGGCAATCTCTGTCAGATGTCCTGGAGCTGACGAGCCAGATCGAGCGCCCGGCCCTCGAGGCACGAGTGTGGTTGGAGCTGGCCGGCCTCGCACAGGGCGAGGAAGCCTCTCGTTACGCTCAGCAAGCCCGGGACCTGGCCGCAAAGACCGGCCTCGTCCACGTGGACATTCTGGGGTTGACCCGCCAGGCCGATCTTGCGCTCGTAGATGGCGACCTGACTGCCGCCGAGAATGCCTCGGCCGAAGCCGCGAACAAGCTTCGGGTGCATGGAAGTGTACAGGGGCAGGAGGAGCTCGTGCTGTTCGTTCGTGGGAAGGTCCTCGAAGCACTCGAACGGATCGACGAGGCCGCCGCCTTCATGCAGGAGGCCCGCGAGCTCGTCCAGGGCAAGGCGGGGTGGATCAAGGACCCCGAGCTTCGTGCCTCGTTCCTCGAAAGAGTGCGGCCCAACCCGGAGATCCTGAGCACCCGGGCTCGAGCGAAAACGGGTGAGGAGGCCATGGGCGACCATGGCCTGGAGAAGGTGCCATGAGCGCTGACGTTGGTTGGCTCCTCGTCGGCTTGTTCACGGCCCACTACCTCGGGGACTTCACCCCTCTCTTGAGTCAACGGATGCTGGCCGCCAAGCGCGAGGGCCGGCCGATCGCTCCCATTGCCTTGCACGGCGTCATCCACGGGGTGCTGGCCGCCGCCGCGGTCGGGATCGCCGCGGCCGCCCCGCTCGGCACGCTCGGGCTCGCGGCGGCGATCGTGCTCGTGTCCCACTTCACCATCGACCTCGTGCGCGCCCAGGCATCGGCGCGCCACCCGACTCTACGGGACTCCGGCCACAGGGCGTTCTGGGCCGCGTTAGGGTTCGACCAACTCCTCCACGGTCTGGTGCTGATCGCGGTCGCCGCGGTGGTGCTGTGACCTACCGGGGGAGCTCTCGATCGGAACTCCGTGTGGGCCGCGCGGCAGCGATCGAAGCGTCAGGAGGTCACGCGTGAAGCTCGCGAAGCGCGACGACCTGTCGGACCGGCTGATCCCGCGTCCCGAGGAAGAGCCGACGCTCGAGCTCGAGGACGGTGACCGCGTGGCCGTGATCGGCGGTGGACCGGCCGGCAGCTTCTTCTCCTACTTCCTCCTGAGGCTCGCCGAGACCATCGATCTGGACGTGACCGTCGATATCTACGAGCCGCGACACTTCGTCCATTGTGGACCGGCTGGGTGCAACCATTGCGGTGGGATCGTATCCGAGTCGCTGGTCCAGATCCTGGCCGCGGAGGGCATCAACCTCCCACCCAGCGTCGTCCAGAGGGGCATCGAGTCCTATGTCGTCCACATGGATGTGGGCAGCGTCCGGATCGAGAGCCCCCGCCGTGAGCAGCGGATCGCGGCGGTGTACCGTGGAAACGGTCCGCGCGACGCCGTAGACATGCCGTGGGAGAGCTTCGACGGGCACCTGCAGGGGCTGGCTGCCGCGCGGGGCGCCCGGATCGTACGGAAGCTCGTGAGCGGGATCCGCTGGGTGGGCGGCCTCCCGATGCTCGACCACCCGGGCGACCGGTCGGGACCGTATGACCTCGTCGCCCTCGCCACTGGCGTGAACAGCAATCTCTTCCAGCTCCTCGACGGGCTCGAAGGTGTGGCGTTCGGCTCGCGACCGCTGCAGACAACTCGCACGTACATCTGCGAATTCCACACTGATCACGAGACCATCCAGCAGGTGCTTGGAAGCTCGATGCACGTCTTCCTCCTCAACCTGCCCCGGTTGGAATTCGCGGCCCTGATCCCCAAAGGGGATTACATTACACTCGTTCTGCTCGGGGAAGGGATCGATGCGGAGCTGGTGGCGAGGTTTCTCGCGGCGCCGGAAGTGGCGCGTTGTCTCCCGCCCGGGGTCGAGCCCCGTGTCTGCAACTGCTCGCCGCTCATCAACATGCGTGGGCCGTCCCGTCCGTTCGCCGACCGGATGGTGCTCGTCGGCGACTGCGGGATGACGCGTCTGTTCAAGGACGGGATCGGCGCAGCCTACCGGACGGCCAAGGCCGCAGCCGAGACGGTGGTCTTTCACGGGATCGCCCTGGACGATTTTCAGAAGCATTACTGGCCGGCCTGCCGCACGATCGACGCCGACAACCGGATCGGAAAGTTGATTTTTTCAACGACCGGTCTCCTCAAGGCAGTGCGGCTGTCGCGGCGTGCCATCCTTCGCATGACCCGGAGAGAGCAGGAGGGAGATGGCGCGCGCCGGATGAGCCAGGTGTTGTGGAATCTGTTTACCGGGAGCGCTCCGTACCGCGAGGTCTTCAAGAACACGCTCCACCCGGCGTTTCTCGCGGGACTGGCGTGGAACGTGGTGAGCGTGCTCCCACCGGGCAGGAATGGGAGGAACCACCCGAGCGCTGTGAATCGGTAAGGAGCACGGAATCCCATGCGCAAAGAGGGACTCGGAAAGACGTACGCGGACGGCGACGCGATCATCACGCAGGGGGAGATAGGCGACTGCATGTTCGTCGTGCAGGCCGGGGAAGTCGAAGTCCTGCAGGACGCCGATGGCGACCCTCAGCGGCTCGCGGTCCTCGGACCGGGCAGCTTCTTCGGTGAGATGGCGATTTTCGAGCGCGAGACGCGCTCGGCCACGGTTCGAGCCAAGGGGGAGGCCCGCGTCCTGACCGTCGACAAGCGCACGCTATTGCGGAGGATCAAGAAGGACCCGCTTCTGGCGTTCAATATCCTGCGGACGATGTCGGGGAGGATCCGCGAGTTGAACGCCGAGGTGCTTCGCGCCGCCGGACAGACCGCCGCCGGACATGCCGCCGGAGCCGGACCGGCGAAGGGGGAATAGGGATGGAGACGAGCGGTCCGGTCTTTCGGCCCGAGCAGAAGACCAAACCGGCTCCGTGCATGACCGCGTGTCCGAACTGCGGGGACATTCGCGGTTGGATCGGGGCCATCGCTCAACGGAGCAAGACCGGGCTGGGTCGGGAAGACTCCTACCGGCAGGCCTGGCAGATGATCACGGATGCAAACCCGTTTCCGAGCGTGCTGGGCCGCGTGTGTCCCCATCCGTGCGAAACCCACTGCAACCGCGAGGAGAGCGACGGAGCGGTCGCCATCAACTCCCTGGAGCGCTTCCTGGGCGACTGGGCCATCGACCACGGGTGGTCGCTCGTGCAGCTGGAGGCCGATTCCAAGCCCGAATCGCTGGGGGTGATCGGCGCTGGCCCATCCGGGCTGTCGTTCGCGTACCAGATGGCCCGCCGCGGATACCGCGTCACGGTGTACGAGCGTCTCCCGAAGGCCGGGGGCATGTTGCGCTACGGCATCCCCAACTACAGGCTGCCCGAGGCGGTCCTGGACGCAGAGATTCAGCGGATCTTGGATCTCGGAGTCGAGTTGAAGCTCGAGACCGCGGTGGGCCGCGACGTCACGATGGAGAAGCTACAGGCCGAACATGAGCTGCTGTACCTGGGGATCGGCGCGCACAAGGGCCGGGCGCTGGGTGTCTCCGGCGAGTCCGGTCCCGGCGTCTGGAGCGGGATCGACTACCTCGCCCGGATCAACTGCGGAGAGGCCGTAGATCTAGGCTCGCACGTGGTCGTGATCGGAGGCGGGGACGTGGCGATCGATGCCGCACGCGCGGCGCGTCGCTTTGGCAGCGAGGTCACGATCGCCTACCGGCGGACGCGCAACGAGATGCCGGCCATCGAGAGCGAGATCGATGCCGCGTTGGAGGAGGGGATCGTCATCGACTTTCTGCAGGCGCCGGTCGAGGTCCTGCGCGAGGACGGGCGCGTCCAGGCGCTCGTGGTGCAGCGGATGGAGCTGGGCGAGCCCGACGAATCCGGGAGACGCCGGCCGATCCCGGTGGAGGGAACCGAACGGCCCGTCCCCGCCAATGCGGTAATCGCCGCGGTCTCGCAGGAGCCGAATTGGGCGGGGACCTTCGACACGCTGATCTCCTCTCGTTGGATCGATGCGGACGATTCGGGCGAAGTGGTCGACGGGCTGTGGGCAGGCGGGGATGTGAGAGGGTTGGGGATCGCGGGCATGGCGATCGTCCAGGGGCGCACCGCCGCCGAGACGATCCATGCCCGGCTTCGCGGAGTGGAACCACCAGTGCGCGTCGACGGACCGCCGATCGGGGCGGATTCGGTGAAGTTCGACTACTACGCGCCCAAGGAGCCCCTGGCTCGCGAGCACCTGACCGTGCAGGAAGGCCTAGCGGATCCCGACGCGGAGGTGGCCCTCCCGATCACCGAAGCCCAGTTCCTCGACGAGATCTCCCGCTGCTACTCCTGCGGTCACTGCTTCGGCTGTCAGCATTGCTGGATGTTTTGCTCGGCCCAGTGTTTCACGCACGTAGCGGAGGCGAGCCCCGGAGCGTACTACACGCTCGCGCTGGATCAGTGTGAGGAGTGTGGGAAGTGCGTGGAGTTGTGTCCGTGCGGATACCTCGAGCTGGCCTAGCTTGCCTCGCGACGGACGAGTGCAGCCGAGCGGAATGACCCCGATGCGTGAGGTGGCACGCCGGATCGCGATCGACGCTCCACCCGAGCGGGTGTGGGCCCTGCTTGCCGATCTCGAGAGCGTGGCGACGTGGGCACCCAACATCGTCCGGTGCCGCCTGCTCTCCCCGAACCGCCGTGGAGTGGGTGCGACCCGCCGCGTGCGGCACGTCACGGGGATCGTGCTGGACGAGGAAATCGTGACCTGGGACGAGTCCCGGGGCTACTCGTACGAGATCCGGGGACGACTGGGACCGCTCTACCGGGTCCGAGAGAGCTGGACGGTGGATCCGGCGCCTACCAGTTGCATCGCCTCCGCGCACATCAGCTACGACGTGCGACTCGGTTCCCTCGGTCGGCTCCTGGACCGAGTCCTCATCCGGCTGTTGCTGCAGCGTCAGATGTGCCTCGGTCTGACGGGTCTCAAGCGGCACGCGGAGTCATCGGTTCCCCTGGAAGGGGGCGTCGTACTGGAGCCGGCCTACTGAGGGCTCGTCGCGCCGGTCAGGCTTCTTCTTCGGTCATGTCCCGGTGCAGGGCGGCCGCGTCGTCCGGGGGGTGAGTCAGCAGCGACACCACGACCGTCGCCAGCAGGGCGAGCGCGAACGCGGGAACGAGCTCGTACATGCGCGACTTGAGGGCCGGCACGAGATACCAGATGAAGGTGGTCGCGGTCCCCGTCAGAATCCCGGCGATCATGCCCGCCCTGGTCGCGCGCGGCCAGAAGAGGGCGAGGATGGAGGTGGGACCGAGCGATGCGCCGAGCCCCGCCCAGGCGAACAGGACCAGCCAGAACACCACCTGCTCGGCGACCATCCCGAATCCCACCGCCAGGGCGACGAGCGCCACGACCACGGCACGGCTCAGGAATACGAGCTTCCGCTGAGACAGGGTCTGGCCGCGGTGCAGCACCTTCTCGTACACGTCCCGCACCACGGCGGAGGCCGCCACCAGTAGCTGCGAGTCGGCGGTGGACATGATCGCCGCGAAGATCGAGGCGACCACGACCCCGAACAGCACGGGCGGCAGGTGTTGCTGGGCAAGGAGGGGGTAGAGGTTCTCGGTGTCGCCCGCAGGGAGCAGACTGGCCTCGGGAAAGTAGGCGCGGCCCACCAGACCGATGAACACCGCCCCGCCGCTCATGACGACGTTCCAAATCGTTCCCAGGACCGCGGAGTAGCGAAGCTGCGCCGGGTCATCGATCGACATGTAGCGGGCGAGGATGTGAGGGTTACCGGGTGACCCCAGGCCGATGCCCACGAACCCGATCGCGGCGCCCACCGAGAGCGCGAACGGATCGACCAGCGAGGGGTCGAGCGCCGAGAGCTGCTCCAGCACCACCGAGAGCCCACCCCGGTCGGCGATCGCGATCACCGGGAGCAGCACCAGGGCGAAGATCATGAACAGGGCCTGGATCATGTCGGTGAGGCTCACCGCCAGGAAGCCCCCGAGCATGGTGTAGACGAGGACGATAGCGGCGGTAAGGAGCACCCCCGCCGTGGGTGTGAGACCGAACCCGGCCGCGAACGCCTTGCCGCCTCCCACGAACTGAGCCGCCACGTAGCCCACCATGAACAGGAGGATCACGGTCACGAGGGCCACCCGAAGCGTACCGCGCTCGTCTCCGAAGCGAGTCGCAAAAAAGTCGGGCACGGTGATGCAGTCGTGGTGAGCGGTGAAACGACGAAGACGCGGGGCGTAGAACAGGAAGAGGAACAGCTCGACGACCGTGTAGCCCACCGTCGCCCACAGGGCAGAGGGTCCGATGGCGTACGCCATCCCCGTGACGCCGAGCAGCAACCAGGCGCTCCGCCCCGACACCACCGCGGACAACGCCACGACGAACCGGTTCATTCGACGTCCGCCGATGAAGAATTCCGATACGCCGCCGGACGAGAAGCGGGTGGCGTAGATGCCGATCCCAACGACCAGCAGGAGGTAGGCTACGAATGCGCCCACGGCCCACGGGTTCGCGCCGACGGCGACCTGGACGCCGCCGTCGGAGACGATCCCTTCCTGCGCTACCGTGACGAAAGCCATTGTGGGAGTTTCGGTTACCTGTACTGGATTCATGTTGATTAGCGGTGCTGCGCAACCGAGCCCGAGTCGACCCTGCGCCCCGACGGTCGTAGCAGGGTGCGAGGCTTTCGGCAACACAGGGCTCTCCCTGACCCGCGCGATCGGGGCTAGTTTGAAGTATGGCTGGACCCGTACACGTGGTCCGGTGACGAAGGATCGGCGCTCGGCAAGCGCGAGGTTCCATGGTACGAGAACGGCTCGCCCTCGCGACCCTCATCGGCGCGGCCGTGGGTGCCTGCGGGCAGTCCCCCCCAGCGCGCGTGGAGGGAGACGCGCTCGGGCGGGGAGACGGGTCGACCGCGTCCTCCCGGGCGAGAGCGGCACCTCAAGCGAGAGCGGATATGAGCACCCAAGATCTGCCGGCGCCCCGTCTCACGGGGTCGGTGTCCCTCGAAGAAGCGCTGGCGCGCCGGCGGTCGATCAGGTCGTTCGAGGCGACGGGGCTGACCGAAGCGGAGATAGCCCAGCTCTCCTGGGCGGCTCAGGGGAGCACCACCGCCGAGGGACTCCGCACGTCGCCATCCGCCGGGGCGCTCTACCCCTTGGAGGTGTACGTGGCGCTGGCGGCCGGGCTGTATCGGTACGACCCCGGTCGCCACCATCTGGAGATACGATCCGGGGAAGATCTTCGGGAGGAGCTGCAGCGGGCCGCGCTCGGCCAGGATGCGATCGGCGCCGCGCCGGCGGTGTTCGTGATCACGGGGGTCTTTGAGCGCACGGCCATCAAGTATGGTGAACGGCGAACCCCCCGTTATGTGCAGATGGAGGCCGGTCACGCCGCGCAGAACCTCCTCCTGCAGGCCGTCGCGCTCGGTCTGGGGGCTGTCCCGATGGGTGCCTTCTACGATGACCAGGTCCGAGATGTGCTCTCGCTCCCTGCCGCAGAGGCACCTCTCTATCTGATCCCCGTCGGGCACCCGCGGGGGTGACCATGGAGCGCTCGGTCCTGGTGCCCGCATCCGTCGTGCTCGCGTTGGCCTGCGCCGGGCTCGAGCCCACGCCGACGGTCTGCGACGGGCTGGACGAGAGGCTCGTCGGGATCACGCGAGCGGAATACGCGCCTTGCGCCGGCGAGATGCTGGCGGCCCTCGACACTCTCCAGCGTTACCTGCGGCGCATGGTCTCGCGGCAGGACAGCGCCGCCCGCCCGATCGCGGAGGAAGCGTACCGTCGGCTGCGACGCCTCATGGGGGATGTGAACTTCACGGCCGATAGCTGGCGCGAGCTGCGTGGGGGGGCGGGGCCCACAACCCAGCGTTGGCCGGACGGGGCGATCCGATACTTCAACCGCGAGATCGGGATCGCTACCGCCCAGTACATGTCCGCTCTACGACGGCCAAACGCGCCCAACCTCCAGGAGGGTTCCCGGCATCACCAACAAGCGAGAAGCGCCTATGCCCAATTTCGGTAGACGCATGGCAGTCGGGGTACTGGCAGTCTCGTCTTTCCTCGGCTGTGAGAACGAGGAAGCCGAGCGCTCGGTCTCTTTTCGGACAGGTGAAGAGATCCCTCTCGGCATCATCAACGTGACGGTGAACCGGTGGGAGAACGCGTACACTCGAGCTCCGCTTCGTTCGCTTGACCCGCCACCGGGGGAAAAGGCCATCGCGGTGTGGGTTCGCTGGAGTGGGCTGGCTGACCACGTGGAGGCGGCCAGGCAGAGCTTCGCGGAGAACTATCTGCAGCATAGCGTACGGGTCGTCGATTCGGGCGGCTTCGATTACGCGACGACCTCCGTGCTGGAGCCTGCCACCTACCACTGGACGGGCCCCGCCGCCCCAGGGGACCGAACGCGGATATTGATCTTCTGGGTCTGGGTGGACAGCGAGGGGTACACGGTCCGTCTCGAACACCCAGACCCCGGGGACGAGGGCTTCGATGTCGCGCTGGTCCCGTTTCAATAATCCGTCCGTGCCCGCGAGCGCCGCGTCAGTTGGACGCGCATCGCTTCGCCGTGCGCCCGTCCTGATGGCCATTCCCGCGGTGCTGATGGGATCCGCCTGCTCACGCGGAGAGCAATACGAGCTTCAGACGCCGATCGCGATGGGCCCGTGGACGTTCGAGGTGGAGAGCATCGGGGCGCGCGTGCGGACGGACCGGGGCGGCGATCGTCGCAAGACGGTGATCGCGGTCTTCAAGCTCCACAACTTCGAGGAGCGTTACGAGAAGACCTTCGATGACTTTCTGAACGGCACCTCGCCGGGCGCCTTGATGGCCCGACCCCGGACGAGGCTGGAGGATCAGAGCGGAAGCAAGTTCGATGGGTGGCTGGAGCCCGTGTCCGGAGGTCGGCTGCGGTCGGAGCGCTGGCGGGCCGAGTTCCTTCTCGTAGACCTCGGGATCCGCGACGTGATGCGCTCGACGCAGGACCTGGCCGCCCAGCACGTGGACAGGCCGCTGGCGGATTTCCGCCTCGTGATCGACAACCCGGACCCGCGGCCGGGTCAGCCGCGGGGGATCTTCATCCTCTTGCAGTAGCGAGGATCTACCAGCCGTCGAAGAGCCCCCCATCGAACCAGTCCCACAGGACGTACACCAGGAGCTCCGTGCTCCGAGACTCCGCGTCGGTGAGCGGAACGCGGATGCCCACGTTCAGCATCACGTGCTGGCGAGTGTTCAGCGTCACCTGCAGCTGTGGGATCAGGTCCCAGGCCACCTCGCTCTCGTCCTCGAACTCGGCGACCCCGACCACCTCGATCATCGGAGACCAGGCGCGTCCGAACTCGCCCTGCGTCCAGGTACGCCCGAGCACCGCGCGCCAGAACAGCTCGTTCGACGCGTCATCCGTGTCCACGGGGAACTCAGCGCCCCCCTGAGCGTGGAGGAACGCGTCCGGGCCCAACAGCTGACCGAAAGAAAAGAAGGGCTCGAGGACAACCGTACCTTTGCCGAACCCGTCCCCCTCGTCCCCGGTCGGAAGCTTGACCTCTCCACCGAGGCTGAAGATCGAGCCAGATTCCAGCCCATGAAACAGCGCCGTCTTCCACCCGAGCGCGATGTCTCCCAGCCCTGCTTTCCAGTCGGAGGATGGCCCATTGAGAACGTCGGGGTCGGCGGTGTTTCGGAACCCGAACGGCACCACCACCTCGATCTGGTGGCGCGCGCCGATGCGGCGTTCGTATACGAGCTCGTTTCCAACCGCGCCGGGGGTCTCGAGGCTGACGTCGGCGCTCCACACGAGCTCGTCCTCGGGGTAGGCTTTCTCGGTGACGAACGGCCGGGGAAGGTTCAGCTCGCCACGTGGCCAGCTGTCGTCCTCGCAGAAGGTCCGGATGTGGTCCATGATCGCCTGGAGCTGATCGTCGTCGAAGGCCTCTCCGAATGCGGGCATGCTCTCGTCGAAGCCGCGTGCCGGGCCCCCATCGTGCGCGACCGCGATCCAGTCGGCGTCCGGCTCTCGCGAGGCAAAGCTGCAATCCGAGAAGTCTGGTACCGGCGCCGACAGCTGGAGGCCCGGGGTCCCCGCGCCGTCCTGGCCGTGGCAACTGGCGCACACGGCGTACAGAGCCGCGCCATCGGGTGCTTCCTGCGGTCGTGTGAGCGTGTCGGCCTGGAGCGTGGCGTGGTCCCACCAGTCGGGCGGTGGGGTGTCGGGCGGGATGTCGGAGGGCCGTACAGCGCCCGCCGCCGCCATCGCCGCCGCGAGGCTGAGGAAGGTGATTCCCGCGGTCATATCGCTACTCTCCGATCTTTTCGGCGTTCGCAGTGGGAACAGATTGCGGGCGGTCGGGGCGCCTGTAAAGCGGCGCTGTCGAGCCCCGGCCCGCCGCGCGGATCAGGGATGGTGGGGCGGTCGCAGGGTGGGCCGGGGCGGGCTTGCGCGGACAAAGCGGGCGACGGAGTCTGGAGCAGATTGAAGGGTCGTCCGGATACGAGGTTGGCCATGCGGTACTCAGCGCCCGGCACTGTTATTCTCCTCTCGCTCGCGTCGCTGTCGTGCACGACTCCGCCTCCCCCCGTGCAGCTGGACATGAGAGAGCACTTCAGCCGCGCCCGAGGCGTCCACACGGCCGTCGCGCACGGCGATCTTTCTCTCGCGCGTGAATCGGGGCGACTCCTCGCCGAGGCCGAGGCCGCTCCGGACCTCCCCGCGGGCTCTGAGCTTCACATGTCTGCCATGCGGACGGCCGCCCGCTCGGTGGCGAGAGCCCCCACCCTGACCGAGGCGGCGGCGGGCGCGGCCGAGATCGCGCAGTCATGCGCCGGCTGTCACCAGAGCTACCGCGCAGGTCCCGCGATCGAGATCGCCTTCCAACCGGCCGCCGGCGAGTCCGTGGGTGCGCACATGGCCAGACACCGGTGGGCCCTCGATCGTCTCTGGGAAGGCATCGCCGGTCCTTCCGATGCTTCTTGGGCCGCGGGCCTTACCGTCCTGAGCGAAGATCCACTCGACCTGGCGCAGCTCGCCGAGCAGGGGGGTAGCGTGGGTATCGCGATGGGGAGACGTCTGCACGAGCTGGGCTCAGAAGGCCGATCGAGCGACAGTGTTCGGGAACGGGCACGGCTATTCACCGAGATCCTCCAGACGTGCGTGGAGTGCCACGAAGTGGCTGCGGACGCGCCCTGACTGTCCTTTCCCCTCCCATTCAGTCGTTGTCTCTCGGGCGGGATCTTTTCCCGCGGAATCCGTTTGCGGATCGACGGGGGTGCCTCGCATGCGTCGGTGACCTGTGGTCGCCTTCAGGCGTCGTTCCCCTATCAGGCGGTTTCGATCATTCACCGTGTGAACGGGAGGTGTAGGGATGAAACGGTTGGCTAGTGTGCTATTGGTGATCATGGTCCTGGTGGCAGCCCCGGTGGCGCTCCAGGCTCAGGACAGGGGGCTGGGCATCGCCGGAAACGCCGGGGTCTTCATCCCCGGGGGCGATGACTTCACAGACCTGGACTCCGGCTTCGGCGCCGAGGGCGTCCTGAGCTGGGGCTGGGCGAGCGGCTTCGAGATCGGTGCTGGCTTCCGCTTGAGCACGCACGACGCGGGAGACGACGATACGGCACCCGAGGAAGAGGGTGCAGATTTGACCGGGATCTTCGGCGAGGCCGGTTGGCGGTTCAACTCGCGGCCGGTCAACTCCGCGGTCGTGATGCCGTTCGTGAAGGCGCGCGGCGGGTATCTGCGTGCCGACAGCGACTCGACCGACGAAGAAACGGATGACCTGAACGGCTGGTCGTTGGGTGGCCAGGCCGGACTAGAGGTGTGGCTCTCCCGCGCATTCGCGATCACGGGGGCGGCCACGGTGGATCTCCTGTCACTCGAGGAGGCCGAGGCAGGAGAGGGTCGGCTGACCGGCTCGCTCGTCGGCATTACCGGAGGCGTCAAGATCCGCCTCAACTGATACCCGTGGCTGACAAGCTCCACCCAAACAAGGAAGGGCGGCCCATGTGGGCCGCCCTTCCTTGTTCGATTCATTCCCGCCGTATCGCGGGACCAGGCGAGCTGGGGCGCCCCTCGCCCGAACTCGTTCAGCCTTGGGTCAGTTCCCGCCCTCGGCCTCGTCGTCGCTCGCACCCGTGCGCGGTCCGAGCGTATAGATCGCGTCCCTGTGCACCGGGCACGCCTCCGCGAGCGCATTCGCCGGCGAGCCCGCGGCCTGTACGGCCTGGCCGACGCGCTGGTTCGAGTCGTTCCAGGCGCCGATGAAGGTGGGGACGTCCTCGGCGACCCAGTAGAACCCGACGTTCCACTCATCCGCCCAGGTGTGCGCGAACGTGCCGGCGCCACGCAGCTGCCCCTCCTCGATAAGTGCCTCCTGCACCGGAATCCCGAACTCGGCGTATTGCTCGAACACGTCGCCGATCCGGCCGAAATCACACTGGTACATCGAGATCACGAGCGTGGGATTACCCCCGCTCGGGGCGCTTTCGCTGCTCGCCACGGGTCCAAACTGATAGAAATTGTCGCGGTGGCGCGGACAGGCCTCGTTGAAGGCGTTGGCGTCCGGGTGCCGCTCGGTGAAGCGGCTGTTCGACTCGTCGTTTCCGGCAACCGCCGCGTCCATGCTCTCGGCGATGATGTAGGTGCCGACGTTCCACTCGTCTGCCCACTGGTGTACGTAGGAGCCGGCGTCCTGGATCATTCCCTCCTCGATGAGCTCCTCCCAGATGGGGATGTTCAGCTCGAGCTCGGAGGTGACGTCACCCAGGCGGCTCCAGTCGCACTGGAAATGAGACAGAATGAGGGTTGGGGGTGGCGCGTCATCCTGGGCACTCGCCGCCTGCGGCGCGACGAAGGCGAGTAGGAGACACAACAGTATGAGCGGGGCTTTCCTCACGGTTTTCCTCCTGTGGCGGGTGAGCGTGGAGAGCCGGCAGCCCTCCGACCGATCCAAGCGACCTAGCGACGCTCGAGACGACGGCCAAACGTAGCCTGTGGCAGCAATCGATCGCCAGGTGGAAAACCGACTTCTGGCCCTTAAATTGGCGCTACTATAATGACACAGCTCGTGACGAATGAAGGGACTACTCATGGATTGGATCCGTCATAACCGTCCGTCCGCCGACCATGGCTGGAGCTTCCGTCACCCGCCGTCCGCGGTCGGCTGGTCCATCGTCGGTCTGTGCGTCGCTTGTCTCCTCGCGCTTCCCGTCGAGGGCAGGGCACAGTCGCCGGGTGCTCGCCCGGTAGCTGGCGGCGCGTACGCCGAGGTGGAGCCGGGCCGACCGTTCGAGGCGCCCGCGGCCGAGGCTCTGAGCGCGCGCCGGAGCGCGCTCCTGGACTCCATCGGGGTTGGCGTGGTGATCCTCCCGTCCGCGTCGACGAAGTCCATCGAAGGCGACTACCCGCAGGACTCGGACTTCCGCCAGCACAACGATTTCTTCTATCTGACAGGTCTCGAGACGCCAGACTCGTGGCTGATGCTGAGCGCCGACGCGAACGGCGCGCGCTCGGAATCGCTGTTCATACCGGAGAGGAACCCGGACGAGGAGCAATGGACGGGCCGCAAGCCGTCCTTCGCGGAAGCCGCGGCGATCTCCGGTATCGCGAGCGTACAGGCCGGGCCGGAGTTCGCGCGCACGCTGCAGCGCGCGGTCTTCTTCAGGATGGCGGCTCCGACGGTGTACGCACCCCTCAATCGCCACACACGCGATGACGAGGTCGTCCGGCAGCTCGTGTTCGACGCGGCGGTCACGGTCCAGGACATAGAGCCGGTGATGGCGAAGCTCCGGCTCGTCAAGGACGATCACGAGCTCCGCATGCTCAGAAGGGCCATCGACATCACGACCGCGGCCCACCGCGCGGCCATGCGCGCGGCGAGGCCGGGCATGCACGAATACGAGTTGGAGGCGGTGATCGAGTTCAACTTCCGACTCGGTGGTGCCGAAAGGGTCGGTTTCCCCAGCATCGTCGGCTCGGGTCCGAATTCGGTCGTGCTCCATTACGACAAGAGCCGCAGGATGATCGAGCCGGGCGATCTGGTCGTGATGGACATCGGGGCAGAGTACAGCTACTACACCGCGGATGTGACCCGCACCATCCCGATCTCGGGGCGGTTCACGGAGCGACAGCGGCAGATCTACACGTTGGTCCTCGGGGCGCAGCAGGCCGCCTTGGACGCGATCCGGCCCGGCGTGACCGTGGGTGATCTGACGCGCGTCTCACGCCTGTGGCTGCGCGAGAACTCGGGCGGAGCCTGCGGTGAGCAGAGCTGCGATGCGTACTTCATCCACGGCCTGAGCCACTGGCTGGGGATGGACGTGCACGATGTGGGCAGCTACGAAACGCCGCTCCAACCGGGGATGGTGCTCACCATCGAGCCGGGGATCTACCTGCCCGGCGAGAACCTCGGAGTGCGGATCGAGGACGACATCCTGGTGACGGAGACCGGGTACGAGAACCTCTCGGCCGGGGCGCCGAGGGATCCCGACCAGATCGAAGCGCTCATGGCGGACGAGGTCGCGCAGTAACCCGACGCCGCACTGATGCTCGCAGGGCAGCGGCCAAAGCGACCGCAGTAAGGGGCTCGGCGGGTGCTACGCCGCTTGCCGAGCCCCTCCGATGAGCCGGTTATACAGCCACGCGAAGACGGCCCCACCGATCAAGCCGTCCACCAGTCCGTACCCGGTGCCGACGATCAGCGAGCCGAAGCCGCCGATCTCGAATCCCGGATACAACGACGCGGCGAACTCCAGGAACGCGAGCCCGTACCCGGGCCACATCAGCTGTCCCAGCCCTACCAGGAAGATTGCGGCGGCCCAGAGGACGCCCATGGTAATGGCGAAGCCCTTGATGTCGAGTTTCATAAAAGCCTCCAACGATTGCGCGCGACAGGATCGTGGGAAGGTGCCGACCTGAGCACTACACCCCTGCGGTCGGCACGCCTCAGAACATCCGGAAGCCCGGCGCCCCGAACCGCTCCATGCCCAGGTGCTGGATGATCGGCCACGCGTACGCGGCCACGATCAGCACCACGGCGATCACTACCCACAGCCACAGCTTGTCCAGGATCCGCGCCTTGTCGCCGGGCTCCTCCAACGGCTCGGCGAACTCGATGGGCTCCTGGGCGCGCTTTCGGCCTGCGAACGCGGTCCCGAGCATCACAGCGATGAAGCACATCGCGCTCACGTACAGGAAGATGCCGCCCAGCGCCGAGATGCTCGTCGCGGACACCCATTCCTGGGCGATGGGGCTCCCGCCGTACTCGAAGTTATAGATCCGGCGCGGCATGCCCTGCAGGCCCATGAGGTGGTTCGCGACCGAGAACAGCAGCATGCCCCCGAACCAGAGATAGGGCTGGATCCGGGCCAGCAGCGTGAGCTCCAGATCCCTATTCATCAGCTTCGGGATCAGCCAATAAGCGCCCCCCATGAACGTGAGGGCCGTGGCGGTTCCGACCGTAAGGTGGAAGTGCCCCTGTACCCAGGCCGTGTTGTGGACCATGGCGTTCATGCCGAACGCGGCGTTGATCGCTCCCCCGAAGCCGCCGACCGCGAAGATCAGCATGGCGAGCGCGACGCTGGAGAACTGTGGCTCGCCCCACGGTAGCTTCTCGAGCCAATCGAACCAGCCCTTCGCTCCCTTCATGCGTCCGGCCACCTCGAACGAGGCGACGATGGTGAACGCCGTGATCAAGCTCGGGAATAGGATCGCTTGCGTGTTCATCGCGTGGAACAGCTTCCAGCCCGCCTCGATCCCCGGGTCCAGGAACTGGTGGTGGAAGCCCACCGGTGTCGAGAGCACGATGAACAGCACGAACACCACCCGGGCCAGCGGGTCGCTGAACAGCTTCCCACCCGCGACTCGGGGCGTGACCGTATACCAGATCACGTACGCCGGAATCAGCCAGAAGTAGACGAGCGGATGCCCGAACCACCAGAACAGCGTGCGGGCCAATACGGGGTCGATCGTATCCGTTAGCCCCAGCGACCACGGGATGAGCTGGAAGAGCGCCTCGGCCGCCACGCCCGGCGTGGCCAGCAGCCACACGATGATCGTGGACAACATGCCGAGGAGGGGAAGCGGGATCCGGGCCCCCGGGTTCTCCTTTTTCCACACCGAGTACGTGCGGAGGATCACCAGGCACCACAGCCACGAGCCGACGATCAGCAGCGTGGCTCCGATGTAGAACGCCGGATGCGCCATGAGGGGCGGGTAGAAGGTGTACAGGACCGTGGCCTTCCCCCACAGGATCGCCCAGGCCGCGGCCGCCGTCCCGATCAGGGCGACCCAGAATCCGATCCAGGCCACGCGCTTGAGCACGATCTCACGGCCGAGCGTGCGCTCGGCGACGACATGGCCCATGATGAAGAACGTCGTGAACACGAGCGCCATGAGGACGCCGTGGGCGGTCACGGACAGGTAGTACATGCCCGGGGTTCGCCACGGCAGATCCAGATCCGCCCTCGAGATGGCCTGCATGAGCGCCATCGCAGACGCGATGCCGAATGCGGCGATGCCGACCCAGAGGTTGGCGAGCGCGAGACGTCGTGAGGCGATCATCCGGCCACCTCCTCACTCGCGACCGAGAGCCCATCTTCGACGTACAGCGTCGCGAACATCACGTGGTGACCCAGACCGCAGTATTCGTTGCACACGATCAGGTACTCACCCGCTTTGTCGAACTGGGTCGTGAACTGGCTCACGTAGCCCGGAATCACCATCGAGTTGCCGTTCGTCTTCACGATCTGGAAGCCGTGCGTGACGTCGGGGCTCGTGATCCGAAACGTGACGGGGCGGCCCCGCGGCACGTGGATCTCGTTTGGCGCGAACGAGAACATCTGCGCGATCACGTGTACGGTCGCGCTCCCGTCGGCGTTGATAGTGACCTGTGGTTGTGCGAACCCGGGCGCCGAGCGCACGGCAGCAGGATCGATAGTCTCGACGTGGCTTGGCGGCTGAAGCGACTGCGCGGCGCTCGTGTAGAGGATCGAGGCCACGAAAACGACCATG
>JBDHHV010000024.1:0-34868 GCA_039589195.1 Gemmatimonadota bacterium | reverse complement strand
CGCCTCCTCGGTGTCTCCGAGCTTGGGCCTCACTCGACTGCGTGAAGGCCTCTAGAATGCGAAGAGGAAAACAGAGAACGTTAGCCGACCAAGACCACGGGTCACCTGCGGACCTCTCGTGGACTTTCGTTGTAGCAGCACCGGCCTCACGCTTATCAGGCTGGTCCTAAAGGGCCAGGAATCCGACAAGATGCCGTAGTTTCAACGACATCTCGCACGATCTGCCTGGATTCCTCGGCACCGATGTCGGACTCTGCCGGAGTTAACCGACGGTATAACCGACGGAATCCCGGTGTTCTCACCCATCACTGGCGCTCCCGAACCGACGGCACGTAGCGACGGTGCGGGTCAGGCAGAGCCCCCGAACGCCCGTCGGATCTGCCGCCGGTGGTGTTCGTAGTCCGCGATCAGCTCGTCCGCCGCCCCGCGGATGGTCAGGCGCTCCGCCCCGTGGCGCACGCCGAAATCCCGTTCCCAGTCGTCGGGATCCAGTCCCTGGAGGTAGTTCCCCAACTCGTTCGCCGATTCCTCCAGCTCGGACAGGAGATGTTCCCGGTCGGTCGTCGGGTACTCGCGCAGGAAGGCGGCGTTGACCCTGCTGTAGTCCGGGCCGGGATCGACGTCGTAGAAGGGCAACTCGCAGACGCGGAGCTGGTCGCCGCCCACGATCACCGCGCGGTTCCAGCCAATCAGGTGCGCCACTACGTCGCGCGGCGTCCAGCGGCCGATCGAACCGAGATAGTCGAGGGAATCGAGAGCCCGCACGCACGCCGTGAAGCTCTCGAGAGAGCTCTCGAGCGCCGCCACCTGAGCTTCGATACCCGTACGGTCGCGAGCCGTCATCCGGAATCAACCTCCGAGGTCATTCACGGCCCGCCACGCCTCGTCGATCGCCACGTGGCTGTAGGCGTTGGCGCCGGCGTCGGCGTTGGCGATGGCGATGGGGCCGAAGGGTGTCCGGGCGATCTCGTGGGGCGCCTCGCCGGGCGCCCACTCCGGGTCCCAGAGATCCAGGTAGTCGTAGGCGTAGCCGTGCGGCCACCGGTTGACCGTGATGGCGAGAATGTCGTCGGCCGCGCGGAAGCCCGCGGGGCCCAGCATGCCGTCCAGCACGTTTCGGACCTCCCGCTCGAAGTCCTCGAAGGTCATGGTCAGCATGCGCATCCGGGAGCTCCGGTGCTGCTCGCGGACGTCCAGTCCCTTCTGTGCCGGCGCGACGGATCCCCAGAACTGCATGACCGCCGCACCCGGGTCGCTCCAGTCATGCCGGTACTCGCCGACCTCGATGCCCTTGACCAGCCAGGTCGCACCGTGGAGGCGTCCCGGGCAGTAGGCGCCCGAGATCCGTAGACGGTCGGCGGCCTCGCTGCTCCTCAGCAGGACGTTGGTCAGCAGCAGCGGTCGCTTGACCTGGTAGGCCTGAGCCTCCTTCTGGTCCGCCGGCAGGCCCGGGCAGAGGTGAGGAATGATGGAGTGATCGCAGGCCAGCACGCAGTGCCGTCCCTTCAGTCGAAATGTGCCGCCGTCCCGGACGAAACCCACTCCCACGGCGCCGTCTTCCTCCTCCACGCGCACTACCGTCGAGTTGAGCCGCAGCCTTACCGTGGAGCTTGGCCGGTCCAGCTCTGAGTAGTCGAACGCGGCGGTGACGACGTCGTCCATTCCGCGACCATCGGCGACCTCCGGGATCAGCGCCCGGACGAGCAGCCGGGCGATGGAGGCGTTGCCGTCGGGGAAATGGGCCACCTCGCCGCCGATGCTGCCGGAGACCGCGGGTTCCTGGCCGAGGAGGTGGGCCATCGGCAGTCCGGCGCCCTCGCACTCGGCAGCCGACAGGCTGTCCGCGCCCACGCCCGAGTAGCCGTGGGTGGCGTTGACGAAGATTCCGGCCGCCTCCTCGGTGAGGCCGCCATGCCGGCGAACGAAGTCGGTGTAGCTGATCTTCCGCAGGTACTCCTGGCGCTCTTCCGGGCTGCGCCCCGAGAGCACGTCGGTCCGGGTGGAGTAGAACCGCCTCAGGGACTCGCGGGATTCCTCGGAGAGCGGCACGGAGTCGATCGTCTCCAGGATCCTGGAGAAGTCTCCATGCCGGGGAGTGAACCCCGGGATCAGCACGTTCCGCCCGTAGGTCTCGGCGTCGAACCAGGTGGCCGGGCCCAGCTCTCCGTCGTCGCCGTAGTTGAAGTCGTTCCCTTCCAGGAGCCGCTCGAGGTCGACCCCCAGCTCCCCGAGCAGCGCGTGGACGCGGTCGCTGAACTCCGGGTACTCGAGGTTGAAGACGCCGCCCCACGCCAGGCGCATCACTCCACCCTGGTGGAACTCGTTGCGCCTGGCGTGCCCGCCGAAGTCGTCGTGGTTGTCCAGGATCAGAATGCGGGAGTCACGCCCGAACCGCTGGCGATAGTACCAGGCCGCGGCGAGGCCGCTGATCCCACCACCGACGACCACCAGATCGTACTCCTCGCCGAGCTCCTCGCCGTGTCCGAAGTGCCGGCCTTCGCGCGCCAGCTCGTGGGCCACCTCGTACGAACCGGGTTGCGAGCCGCGCAGGCCGGTGAGCGTGGGCGGGTAGTACGGACTGTCGGACGTCCCGCGACCCGGCGGAGCGTTCTCTCCCGACCGTCCGCAGGAGAGACCGAGGCCCAGCGCGGCCAGCCCGGCGCCGTGGATGAAGTCCCGGCGGCTGATGGGCCTGAACATCCCGAGTTCGTGGTCGGTCCGACTCATGGGTCTCCTCCCGGGCCGATCGGAAACAAAGTTCCGGCTCGATCGGACCGAAGCCTATCGTCCGCTCGGGCCCATGTTACGGTGCCCGGGGAGGTGGCCTCCCCACCGCAACCGATGTCCGCGCTGACCTCAGCCCTCCCACTGTCCTTGTTGCCCCGACACGCGGTCGCCTCATTACAACCTAACCACGAGATGCACGAGAGCCCCGTCTGGCGGGGCTGTCTGGGACATGGACCCGGGTGGATTTGGGGCGATGCCGAGCGAGCACGGCCGCGGGCCGGCGCAGCTCGAACCACCGGCCTCGCGCTTATCAGGCAGGTCCGTAAGGACCAGGGACAAGATGCCGCAGTTTCAACGACATCTCGCACGATCTGCCCGGATTCCGAGGCATCGATGTCGGACTCTGCCGGGATCAACGGACGGTATAACCGACGGTATTCTGGCCCGTTTGCCGCCGAGTGGCCCGCCTCACTCGGAGGAACCGGGGACGCCACCGTTCTCGTTTACACGCCAGATCGCCTCGCGCGCGTCCTCCACCCAGGGCTGGAGCTCCGAGTCGGCGTCCGTCCACGCCTCGACGAAGTACTCGTAGGCCTGGCGGGCTTGCTCCCACTCGCCTATGGCTTCGTGGATCTGCCCCTGCCGGTAGCGTGCCAACGGATTGTACCAGACCCCGCGAAGATAGCGACCCGCCTGCGCCGGCTCGTTCATCTCCTGGTAGATGTGGCCGCTCCAGGCGTTCGGGTACCAACCCGCTTTGCGGTGGACTCGACGTGGCCAGTCGCCCAGGTACCAGGCAACTCGGTGTGCCTCCTCAAGAAGCGACAGCGCACGGCTCGGGTCGCCGCGCCGCCAGGCAGCGTATCCCCGTAGCTCCGCGCCCGCAGCCTCCAGGCGACGCGCCTCCGCGATGTCTCCCTCCGCGCGTGCCCCCTCCGCGAGTTCCTCCGCGTTCGCGATCGTCGCGGCGTGGACGTCCCAGCGTCCGAGATCCGCCGCGATGTAGCCCCGGCAGGCGAGCAGGAAGTGGAGCGGTCCCTCCCGGTCCTCCGTGGCCATCGCCATCGCTCCCTCGAGGACACGCTCGGGGATGGGGACCCCCCAGCCGCGGGCGATCGCGGGCAGGCAGACTCGCGTCACAGCCGACACGGCGGGATGGTTCAGGTAGTCGAGAGCACGACGCAAGTGCCCCCGTTTCCACAAGCTCCCCGAGGCCAGGAGGTCGGCGGCGGTCGTTTTCCATGCGGAATCACTCAACCGTTCGCGAAGCGCGAGGAGGACCCCTTCGCGGGCCTGCCAGTGCCGGGGATGCTTGAGGTTGGCCTGCGCGGCGGGAAGTATCTCCACCTCCACCGTATCCAGCACCGCAAACGCCGCTGACCGCGCTTCATCAGATCCGAAGGCGAGGGCGAGCGCCAACCGCCCCCCCGAATAGTAGGAGGAGCCTGGCGCGACCCGCCCATATTGGCGGAGCCGCGCGTCGGCCAGGGTGCTGTCGGTGTGGTGGTTGAAGGCGAGTTCCACGCCGTGGGGCTGGTAGGGGGCGAACGCGGGGTCGAGCTCGGTTGCCCGCTGGAAGGCCCGGTCGGCCTCCTCCGGCCCGGTCGGGGCGCTCGTGTGAAGGTGAGCGTCCCCGAGGAGAAACCAGGCTTCCGCATCGTCCGGGTACTTCCTCACCGCCTCCTCCAACCACACGACCGCCTCGGCTTGCTGCTCGCCGGTGGCGTAGCGTGCCCGAACGAGCGCCGCCTCCCGCTCCGGGAGTCGATCGACGAGCCGTAAAGCCGCTTCGCGATGCCGCCTGGCCTCCGGGCTCTGGATGTTGGCGCGCCAGGCATGAGAGCTGGCCAGGTGGTAGTGCGCCAGCCCGAACGCGGGGTCGGCCTCCACGGCCCGGGTGTAGGCTTCGATCGCCGCGTCGAGTTGAGCCCGACGGAAGAAGACCTCGCCTTCCAGGTACGCCTTCAGGGCCGGGACGGAGGTCGTCGTGATGCTCGTCAGGTTGATCGGGGGGAGCTCACCCTCGCCCCGTTCGAGGATCACCCCGAGCACCTCAACGACCAGACGGTCCACCAGCGTGAGGACGCTGTCCGGTGGGCCCTCGATCTGTCCCTGGCCGAGGCGAACACCCGTTTCCACCTCGTAGACATCGCCCACCAACCGCACTTCCGGTCCAATGGCCACCGCCGACCCGAGGAGGGCGTAGCGAGCCCCCGTCTCTCGAGCGATCTCCAGGTTCGTGGACTGGTCGACCCGGACGGAGCCTCGAGCCCTCTCATCCCAGCGAGCGAAGACCGTGCGGCTGTCGATCGCCCGAAGACCACCCGCCCCATCCAGGCCGGTGGAGATCAGGTTCACGAGACCCTCACGCCACTCCTGGAGCTCGGAGCCCGCGACACTGAACGGAAGCACTGCAACCCCCGGCGCGGCCGCCCCTGTCACCATGTCCGAAGGGAAGCTCCGACCTTGGCCGCGGATCAGCACGTACAGGCCAGCGAGGCCTATGATGAGAGCGACCGCAAAGATCCCGACGAAAAGGGGACGTGGCCGGCCTTGATGGGGCTCCTCCTTCCCAGACAACGCCTCGGCAAACTGTTGGGCGGTCCGAAAGCGGTCAGCAGGTACCTTGGCGAGCGCCGTGAGAACGGCTCTTTCGACTCCTTCGGGGATGGTGCCGCGCACTGTGCGGAGGCGGGGCACGGGATCGAGCGATTGACGAGCCAAGACGGCCTGCCCGCTCGGTCCCATGAACGGCGGGTTACCCGCCAGAAGCTCGTATAGCACGCAACCCAGCGAGTAGACGTCGGTGCGGCCATCCAGGTTTCGTTCCCCTCGGGCCTGCTCGGGACTCATGTAGGACGCGGTACCGACCGCCAGCCCCGTCTCGGTGAGCTTCTCCCCAGCAGCCTCCGTGATGGCCCGCGCGATCCCGAAATCGGCGATCAGGGCGTGCTCCCCCGAGAGCAATATGTTTTCGGGTTTGATATCGCGGTGGACGACCCCGAGGGAATGGGCGTGGCTCAGGCCATCCGCCACCTCCCGTGTGATTCGCAGCGCCTCGCCCACGGACAGCTGCGTTTCGCGCTTCAGGCGATCGCGCAGGGAGTCGCCCTCCACATACGGCATGACGTAGTAGAGGAACCCGTCGGCCTCTCCGGAATCGTACAGCGGCAGGATATGGGGGTGGCTGAGGGCCGCGGCGATCTCGATCTCCTTCAAGAACCGCTTGGCACCCAACGCCTGGGCGAACTCGGGATGAAGGACCTTGAGCGCTACCTTCCGATGGTGCTTGAGGTCCTCGGCCAGGTAGACGATCGCCATGCCACCCCGGCCTATCTCGCGCTCGAGTCGGTAACGGCCGCCGATGGCAGACTGGAGGCGTTCTTCCAGATCGGTTGTCACGGCACGGCCCTCCTACAGACCGTACCTCCAGAGTAGAACCTTCGGAGCGTCCCGACCAGAAGCGCAGGGAGCTAATCCGGCAGGAGAATGGGCCCGGGTGGATTTGGGGCGAAGCCGAGCGAGCACCGCAGCAGGCGAGCGCAGCTCCCACCACCGGCCTCAAGGCGACGTGCTTCCGACGCTGGAGGCGGGCAAAAGCACACCTTTGGGGTCCGCTAGATTCACGCTCCGCCGTCGTCGAACGGATGGTCGAAACGATCGGGTGGCGGGATCGCCGTATATTTCTTGCGGCTTGGACGGATCTCCATCAGGTGATGTTACACGCGCTGATCCATGCAGAGCTGAGCGATGACGGAAACAAACTCCAGAGTATTGCTTATCGTGGTGTCGTTGGTGATCGCGGCAATACTGGCCGAAGGCGCGGTTCGTCTAGTTTTTTGGGTGCGAGATGTTCATTCAACGGATGCTGTATACGCAGAATTGAAAGACAAATATAGGGCTGCCGGAGCTTCGGGGGAAACTTTCAATATTTATTATTTTGGCGGTTCCACGATGGAGGGGGAGCCTTACAACCCGTCTGTATCGGTACCGAAATTGTTGGCCTATATGTTCGACAACCGACTGCGGGGCAAGCCTATACGGAATGTGAATCTGGCCGCCTCCAGTATGGATATCCAATACAACCTTATTCGCATGCAGAAGATCGTCGAGCATTCAACTGAATTCCAGCCGTCGCTGTTCGTTGTCTACAGTGGCCATAATGAATACCTGAAATTCACTGAACTGTATTTGTCCCCTCTGGCCATGGCTCTGGCATCCTATTCCAAGCTCGCTGGGTTGTTGGTCAGGGCGTTGGATCGAGACGACCTGACGATTGACGATCGCAGGTTGTTTGACGAGCCGTTGATGAACGACAAGCGTTTCGATTCCGTTTTCGATGCCTACACTCAGTCGATCACGTCCATGGTCGACACGGCAAGATCTGCCGACATACCGATTCTCGTCGCGACCGTCGCCGGAAATTATGCCGAATGGCAGCCGAGTCGTTCGTCTTCCTGCAGTCGTGAAGAAGACCACGCGGAATTGAAGCGGCTGATCGAAGCGGCAATGGAAGCGGAGCAGGGCGGGGACCAGCGGATGGGCGCGGAGTACTATGCCGTGGCGGAGAATATATGCCCGGGGTTTGCCGAAGCGATCTATCGGCGAGGCATTCTATATCGACAGCTCGGCGAACATGCCGAAGCCTGGGAGTTGTTTCAGAAGGCCGTCGACAATGACGGCGTACCATTGCGTGCTTCCACCCGGCAGAATGATTTCATCCGCGGTCTGCGAGCCGATGGCAATCGCATTGTCGTAGATGTCGTTCGGGGTTTGCGCAATCGGGCAACGGACGGATTGATCGGCTACGATCTGATGATCGACGCACATCATCCGAACTTGTCCGGCTATCTCGAAATGACAAAATTGTTCGCGCGAGGCATTCACGATCATTTTGGAGTAACTAGGGATCTGCGTGAGCCGGAATTGGCCGAAGTCACCGAAATATTTGGGATCGACGAGTCGGTTCGGTTCGACGTGCTGATATCTCGCGGGCGCTGGATGACGCGTATTGCAACATGGCGTTATGATGCGGCTGAACGATTTGCGCGAGCCGGCGGAAACTTCATAATGGCATCGAGGCTCAACCCCGATTCGTATAAGCCGGATCTGGGCCTTGCGGTGATCGCATTTCTGCAGAAGGACCTGGCGCAGGCCGAGGCTCATCTGGCGCGCGCCCGGCAGAAAGATGCGCCGGCGGTGGACAGTTATCTGGAGATTCCGTGGATCAGAAAGGTCACGGCGAGGGCATACAAGAGCTGACGAAATGATCGGCGCAATCTGATAACGGCCGCACGGCCCCAACTCGTCGACGCAGGATCAGTGGCCGTCCTCCCAGTTATTCCCGATTCCGACTGCGACCTTGGAGCGGTACCTTCAGATCCGCAGCAGCGTCCATCAGTTCCATTACCCCCGAGCCTGCACGACGTCCGTGCAATCGCGATTCACCTCCAGCACCAGTTCATCATGTTGGCTCGGCGTCGGGGTCGTCTCGCCTTCCGCGAGCCGCGCAATGAACGGCAGGAGACCCCCACGTGCACCGCGCCACGGCGGCCTTTCTCCTCGTCGGGGCGGCGGCAGCGTGGAGTGCCTGCGCCGCTAAGGTCCGCCAGGACGTGTTCGACGAGACCATGCAGGAGATTCGAGGCGAGCTGGGCGATCTGGATTCCAGGGTCTCGGACAACTCGGCGCGGATCGACACGAACGAGGCCGCCCTGGCCGCCCTGCGCGAGGATCTCGAAGCCCTCTCGGCACAGCTCGGCGAGGTCGAGGCTCAGATCACCGAGATCGAGAACGGAATTCGGTTCGCGATGCCGGTACACTTCGATTTCGATCGCGCGGAGATTCGGCCCATCGATCGTCCGACGTTGAATCGCTTCGCCGCGGTGGTGGAGAAGTACTACCCCGCCGCCGTGCTCACCGTGGAGGGGTTCGCCGACCCCGCCGGATCGGCGGCCTACAACAAGCGGCTCTCCGAGAGGCGAGCGGAGAACGTGGCCCAGTACCTCACCGACCACGGTGGCCTCGACGCCTCCGGAATCCGAATTGCCGGGTATGGTGAGGAGCGCCTCGTCATCCAAGGAGCGCGGGGTCCAGGCCGGGCCGGGCTTGAGAACCGTCGCGTCGCATTCATCATCGAGTTCGGTGGGGAGCTGCCGACGGAGACGGTCGCGACCGCCGGAACGTGACCAGGGGGGACCCGAGCGAGCGACGGCGCGCCGATCCGAGCCGCGGACTGGCGCTGCACCCGTCAGTCCGTCGGGGCCACGAGCTCCGGCGTCAGGGGCCCCGAGAAAGCCGCGAAGTAGGTGGGTCACGTTGGTCGAGCTCAGGACGAAGGAGAGAGGCGCTTCGGCGGCACGCGGGTCAGGTAGCAGCAGGACCTCAGGGGCGCACGCCTAGCCAGCGTGACGCACGATGGCTCGCGCCGAACAAGCACCTAGCCGCGCCGGGCAGGGCGCCGTCCGGGGGCCCCTTTGAGGTCGCTGCTTGACTCGAAGGCGGGCTCCTTTGGTCTCTGCGCTTGCTGAGGGTGCACTCCCGGGTAAGTTCCCGCTAATGCACAAGCCGCTGAGCAAACTTCAGCCCGTCTTCTGGTTCCTCAAGCGGGCGTCCGCGATTGGGAACTGGTGGGCTGGCATATCGGTCCTCTGGACAACCGCAGCAAAGGTCCTGGGCGCTCTCGTCACCGGAGCCACGATTCTCTGGAACGCGACCGCAGACGCCCGTCCCGCCACGCTTCCCGCATGGTTCCTATTTGTCGGTCATGCGCTCCTGCTGGGTCTCGGAGTCTGGACGCTTCTAGGATTGCTCACACGGACATCCAAATACGTACGCGCCCCTTCGCGGTTTCGTGACCTGCCGCGAAGCCACAAAGCGCAGCTCTTGAGGATGTCGTTCCGTGACGAGCTCTGGGACACGGAGCCGGACGAAACGATGTATCAAGACCTCGTGAAGCTCGGTCTGGTATCTGCACGGTTTGAGTCACATGGAGGACAGGTTCGGGCGGGTTTGACAAGAGCCGGAAGGAACTTGGCCACCGACTGGGACTGGGAGCGGACGCTGGCCTCGGCCGAAGTGGCGGTCGTCAAGTATGGCGCGGACGGTCGCAAGTTCCTTTTGCATCTTCAATATCAGAGTAATCCGTGGCCCGACGAGGACAAGTGGTTGGCGTACCCGGTCTTTGTCGCCGGCGAGAGAATGGCGCAAGGCAAAGTTTTTCAGAAATGTCTCCTAGGTGATCCCGTATCTCATGTCGAGTTTGTTCTGACGAATGCCGGGCGACGGGCGATAGGTAAGTGGTATCCTCGATTGTCGATTGAGCGCGACCGGATAAGGATTCCCCTGTCGGCAATATCTGACGCACCCGCCCATTTCAAGCCGTGACTATGTCACATCCGACGAACAGCACGCCGAGTGAGCGTGCGGCAGACAGATCGGACTCGTGATCAGACCGACACCGAGGACTCAGACCAGCCGAAAGATACCGAGCACTGAAGTCGCTGTCCTCACTGAGGGGAAGCAGGTCATTAGCCCGTTGTGATCGCAGTCGAAGACGGCACTTGCCGAGTGATTCGGGGTCACACGATAAGGAAGCGAGCCGTCTCCCGGCCGGTCGCATGGCTAGCGTCTTCGAGCGAGGCCGGTCTCGTCTGAGCTCCCCTGTTCGGAGTGCGATGGATGATCTGGGCAGTCGTTCTTGCGGCCACGCTGTGGGGTGCGCCGACCCTCACAGGATCCGAAGAGCCAATCTGCATCTGGGGGGGCGCGGTGCCGCGGCTCGTCATCCTGGCGGGCGAGACGCTCCTCACCGGGACGACTTTGGACTCCTGGAAGTCAGATCGTGAATGGCCGCCGGATGATGAGGATCGTCGGACCGGACAACCTAAGGGTCAGGTCGTCCGAGTCCGTACGGCCAGCGGACTGGGAGCGGCCTCTCTGGGCGAAGGAGTGAATGTAGTCGTCGTCCGGTGGGGCGTTTATGATGATTGCAGTTGGCACCCCTTCCGCGACACGCTTCCCGTGGGTACGACGCAGCATTTTCGCGGAAGGCTTCGCCCCGATAGCCTCTGGGTCGATGGGGCTCCCACGCTCGATGTGGTACCTAATCCCCTCACCGAATTCCCCGGGCGCGATGAGTCCCGGGCGAGCGTCCCCTTCGACACGTACCTCGACTTCATCTCCGCGCTTCCGGATTCGGCAAGCTGGGTGCGGGATTGCCGTCCCCCCACCCTCGAGGTGACCACGTGGCTTGCCAGGCACCCGGAGCTTCAGAACCGCCGCCCGTTCTTCTGGGGAGACGACCTCATCGAGTCCTGCAATCAGGATCTGGAGTTTCGCGCCGATGACTTCACGTTGTGGGCATGGGACGACTCGACCTGGGCCCGGCTCCTCCAGTGGCGCGAGAGTGGCGGATGTGATCTCCTCTCAGAGAGACCGGGGCAGTTAGATGAGGCGGCTCATGGAGCCTTCGTCGCATCTGACGCGGAGCAATGGGCCATCAAGTGTGTGTTGCGCGACTCCTGGCAGCTGGCCGTGGTCGTGCTGGAGGCGACCCCGCGCGTTGTCGAGTTGGCGCGGATGGCGGGGGATGGACGGGATTGGACGGTCGTCGTCGCCCACCCGGAGTACTTCTCGTGGATGAGCGCGCGGGAGTTCCAGAGTATCTCTCCGCTTCGCCGACCGGAGCGGGATGCGATCCTGATCTTGGGGACAGATCGCGAGCTCGGGTGGTACGAGTCGGAGCAGGGTTGGCACAGTCTCCGGATTCGATGCTGCACCTGGCCGGGGGAGATGGATCCTTGAGACGGGCCGGCGCGGCGATCGGGGGGAACTGTGTCCACGCCGGGATGTTGCTCGCGGCTGGTGCGTCCCTGATCGCGACGTCGCCGTCGCTGGCCCAGATCGACACGGAGACCTGTTTCTTCATCAGTCCGTATCGGGAAACGGCTCTCGTACGTTGGGACTCAGAGACCCAGCTGCAGGGCACCGTGCTGGACGGATTCGTGGCCGACAGACCACGACGGGAGACCGGCTCGGACCCCCGGCGCGGTACAGCCCACGGACAACCCGTCCTCGTCCGATGGGCGGAGGGCCCGGGAGCGGAGCGCGTCGCGATCGGAGACACGGTCGTCATCGTCGCGTGGACGCTCGGCGAGGATTGCGCTTGGTACCCCGCCGATGCACTCCCGGCATCCGAGACCCCGTGGCATCTCGAACTGCGGCTTAGACCCGATACCGCGTGGCTTGGCGGACGCCCCACATTCGATATCACCCCACACGAGATGTGGCCGATGTTGGGCAGGTCTCGTGTCTCGCGGATCCCACTCGAGGTGTATCGAGACTTCGTCACCCAGCTCCCGACCGAGGCAGAGTGGGAGGACAACTGTCGCGTAGCCATTGATAGGGCGGCCGCTTGGGTCGATGAGCATCCGGACGTGGCGAGGCACCTCCCCAGCGTGAGCTTCATGCGCGGCCCGTGCATGGCCGTGTTGGAGCGCAAGGCGGCCGAGCGAGCGAGCGCATCGCGATCGGTGCCCGACTCGGCTCCCGCCGGGTTCCCGCCAGCCCTTTTTGAGTGGATTCGTGCGCAGGGTTGTCGGTCTCAATCTGGTGGCGTCCCCGCTGCTCCGGGTCGGTTTTCGCGAAGCCCAGGACCGCAATGGGCGGTCCAGTGTGTCTCGCCTGACTCATGGCGCCTGGTCGTCGTAACGCTCGACGCCACCACCCGAGATGTCGACCTCGTGAAGTGGCTGGGGAGTGCTGATGAATGGGAGGTGGCCGTCGCCGGATCCGACTACTTCGATTGGACGAGCGCTTGGGAGTTCACCTGGAGAGACCCGTACCCCCGACCGACTGACGACGTGGTGCTTCTTCGCGGACCGGATGGGCCGACGATGGCGTTCTATCACAGCCCGGAGGGTTGGCGGCAGCTAACCGTTCGATGCTGTCACTGGCCGGAGCCATAGCCGGAGCGTCAGCCTCGGTGATCACAGTCCATCATTACCGGATCGAGGAGAAGCTCGGGTTCCGTAGCCGCGGAGGGGGTCTGAATCGTCCGGCTAGTGAGGGAGAGAAAGGACCCCGTCGGCGAGGCTGTCGAAGAACCCTTCCGCGTCCCGGGCGGCAGCCAAGGATGCGAGCTGGGCCTGCTTATTCGGGTCGCCTGCGCAGGGGCTTTCCAGAAAGGCGGGCTGGTCCTCCGCAGGCATCGCTCTCGCCCGCTCGAATAGTTCCTTCAGGGGCTCTCAGTCGCTTGCGTCCATCGACCTGCGCAGCCCGTCGGCAGGGCTGGCCCGTGTCCCGGTGCACCTATGCCGTCGGCAAGAGTCCCCAGCCCCAGTTCGGGCGAGGGGCGTCGGCCCAACAGAGAGAGGGGTTTCTGGATCAGGTTCTCCTAAACGTAGGCGCTCGGTTCGAGGGGAGGTCGAGGCTCGTGGACAGCCCGAGCAGTCTGGCTTGGCTACAACGGCAGAAGGCGCGTGGTATATCCCGTTCTAGCGAAATACGCCGGGGTAGCGGGCCGCTTTTAAGTCCGATGCGTCCGGAGGCGACGGAGCGGACCATGTCGGTTCACGCATCAAGCACGCCGACTAGCGTGAGGCCGGAGCCCATTCTCCTGCAATAGAGCATCGCGCAAGGCGATTAGTATGGCGGCGGTGGCGCCCCAGATTCGCTGACCATCGAAGTGGAACTCCAACGGAAACGCCACGCGATCCAGGTTGCTGGATCCATGTCGTTGACTTGCCGGATCCAACAAGTAGCCTAGGGGAACCTCGAAAACGGACTCGACCTCCGTGTGATCCAGGGTCAGTCGAGTATCATCTGCGAGAAGGCCTACGACCGGCGTCACCGCGTACCCGGTAAGAGTAGCAATGGGGGATAAGAAGCCGGCCACCTCGACCTGGTGCGGGTGGATACCGAGTTCTTCCCCGGTTTCGCGGAGCGCCGTCTCAACGATATCGACGTCGCAAACCTCCATGCGGCCGCCCGGAAAGCTGACCTGACCACTGTGGTGTTTGAGCTTCGCCGACCGGCGCGTGAACAGCACGGAGAGGCCATCGGGTCGATCGACAATTGGTATCAATACCGCGGCAGGAGCCAGCGTGTCACTGAGGCGCTCACGAAATCCTGGTCGCCAGCCCCGGGTGGCGACTGCGACGTCAATCAGGGTGGGGTCCTCCGCAGGCTGTGTACCGGACAGTCGCGCGCGAATGTCCCTTGCAGACAGACTGCCCGTTGAGTCCGGCATCACAGCATCCAGTACTCCTTCCGCAGGCTACCACGGCGTGGGTGCATGGCTCCGAACGGAGACCCGGTCTCCCCCTCTTCGACAGGAGTCATTCCACGCGGCAGTTGTCTCGTGCCGAAAGCAAGCACTACCGAGAGTGGGTGGCGCGGCCTAGGAGAGCAACCGACGGTAAAGCCGACGGTATGGGGCCAAACGGGCCAAGACCGAAACTCCCCGATAGTGCTGGGTCTGCAGGCGGTGGAAGAGGACGTGGAGTATGGGCCCGGGTGGATTTGAACCACCGGCCTCACGCTTATCAGGCGTGCGCTCTAACCAGGCTGAGCTACGGGCCCTCACGTACCGCGCCGGGTGGGTACCCGGTGGGGCGGGGGATGTTACCGCTTCCGATGTGCCGATTCAAGGTACCGGGCTACGCCTGAGGAGCGCGCCTCCCGGGCTTCACGAGGCGGCCGGGCGTGGTCGCTCGAGCTCCGCGCACCCGATCGAGAATCTGTCCCCGATCGGAACACCTGTCTCGCCCTGAAGCACCCGTCCAAGCCGAAGCTCGGCATCGGTAGAGATGACCGACCCTGTAACGGAAACGGGCGTCTCGAAACGATACAGGTCGAGAGTCGTTACACACGAGCCCGTTAGTCTGAAGGGGATTCGGCAGATTCGCGATCCCGTTGTGCGCCCCGGGGCGCCTGGGCGTCAGAGGCCCGTCCACTGGATCATAACGCCCTGCGCCAGTCACGACATAGGCGCCTCAATCTGTTCGGAACCAGCATCGGCGGTCAGTTGCCGACCGGCTTCCTGCGTGAGTGTGGTGTGGAGATCGACACGAAGTTCGGGGAGCCCTAGCAGCCTGCTAGGAATCGTCAATCTTCGTTCTGCCCCCAATCATCATCCAACTCCCCGAGGTCATCCCACTCGTCGTCGTCCCAATCGTCTTCCTCGTCCTCCCAACCTTCGTCCCCATCCTCCCAATCGTCCTCCCAGGACTCGGCTTCTGCCCGCGGTTCGAGGACGGCGAAGGGCGAACCAGGCTCGGGGGTCTCAACGGGATCCACAGGCTCGTACGGCATGGGCGCGCAGTCTCCTTCTGGGCTCCTGACATGTTGAGGTTTCGCAGCGGTCCGCAAGCGGCCCGACCGCCGTTTTTCGCTTTTTAGAGCCGCTTCGTCTTGCTGTCAAGAGGAGCTCGAAGAGGGCCGGCGAGGCCTTTCAATCGGCCGTTCAATCGTGGTTGCTCGTGCCCCCACCCGGCGTCTACTTTGCGCTGCCATGCGGAACACGACCGATTCACGCCGCGAGGTGAGAGCCTCGAGACCGAGCGCACCCCTTCTCGTGCCGGTCGCCATCGGCCTTTTCGCCCTTGTCTCGGGCTGCGATAACCCGCAGGCGTGGGGAGAGGCGAACAGCCTGATCGTGCTCGCGCCCGACTCTCTCTGGGAGCAGGTCGCGGACACCACGTACGCGATCCTGGAACCCACGGTCTTCACGACGCGCGACGAGAAGCAGTACGTGATCACGCAGGTCGACCCCACCACCGAGCAGTCCGCCGACCTGAGAGTGTTCCGGAACGTGATCGTGTTCGGGACGGTGGCCGATCCGGATCTCGCCGCCGTCGCCGCGGCGGCCGGGCATACGTTCGAGTCGGTGCCCGTCCCGGAAGTGTTCCAGGCGCGCGATGTGTGGGCGCGTGGCCAGACGGTAACGGCCGTCGTGCTCCGTGAGACACGCGAGGTCGAGAGTTGGGTGTCACAGCTGCCCGCGGTCCTCGCAATGATCGATTCCAGCTATCGCGACTGGGTGCGGAACAAGATGTTCGTGACCCCACCTGACACCGCGCTCGCCGAGGATCTGGAGCGGCGATTCGGCTTCTCGATGCTCGTCCCCGAGGTGTACGATCACGTGGCCCGCGAAACCGAGACCGGTGACAGCCTCGTGATCGTCCGGAACGACAACCCCGACCCAGGCGTGCTGATCCGCTCGATCCTCGTGCAGCCGCGCGCCAGGGTGGACTCTCTCACCGCCGAGATCGCGCTCGAATGGCGCGCGGGTATCGATAGCGTTCATTACAACGTGGCGCAGGGGTTGAGGACGGACCGCTCTGCGGTCACTCGCTTTAGCATCGATGGCCATCCCGCCCTCGAAGTGACGGGGATCTGGGAGGATGAGGAGGGCGACTTCCCCGCAGCGGGACCGTTCCTCGTGTGGCTCGTGAACTGCCCCACCCGCACGCTGTTCATCGATGCCTGGCTCTACGCACCGAACGAGAGCAAGTACGAGTACTTGCTGCAATTGCAGGGGATCCTCGGCTCGCTCCGGTGCGGCTCGTAACGCGGCTGGCTGGAGTTTTCCAGCGGCCGGCCCAGGGCTTGGCAACGTGACGCGGCGTGGGCCGCGCGGTCGATAGACGCTGAGATGCAATTCGTCCACCTTCACACGCACAGCGAATACTCGCTCCTCGACGGCGCAAACCGGATCGACGAGTTGCTCGATCAGGCCATCGAGTTCGGCATGCCCGCCTTGGCGCTCACCGACCACGGGAATCTCTTCGGCGCATGGGAGTTCCAGGAGAAGGCTCGTGATGCGGGGATCAAGCCCATCATCGGTTGCGAGGCCTACGTGGCGTATGGCGATCGACGCTCGCGCGAGAAGCCGGAGCGGGCGCCGCACCATTACGCGCACCTCGTCCTGCTGGCGGCAAACAACACCGGCTACCAGAACCTGATCCGTCTTTCTTCGATCGGGTACACCGAAGGCTTCTATCGCCGGCCGCGCATCGATCACCAGGTGTTGGAGGAGTACTCCGACGGCCTCATCGTGCTCTCGGCCTGTCTGGCGGGCGAGATCGCGCGCTACCTGGAAGCCGACCGCTGGGAGGACGCCAGACGCGTAGCAGAGTGGCACGCGCGCGTATTCCCCGACCGCTATTGGCTCGAAGTACAGGATCACGGGATCCCGAGCCAGCAGAAGGTGAACGAAGGGGTCTTCCAGCTCGCCGAGGAGCTCGGGCTCCCCGTGGCAGCGACGAACGACGCGCACTACCTGCGCCGCGAGGACGCGGACGCGCATGACACGCTGCTTTGCATCGGCACCGGTAAGGACAAGAACGACCCCAACCGGCTACGGTTTCACGGCGCGGAGAGCTACTTCAAGTCGGCTGCCGAGATGGCCGAGCTGTTCCCGGACCACCCCGAAGTGCTGCTCTCCACCGTCGAGATCGCGGAGCGGTGCGACGTCCAGTTCGAGCAGAAGTACCACCTCCCCAACTTCCCGCTGCCGGACGAGTACGCGGGAGACGAGGCCATGCTGCGCGAGCTCTCCCAACGCGGCGCGATCGAGCGGTACGGGGAGCCTCTTCCGGCGGACGTGAAAGAGCGGCTCGAATACGAGCTGGACGTGATCGTAAAGACGCGATACGCCGGCTACTTCCTCATCGTTTGGGACTTCATTCGGGCGGCGAAGGAGCGCGATATCCCCGTGGGACCGGGCCGGGGCTCATCCGCCGGGTCCATCGTCGCATACGCCCTGGGGATCACCGACGTAGACCCACTTCGCTTCGACCTCCTGTTCGAGCGATTCCTCAACCCGGACCGCATTTCGATGCCGGACATCGACATCGACTTCTGCTACGAGCGCCGGGGCGAGGTCATCGACTACGTGCGCGAGAAGTACGGACAGGAGTCGGTCGGCCAGATCATCACGTTCGGCACGATGAAGGCGCGCGCCGTCGTGCGGGACGTGGGGCGCGTGCTGGGGTTCTCGCCCTCCGACACGGATCGGCTCGCCAAGCTGATTCCATCCACGCCGGGCTTCTCGCTCACCGTGGAGCAGGCGACACGCAAGGTCCAGGAGCTCAAGCAGGCGTACAAGGACGACCCCCAGGTCAAGAAGCTGCTGGACTACGCGACCCGGATCGAGGGGCTCTCCCGCCACAGCTCTGTGCACGCGGCGGGAGTCGTGATCGCGCCCGGCCCGCTGGACCGGTACGTGCCGGTCTGCTCCGACACCAAGAACGGCGAAGATGCGGTGATCACCCAATTCGACATGGTCGCGCTCGAGAAGGCGGGCATGTTGAAGATGGACTTCCTCGGGCTGCGGACGCTCACCGTGATTCACGACGCGGTCGATGCGATCGGCGAGCGGCACGGCGTGGACGTGGACTGGGACGAGATAGGGCTGGACGATCCCGCCGTGTACGAGATGCTCGCGTCGGGGAGGACGAGCGGCGCGTTCCAGTTCGAGTCGAGCCTCGCCACCGAGAAGTTGCGCGCGATGCGCTGCGATCGGTTCGACGACCTCGTGGCCGTCAACGCGCTGATCCGTCCGGGTCCGCTCGATTCGGGCATGACGGATGTCTACATCCGGCGTAAGCGCGGCTTCGCTCCGGTCGAGTACCCGCACCCCGACCTGGCCAGCGTGCTGGAGCCGACGTACGGCGTTATCACCTATCAGGAGCAGGTGATGCGGGTCGCCAACGTGCTCGCCGGATTCTCGCTCGCCGAAGCGGATGTGCTTCGCAAGGCGGTGGGGAAGAAGGACGCCGCGCTCACGGAGAAGGTTCTCAACGATTTCGTGAAGCGCGCCGTCGAGCGTGGCGTGCCGGCCGAGAAGTCGAACGAGATCGCCGAGCTCATCCGGACGTTCGGCCGGTATGGCTTCCCGAAGGCCCACTCCGTCGCCTACTCCATCATCTCGTATCGTACGGCGTGGCTAAAGGCGCACTACCCGGCCGAGTTCATGGCCGCCCTGCTCTCCTCCGAGATCGGGGACACGGACGCGGTGGTGTCGTACATCGGAGAGGCTCGCAGCCTCGGTCTCCAGGTGCTGCCACCCAGCGTGAGCGAGTCGCGCTACCAGTTCACGGTCGTGGGCGAGTGCGATATCCGATTCGGCCTGGGGGCCATCAAGGGAGTGGGACACTCCGCCATCCGATCTATCCTCAAGGCTCGCGAGGAGAAGGCGTTCGAGTCTTTTCTGGACTTCCTGGAGCGCATCGATCTGCGCCTGAACAACAAGCGCGTGATCGAGGCGCTGATCGGCGCTGGGGCGCTGGACCAGTTCGGCGACCGCGCGGCGCTCGCCGCCGGACTCGACATCACGTTGAACGAAGCGCAGCTGCGCCGCCACGAGACCGAGAGCGGGCAGACGAGTCTCTTCGGTGGGGGGGACCGACCGCGCCCCGCCCCGGGTCTCCCGACGGTACCCGCGTGGGACGAGCGCGAGCGGCTGACCGAGGAGAAGGAGCGACTCGGCTTCTACATTTCTGGACACCCGCTCGATCGGTACCGCGAGCTGGCGGACCTGTACGCCGTGGAGGCCAACAGCTCCAACCTGGCGGAGCTGCGGGAGCGCCAAGTACAGGTGGCGTGCGTGATCACCGAGACGGCGGTTCGAACCTCACGGCGGGACGGACGGGAATGGGCGCGCCTTACGATCGAGGACTTCCGCGGCACGGCCACCGCGCTGGCTTTTGGTGATACGTGGGCCCAGAATCGCGAGATCCTGTCGGATGATCGGCCGGTGTTGATCACGGGCACGGTGTCCGGCAATTCGCGCGATGACGAGGATCCGCCCATCTTTATTGATTCCGTTCAGCGGTTGGCGCAGGTACGCGCCGGTGGTGGCGTCGGCATTTGCATCGAGCTCCGAGAGGGAGACGAGCTCGAGCCCGGGGCTTTCGAGCGCGTGCGCCAGCTCCTGGAAGAGGCCCCGGGTAAGGGCCCGCTGATGCTGGAGTGGAGCCGTCGAGGGCGAAACGGAACGGGCAACGGGACCGGTGACCGGGGCGAAGACGGGGCACAACCATCCCGCTTCGCGTCGCGGACGTTGCGCGTGGCGCCCAACGCGACGCTGCTCGCCGAGCTGCGGACGCTGCTGGGAGATCGCGTGAAGCTCGTACGCGACTGAAGCGACACGCGGGGCAGGCCGGCAGGTCGGCCCGGATGGTCCGAGGACCGAAGCAAAGCGCTGAGGCGATGGCGATAGAGCAGGAGAAGCTGGCGGAGATTCGCGGTCAGATCGAGGAGCTTCGCGAGCTGGCGGAGGACCGCGATCTGGACGTCGAAGAGCAGATCCGCCGGCTCGAGGAGCGGCTCGACCGCGAGCAGGACGACGCGGTCCAACGGCTCAGTCGGTTCGATCGGGTCAAGCTGGCTCGCAACCAGGAGCGGCCGTTCACCCTCGACTTCATCGAGGGCTTGTTCGACGATTGGTTCGAGCTGCACGGGGATCGAGCCTTCCGTGACGATCCGGCGATCGTGGGTGGATGGGGCTCCCTGGCGGGGCGGTCCGTGATGGTCATCGGCCACCAGAAGGGCCGTGAGATGAAGGAGAACCTCCTCCGGAACTTCGGCTCTCCACACCCCGAGGGATATCGAAAAGCGAAGCGTCTGATGCGGCTGGCCGAGAAGTTCGGCAAGCCGGTGATCACCTTCGTAGACACGCAGGGGGCCTACCCGGGCATCGGCGCCGAGGAGCGCGGTCAAGCGGAAGCGATCGCCCGGAACCTCTTCGTGATGGCAGGTCTTCGAGTTCCTCTCATCTCCTGTATCATCGGCGAAGGGGGGAGTGGTGGCGCGCTCGGCATCGCGGTCGCCGACCGTGTCCTCATGCTCGAGAACGCCATCTATTCTGTCATCTCCCCGGAAGGCTGCGCGGCGATCCTGTGGCGCAGCCGGGAGCACGCTGAAAAGGCAGCCGAGGCTCTGAAGCTCACGGCGCCGGACCTCCTGGAGCTGGGCGTCGTCGACGAGGTGATCCCTGAGCCGTCCGGTGGCGCGCACGTCAAGCCGGACAAGGCCATCGAAGCGGTCGGGGCAGCGCTCGTCAGACACCTCGAGGAGCTGATGCGCCTCGACCCCGAAGAGTTGGTGACCCGGCGGCGTGAGAAGTACTACCGGATGGGAGCCTGGGAGGAAGCATGAGCTCCGGTGGCCGCCCGCCGCAGGAAGGCCCGATTCCGGTCCGACCGACCGGACAGGCCGGACACCGGCCGACCAACGGCCACGCCGCGCCGAAGCCCGTCAACGGCCACGGCGCCCCCCAGCCGATCGGACCCTCGACCGGGCACCGGGCCGGGCCGCCGCAGATCCTCGAAGTCCACTTCAAGGGCCTCCGCAAGGACTACTTCACGTTCCGTCACATCTTCCGTCTTGTCGAGCGCGAATTCGTCGTCGTCGAGGCGGATCGAGGGCAGGACCTGGGGTGGGTCAAGCGAGCGGTGAGCGCAGACACGCTTGCCTGTGAGGGTGGCTGCGACAGCGTGGGCGAGCGGCAGGTGCCGCTACCCGAGCGGCGGGTGCTCCGCCGCGCCGCCCCGGCGGACGTGACCCGCCTTCACCAGCTTCGCGGACAGGAGATGGAGGTGCGCCGTCGCACGCGCGCACTCGTGCAAAAGCACGGGCTCAAGATGAAGGTGAGTGAAGCCGAATGGCAGTGGGACCGGAACAAGCTCACGGTCTACTTCACGGCCGAGAAGCGGGTGGACTTCCGGGCTCTCGTTCGTGACATGGCGCGTACGTTCCGCACGCGGATCGAGCTCCGCCAGATCGGTGTGCGCGATGAGGCCCGGCGTCTGGGTGGGCTGGGGAGGTGCCGGCGCGAGCTCTGCTGCCGGTCCTGGCTGCCCACGATCGAGCCCGTCACCCTGCAACTGGCGAAGGATCAGGGATTGTCGCTCAACCCCAGCCAGATCTCGGGCGCCTGCGGGCGGCTCATGAACTGCCTGCGCTACGAGCACGCCGTGTATCAGCAGGCCAAGAAACGATTCCCTCCCGTCGGCCAGCGGCTTCGCACCTCCCGCGGAGAGGAAAAGGTCACCGGTTGGAATCTGTTCGAGGAGACCATCACGCTCTCGGCTCCCGATGGGGAGGCGCGCACCATTCCACTCGCGAGTCTACGCGAAGAGACCCGGTCCGCGGGCGGACGGTCGTCTCGAGAAAGCTGATCCGGTCGAGCGGTCGTCGCTTGCGGCTCGCTCCTGGCAGGCTGCTGAAGAACTCTGGTGCGACGGATCTATGGCCAAATTCTACCTGACCACCGCGATCGACTACTCGAACGGTGAGCCACATCTGGGCCACACGGTCGAGAAGGTCGGGGCCGATGTGATCGCCCGGTACCGGCGGAGTCTCGGTGACGATGTGCATTTCGTGATCGGGATGGACGAGCACGGGCAGAAGGTCGCCAGGGAGGCCGAGAGTCAGGGGTTCCCCCCTCAAGAGTGGGTCGATCGAATCGCCGACGCCTTTCTCGAGGCGTGGAGCAGCCTCGAGATCTCCAACGACGGCTTCATCCGGACCTCGGAGCCCCGGCACTACCGAGGCGTGACGGCATTGATGGAGCGCATCCGGGATGCGGGGGATTTTTTCCTGTCGAAGTACGAAGGGTATTACTGCTCCGGGTGCGAGGCGTTCAAGAAGGAAGAGGAGCTCGTCGACGGCCGATGCCCCAACCACCCGCACCGCGACATCGAGTGGACCCAGGAGGAGAACTGGTTCTTCCGGCTGTCGGCCTATCGTGACCGGTTGCTCGAGCACATCCGGGAGAACCCGCACTTCGTTCGCCCGGAGAGTCGGCGAAACGAGATCTTGCGGCTGCTCGAAGGTGGGCTGGAGGACATTTCGGCCTCGCGCAGCCGGATCCCGTGGGGCATCCCCTTCCCCGGCGCGGAGGATCACACGGTGTATGTGTGGTTCGATGCGCTCTCGAACTACATCACGGCCGTCGGCTTTCCGGACGAGGACGACTACGGCCGGTTGTGGCCCGCCGACCTTCACATCATCGGCAAGGACATCACGCGCTTTCACTGCGTGTACTGGCCGGCCATGTTGATGGCGGCCGGCGTCGAGATCCCCAAGTCCGTGTGGGGCCACGGGTTTATCAACGTGGGCGGTTTCAAGCTGTCGAAGTCCGGAGGGACGCAGCTGGACCTTCCCGAGCTGATCGCCCGCCACGGCCCCGACGCGCTCCGGTACTTCTTGATCCGGGAGGTCCCCTGGGATGGGGACCGCAACTTCGACTCGATCGAGGACTTCGTCGAGAAGTTCGATCGACGGTATACGGCCGATCTGGCCAACGACCTCGGGAATCTCCTCAACCGCGTCGTATCCATGATCGGGAAGTACCGCGAGGGAAGGATCCCCGACACGGACGAAAGCCGGGCGGCGTCATCTCTCGACGCTGCCCGTCGCGACGGGCTCCAGCACTACTTCGCGAAGATGGACGACTACCTGCTGGACGAAGCGCTGGAGGCAGCCTTCGATGTCGTTCGAGCCGCGAACGGCTACGTCGACGAGACTCAGCCCTGGGCATTGGCCAGGGGTGAGCGTGAGGGAGCGGATCGAGCCACTCTCGACGCAGCGCTCGGATCGCTGGCGCGGGCCCTGGGGGCGTGCGCGGCAATGCTGGCTCCGTTCATTCCTTCCAAGGCGGGGGAGTTGTGGGCGGCTCTCGGCGGAGACGATGGAGCACCATCTCTCGCGGAGCTGGATCGGGAGCTCGCCGGGCTCTCGCGCGTGCAGCCGGGACCGGTGTTGTTCCCACGACCGGAATGAGCTTCACCGCGAAAAGACCGATCATGAAAAAGGCCCGGCGCCTCGCGGCGACCGGGCCTCTCTCCTTCTCGTGCGACCGCCCATCCAGAGCACGGCCGCGACCCGCATGGGGTCCGTCAGGCTACCGACGTCAGCTGCCGCCGCCGTCGTTACCCGCCCTGCCGTCACGCGTGACGGTTCTGTTGATCTCGTGGTCGCATACGAAGCCGACGATGGTCTTCGTATGCGTGGAGGGGTCCCACGTCACGGTTAGCTGGTAGTCGCACTCGCCGGAGCGGCCATCACTCGTCTCCCACGTGAAGCTGCCGGCCTGAGCGTTGGTCTGCAGACCTTCGTACTGGCCGTTCACTTTCTTACGGAAGCCTTCGAACGTGCCCTGTCCGTTGATGGTGATCACGAGGTCGCCGCGCGCTCGCGCGCAGTTCTCGATCGACTTGTCGCCACTGAACTCGAGCGTGACTACGCCGGTCTCGCGATCCGCCGTGTGCGTGCCCGAGCCCGTCGCCACGACCTGCCCGTCATTGCGGCAGGGGCGCGTGCGGGTAAAGGTGAACTGGGTCACGATCGGGGCGGCCGACAGTGACACCATGCCATCGACCTCACCCGTGGCGATGATGCTCGGCCGTGCGTCCATCTCCCCGTCCAGAATCCCATCCAACAGATCCGCCTGCTGCTCGGCGATCAGGGCGGCGTCTGCATCCGCCAGGTCCCCGGCTCCGGGGCCCACCGTACTGTCGTCACAGGCCGTGACGAGGGCGAAGAGAGCCGCGAGGCCCACGCCCGTCCGCTTCATATGTCGCATCGTCTTCCCACTCCTGCGGCCGCGCCGCTCTTCCGGTGAATCGTGCGCTCGTGATATGTAGACGACGTCTCGCTCGAATCCGTTAACCGGCCTGGCATACCGCGGCACGTGGACGAAGCCTATCTGCCTGGCGCGTGCGTTGCAGGTTAGGGGCCTGTCCGTCAGCGCCCCTGGAGCCCGACTTCATCGGGGGCAGTCGTCCAAGCGCGAGGCGGTGTGAGAGTAAAGGCTCGAGAAGCCGCCCGAGTCGTGGCCAACCGGCCGAGGAGCGGCTCCTCCGCAGGGCGCGGGGGGTCTGTTGACACGTCTGCACGAGCGGGGTAACCTGTGGCAACTTTTTTCCGGACCGTGGAATACATTTCGCGCCGGATCGCACCAGGAGTCGCAGCCGTCCGAAGGCTGCTCTTCACTCTACGCCGGGGTTTGTCGCGGGGCGTGAAAAAGCCGTCGTACTGGACAATCCAAGTCTTTCCCGAGGGTAGCGGCCGGGCACACAGCTATCGGCTCAGGCCGCGTGTGCTCCGTCTTGTCGTCCTCCTGCTGTTGGGTCTCGTCGGGCTGTCGTCGGCGTGGGTCCTCGGTTTCCTCGGTCAGCGTCACGCGATCTCCGAGCTCAACCGGTTCAAGGCCGAGAACCAGCACCTCGTGTCGAACCTCCAGACGATGGAGCAGCAGACGGAGCGACTGACGCACGCCCTCGACGATCTGGCCGCGAGAGATCAGCGTTTTCGCGTGGTTGCCGGACTGCCGTTGCTCGACCGCGAAGTCTACTCGGCCGGCGTGGGCGGACCGGTGTTCGTAGACCCGGCGCAGGAGCAGTTCTATCAGCTCGCCCCGGGCCTCGCTGACGCCGCTCGCGGAGTCAGCGGCAACCTCGACCAGTTGTTGCGCCGTGCGGAGCTGCTCTCGACGAGCCTGTCGGAGGCGGTGGACTCGGTCGAGACGAAGGCCGACGTTTATCGTCGACGGCCGACGATCCATCCGGTCCAGGCGGAGGACTCCTGGATCAGCTCCGGGTTCAGTTACAACCGGCTACACCCCTTGCTCGGCTACCGGCGCCCGCACCCCGGCGTCGACATCTCCGCGGCCGCGGGAAGCAGCGTTGTCGCGGCCGGAGCGGGGCGCGTGACGTTCGCAGGCAACGAGTCGGGCTACGGCCGCATGGTGGAGATCGATCACGGTGACGGCTATACGAGCCGGTACGCGCACCTGGCCAGCGTGCTCGTTCGGGTAGGTCAGACGGTCGAGCGCGGAGCCCTGCTCGGCGAGGTCGGCCGATCCGGACTGACGACCGGTCCTAATCTGCACTACGAGATCCGCGTCGAAGACCGACCGGTCAACCCGATCGCCTATCTGCTCGACCGCAGCTTCCGCCGCTGAAGCTCAATCTTTACATTGCTTTGCTGGAGCGCCCCTTCCCGCGTCGTTTGCTCTCTCGGCGCATCGGATCGAGCGCCCCACCTTTCTCAAACCGTTATACTCGAGGTGGAGCCCTAGCGATGCTCAACAAGCGTCTCGCGATCCCGTCCCTCATGGCTGCGTCGTTGCTGTTCGCGGCTTGTGGGGGCGGCGACATCACACTTCAGGTCCTGACCCAAGGCGCGGACGAGCTCCAGCCCGTCGGCGATCTTCCCGTAGAATTCTTGCCGTTCGACCGAGACTCACTCTTCGCGGCCCTGGCGGCGGCGGCCGACGAGCCCGAGCCGCAGGTTCCGGCGCAGTTGCGCCAGGAGTTCGACAGCGTGCTCGTCCTGCAGGAGACGTGGCGGGTCGCCGAGGGACGTTGGAACGAGGTGCGCGACAGCCTGCGTCAGCTCTCCGAGCGGATGCAGCGGATGGATCAGCGCGCGCGGGAGTATCGACCGCTATTCGAGCGTTTCAACGCTATGGAAGGCCGTGAGGGGAGCCTGAACCGGCAGCGCGCGAACGCGTTCGAGGCGTTCACGAACCTGCAGGAGGCGAACCAGCAGCGGTTGGACTCCGTCCGGGCCGTGATCGAGGCGTGGGAGGATATCGCTTTTCAGGACTACGCCGACATCGAGACCGAGCTCCTCACGGATCTGGGCAGGGAGATCGCGTACGACACGACGGATGCGACCGGCTCGCTGACCCGGCGGCTAGCCGGCGGCTCCTGGTGGGTGCACGCTCGAGTGGCGATCCCGGCCGGGGAGCTCTATTGGAACGTCCCGACGGACGCGGCGACCGATACGCTTCGCCTTACCCCTGAGAACGCGCTCCGCCGGCTCGTCTTCTAGCGTCGGGCCAATGAGGGAGAGGCATTCGAATGGGCGCGCGCGCGGAGGCGATCTCACTCTCGGTTGACACTGAAAAGATCGCCTGGCTGACCTTCGACCAGCCCGACGCCAAGGTCAATCTCCTGAGACCCGAGGTGATGGCCGAGTTGGACCATCGCCTCTCCCAGCTCGAATCGCGCATCGCGACGGGACAGCCACTCGCCGTCGTAGTGCGCAGCGGCAAGCCCGGAACCTTCATCGCCGGTGCGGATGTCGGGGAAATCGCCGCCATCGACGACGCGGCCGACGGCGAGGCGAAGAGCCGGGCGGGTCAACGCATCTTCCGTCGGCTCGAGCGCCTGACGGTTCCCACCGTCGCGGCGATCGACGGCCTGTGTCTCGGAGGAGGGACCGAGCTCGCGCTCGCGTGCGAGTACCGGGTGGCCTCGGATCGCGGTAGCACCCGAATCGGAAGCCCCGAGGTACGGTTGGGGATTATCCCCGGATTCGGCGGCTCGGTTCGCCTTCCCCGCCTACTCGGAGTCCAGCGAGCCCTCAAGATGATCCTCGGCGGTTCCGCATCATCCGCGGACCGTGCCCTCCGCTCCGGGCTCGTCGATCGGGTGCTACGCCACGACCGCTTCGAGGACTCGACGCGGGAGTTCGTGCTGGAGGTGCTGCGTGGGGATTTCGAGCGCCGCGAGCGGAAGCTCTCGGCCTGGAATCGTTTCCTGGAGAATACGGGGCCCGGCCGGCGCATTCTGTTCGCCATGGCCCGTAAGCAAGCGGCCAAGCGGGCGCAGGGACGATATCCGGCACCGCTGAAGGCGATCGAGGTGGTCGAGCGCACGCTCCATTTGCCCATCGACGAGGCCCTCAATATCGAGGCCGAAGGGCTGGGCCAGATGGCGGCCACGGAAGTGTCGCGCAATCTCGTGCGGATCTTCCTGATGCAGCAGGCCGCGAGACGCGCGCTCCCGCGCGAGGCATTGGATGAGCGACGGCCCGTCGAGCACGCCGCCGTGCTGGGCGCCGGAGTCATGGGGGGCGCGATCGCGGAGCTCATCGCGGCCAACGAGATCCCGGTCATTCTGAAGGACATCGATCAGGACGCCCTCGATCTTGGCCTGCGTCACGCCAGCAAGCTCCTCGAGAAAGCGGGAGAGCGCGGCATCATGGCGCGGGAAGAGGTCGGATTGCGGTTCGCACTCATCCAGGGGACGCTCGCGTACGACAACTTCGAGGATGTCGACCTCGTGATCGAGGCGGTCGTGGAGCGGATGCAGGTGAAGCAGGCCGTGCTCCGTGAGACCGAGAAGGTGATCGGGCATGAAGCGGTGTTCGCCACCAATACCTCGTCTCTCTCGGTGACCGAGCTCGCCTCCGCCGCCGCGCACCCCGAGCGCGTCGTCGGCCTGCACTTCTTCAACCCCGTGCACCGGATGCCGCTCGTGGAGGTCGTCCGCACGGACGAGTCCTCGGAGAAGGCGCTCGCCGCGGCCTTTGGCCTCGTGCTCGACATGGACAAGACGCCGGTGCTCGTCGAGGACAGACCCGGCTTTCTCGTGAATCGGCTGCTGGCCCCGTACCTGAACGAGGCAGGGTATCTGCTCGAGGAAGGCGCCGGTGTCGAGGACATCGACAAGGTGCTTCTCCAATTCGGGATGCCGATGGGCCCCTGCCGTCTGCTCGACGAGATCGGGTTCGACGTCGCCGAACACGTCGCCAGGGAGATGGAGGACGCATTCGGTGAGCGCATGCGCCCGGCATCCGCCGTGAGCCGGTTGAAGGAGGACGGACGGCTCGGCCGGAAGAACGAGCGTGGCTTCTACACGTACACGAATGGCCGTGAACGCGGGGTCGATCGAGAGGTCGCCCGGATCCTCGCCGCAGACGCGACCGGAACCGCGGCGAGCACCGACGAGATCCGAGAGCGTTGTCTGTACCTCCTCGTCAACGAAGCCGCGCACGCCCTGGACGAGGGAGTCGTCGAGGCGGCGGACCACGTCGATCTGGCGATGGTGATGGGGACGGGCTTTCCGCCGTTCAGGGGTGGACTCCTGCGCTGGGCCGACGTGCAGGGCGTCGATGAGATCATCGAGCGGCTCTCGGACTTCGAGGCACGATTCGGCGCCCGGTTCGCTCCGGCGCCGCGACTGCGCGAGATGGCCGAGACCGGTCAGACCTTCACCCACCCTGCCTGACGGCTTCGATCTTTTCGGGACGCGGAGGCGAACACTCCGCGCGATCCGGAGGGGGCCGCCCGACGCGCCCACCGTCGAGATCGTATACCGGCGCCCACCCGATCGCGTCGATACGTACGTGCAGGAGCTGTTACTCGACGAGCCGGACCTCAAGGTCACGCTGCAGATTCAACCGCCCGGAGCTGCGTCGATCGACATCGCGGACGGCGTAACGCTCGGCTCGGGTTCCTTTCTCCTCTGGTACGTGTTCCCTCGTCGACCATTCGAGATCGGCGCGTTCCACGACGCGAGTGGCCGTTTGATCGGCCACTACGTAAACCTGGTCCGACCCTCCACTCCCGTTGGCGCGCGGTGGACTATCGAAGACCTGGTCCTGGACCTGTGGCTGGCCCCGCGCACCCCGCCCCGGGTGCTGGACGAGGGCGAGCTCGAGGATGCACGTCGTAGGCACTGGTTGAGCGGCGAATACGCGCAGGAAGCGAGACGCGCGTTGGACGGGGTCCTGGCGCGGATCGAGGCGGGCGACTGGCCACCGGCCCCCGTGGCACGGTGGCCGCTCGATCTGGTACCGGCGCTCCGTCTGAGACGGGATTCCCCGGGAACGTATCACGCGGCCCTGATCGCGGGACGGATCATCGCGTACGGTCTGTATCTCATGGGCGCCGTGTCGGCGACATCGATCGGGTTCGCCGCGTTTACCGACGCCTTCGTCACAAGGGGCCCGGGCCAGACCATGTGGCTGGCGACGATGGGGATCGAGGCACTCCTCCTGCTTCCGCTGGCTCTCGGCGGGCGGCTCCCGGCAACCCGCTGGCCCCAACCTGCCCTCACCGACGAGCGATCGCTGTTCATCGCCACACTCGCGAGCGGTCTGGCCGTGCTCGGCGTGTACGAGCGGGCGAGCTGGGGCGGCGCCCTGCTCCCGGTCTACGGGACCCTGGGCGTATTCTCCCTGATCTTTGCCGTCAGCCGGGTCTGGTTCGACCGCGCAGTGCCCGTCTTCGCGCTGGCAGGGCTCATCGTTACGGGGCTCGCCTTGCTGGTGCTGCTCTAGAAGGCTGTTGAAGAAGTACGGCGGGCCGCGGCGCCCGCTCGAGTCTCCGAAGCGTCGCGACCCTTGCCCTCGTACATAGGAGAGGCGGGGAGTGACCGCCGTGGTCGTGAGGTAGCCGTGGCCCGTGGGCGGAGAGCCCGCCATTCGGGGGCCGAGTCGGTCGAGCGAGAGCGGGAGACCTGATGGAGGAGATGCAGGTCCGACGGGCGCGTTTCATCGCGTTCTTCGCGGTGTATTTCATCGCGGTGTGGTTTCTGTGGTACACGCCCGTCGTGTATCCGCTCAAGCTGTTCGTGGTGTTGTTACACGAGATCAGCCACGGGCTCGTGGCGGTCGCGACCGGCGGCACGATCCAGGGAATTCAGATCACCCCGGATCAGGGAGGGCTCTGCCGGTGTCCCGGTGGTGACGCGTTTCTCACACTGACGGCGGGCTATCTGGGCAGCCTGCTCTGGGGCGGACTGATGTTCTGGGGCGCTCAGCGCCTCGGGGCGCGCTCCGCGTGGCTCACCGGAGCGATCGGCGCGCTCGTCCTGATCATCGCCGTCCCATTCGTGCGCAACGGCTTCGGCATGGCTTTCAGCCTCGGCTTCGGGGCGGCCTTGATCGCTGCCGCACGCTGGGTGGGCGCGGAAGCCAATCGCGTGATCCTCACCGTTCTGGGGCTCACGAGTTGTCTGTACGCCGTGCTCGACATCAAGAGCGACATCCTCGATCGGCCGCAGCTTCTATCGGATGCGCGCATGCTCTCGGAGTTGACCGCGGTTCCGACGGTGGTCTGGGGGATCGTGTGGATCGGCGCTGCGACCGCGTTCTGCTGGCTGCTGCTCCGCTGGGCCTGGCGGCGGGCCTGACGCCCGATCTCGCGGCGGACCCGGACCACCGGGTTCAGCTCCCGCCGGCGTCCTCCAGCCACTCCAGCGGCTCGAAGGCTCCGATCGGACCGGGGAAGACGACCGGGCTCTCGAATCCACCCTCCGATACGCTGGCGACGCCGAAGATGTAGTTGTCGATCACGATGTTCTCCAGCGTGTGCGTCGTCACATCGCCGGCGTACACCGAGTGCTCCCACTGGGGAGACGTCGTGAGCCGCCAGTAGACTTTGTAGCCGGCCAGGTCCGGGGCCAGTTCAGGGCTCACAGGCTGCCAGGTCAGGGTCGTGGAGGGTCGGACGGCACCCCGGATATCGACCCCTCGCGGTGGGGGCGGCGCCCAGGCGAGCGATGCCAGCGTCACCGCGTTGAGCGCGGTCAGCTTCGCGGCGAAATCGAACTCGACCTCCTCCACGACATCGCCGTACTCCACGCCGTCCTCGATCCTGATGTCCTGGTGTTGGCGGCGGTAATCCTCATTCGCCTCCATGATGCGGACGCCCGGAAACCCGGCGTCGTTGAAGGGGCGATGGTGCCCACCTCGACCAAACCGATCCAGCCGATAGACCATCATCATGTCGAGGTTCGGGACGTATTCGTCCGCGATCCGGTCCACGTATCGGGCCAGGTTTCGGGAGGGGGAGTCGACTTCCCCACCCGTGGTGCGCCGCCTGCGCGCCACCTGCTCCGTCTCATCCGCCCGGACCCCCTCGGAGAATACCCGCGCCACCGTATTGTCGGAGATTCCGTTCTGTCCCTGGATGTTACCGATCATGTCGTTGTTGAGGACCGCCTCGATCCGCCATCCCTCCTCTTTCCCGACTCGCGCCATGTGCTGGCCGCCGAACAGCCCCTGCTCCTCGCCCGAGAGCCCGGCGTAGACGACCGAGCCGGTGAACCGGTATTGGCTCAACACGCGGGCCGCTTCGAGCACCCCGGCCATGCCCGAGGCGTTGTCGTTCGCGCCCGGGGCATCCGAGACTGCGTCAAGACCGTCCGAGGCACGGGAATCGATGTCCCCCGACATGATCACGTAGCGATCGGGATCGGTGGCGCCACGCTGCACCGCGATCACGTTGACCACGGCGACCGTGTCCGGGATTCGCCGTGTCCCACCCACCAGGGAGTTCTGGTAGAAGACTTCGAGACACCCGCCGCACGCATCCGAGATGCGATCGAGCTCGGCCTTGATCCACCGCCGCGCGGCCCCGATCCCCCGGATATCCGAGGTGGTATCGGAGAGCGTGTGGCGGGTCCCGAACGCGGCCAGGGTCCGGATGTCCGCCTCGATGCGCGCGGCGGACACCGCCGCAACGACGTCTCGTAGGACCGGCTGCTCCGCCGCAGGGGCGCCCGGGCCACGCTCCGCACCCGGGGGATCGGACTGCTGCGCCAGCACCTGGCCGTTGACGCCCGAGATGATCAGAAGGACCGAGGGAAGAAGGCGAATGGATCTCAAGGGTATCGCTCCGTTGATTCACAGGTTTCGTCGGCCGGCGCGAGCGACTAACCTCGGGCATCATGATCCGAGCCGCCACGCCGTCAGACCGGGACGCCGTCGTCCGCTTCAATCTCGCTCTCGCTCGCGAAACGGAGGAGCGCGAGCTGAGCGAATCGACGTTGCGCACCGGGGTACAGGCGTTTCTCGAGCACCCCGAGTACGGGTGTTATTACCTCGCGTTCGAAGACCCTGTCGAACCGCGCGGAGAGAGGGACCCTGAGCCCGCCGCCGATGACAAGCCGATCGGTCAGATCATGCTGACATTCGAGTTCAGCGACTGGCGAAACGGCCCCATCTGGTGGATCCAGAGCGTGTACGTCGAACCGGCCCACCGGAGAAGGGGGATCTACCGCGCCCTTCACGCGCACGTGCGCGGGGCCGCCAGGGAGGCCGGGGCCGTGGGCCTCCGCTTATACGTGGATCGTGAGAACCGCGTAGCCAAGGCTACGTACAGATCGCTGGGCATGGAACCGTCTCGATACGACATGTACGAGGAGATTTGGGGGTGAGCGCCAACCTTGCGTCCGACGGTCGCGGAGTCCGTGTCTCGCACTTGTTCGGCGCTACGCTGCGGGACGCGCCCGCGGACGCGGACATAGAGTCCCACGCGCTCTTGCTGCGCGCCGGGTACGTCCGACAGCTGGCAGCCGGCATCTTCTCGTATCTCCCGCTCGCCTGGAGGTCGCTGCGCAAGATCGACCAGATCCTGCGCGAGGAGATGGACCGGATCGGAGGCCAGGAGCTGAACATGCCGGTCGTCCACCCGGCCGAGCTCTGGCAGGCCACCGGCCGTTGGTACGAGATCGACGAGACCATGGCGCGCTTCCAGGACCGCCGGGGGCGAGACATGCTGCTCGCGATGACCCATGAAGAGGTCGTCGCCCGGCTCGCGGCCACCGAGATCCGGTCCTACCGCCAGCTCCCCGCGCTGGTCTACCACATCCAGACGAAATTCCGGGACGAGCTGCGCTCGCGCGGCGGATTGATCCGCGTCCGCGAGTTTCAGATGAAGGACTCGTACTCGCTGGATCGAGATTCGGATGGCCTTACCCTGCAATACGATGCCCACTACGAGGCCTACAGACGCATCGGTGCTCGCGTGGGGCTGTCGCTTCTCCCGGTGCTGAGCGATGTGGGGATGATGGGTGGAGCGGTGGCGCACGAGTTCATGTACGTGACCTCGATCGGCGAGGACAGCCTGGCGGTCTGCCCTGGCTGCGGCTACGCCGCGAACCGGGACGTGGCCCGCTTCGACTTGCGGCCGCAGAGGGAGGAGGAGCCGCTCCCGCTCGACAAGGTGCACACGCCCGGCGCCAAGACGATCGCCGAAGTGTGCGACATGCTCGGAGTCGATCCGAATCACACGGGCAAGATGGTCTTCTACGTGGGGACCTTCCCCGGTGACCCCGCTGCGCCGGACGCGCCTCGGCCAACGCGGCTGGTCGCGTGCGTCGTGCGCGGCGACATGGAGGTGAACCCGATCCAGGTACAGAATCTGATCGGCGCGATCGAGCTGCGACCCGCCCACGAGGAGGAGATCCTGGAGGCCGGCATGGTGCCGGGCGCGGCTTCACCCATCGGGGTGGACGCCGACGCCGGTCTCGTGCTCGTCGATGAATGGGTGGCCGCGACGCCCAACCTCGTTCTCGGGGCGAACGAGTCGGACTATCACCTCCGAAATGTCTGTTGCGGCCGCGACTACGAGCCGGAGGCGGTCGGACCGATCGCGGCCGCCTTCGAGGGCGCGCCGTGCACCGAGTGCGGGACCGGGCTGGAGATGGTCAGGGGTGTGGAGGTCGGAAACATCTTCCAGCTGGGGACGAAGTACTCGGAGGGGCTGGAGGCATTCTTCACGGACGAAGATGGGTCCGAGAAGCCCATTCACATGGGCTCCTACGGGATCGGGCTCGGCCGGCTTCTGGCTTGTGTAGCCGAAGAATACCGTGACGAGCGAGGGCTACGGCTCCCGATCTCCGTCGCGCCGTATCAGGTGAACCTCGTGTCGCTCGCGCGCTCGACCGACGGTCTCGAAGCGGCCGAGCGCGTATTCACCGAGCTGGTGGGCGCGGGCTTCGAGGTCCTGTACGATGACCGCGACGACGCCAGCGCGGGCGTGAAGCTCAACGATGCGGACCTGCGGGGGATCCCGCTCCGGGTCGTTATCGGAGAGCGCTCGCTCGAGCGTGGGGGAGCCGAGCTCAAGCGCCGCAGCGACGATGAGGCGCGCATCGTGGCCCTCGAGCGACTCATCCCCGAGATCCGCGCCGAGATCGAAGCGCTTGAGGCCGAGATCGCCTAGGGAACGACCTGGGTCTCCGTCGACTCCTCCGCGGTACCCGCGGCTCCGCGTCCGATCGCCTCCCGCAACGCTCGCTTGACCTCGACCGCGGCGGCCCGTCCACCCGGCAACAGGATCCAGGAGAACACGTACACTCCGCCGAACAGGGCGATCTCGATCGCGAAGGCAGCCGCTAGCCCCAACCCGCCGAGCGCAAAGCGCGCCGCGATGAACGTCACTGCACCCGCCAGGAATGATGCGGTCGCCGGCCGTGTGGCCGCCCCAAAGAAATCCGCCGGCTTGAGTGGAGCGGTGCGCAGGCAGTATACGACGCTCGGGTAGGTCAGCAGCACGACGGCAGCCGTGAACCCGATGGCGACCCCGATGGGTCCCCACAGCGCAC
>JBDHHV010000023.1:0-35261 GCA_039589195.1 Gemmatimonadota bacterium | reverse complement strand
GTCAACGGCCGGCCTGGGAGCAGCTGGGCACGACGGACTCCCGCTCGTTCACCGACGAGGGACGTCTATCGAGCGCATGAGTCCAGCTTCGGCGACCCGGCGGATGTCGTCCAAGTGCCGCGAGTCGGTACTGGCGGGAAGGAACACGAAGCCGGTCCCGGGAGGCCCTCCGTATTCTCGGACCCATGCCGCGGCGCGATTCAGCTCGTCCAGCGCAAGGACGACGTCCACGGCCGTGGGACCGGTGGCCGGACTCGCTACACTCCACTCCGATAGACCCCAACGACGCCCGTCCTCGGTCGGTGTGACGTGGTACTTGTCGGTGTTCCACTCCGACCAGTCGACACCGAGCAGTGCGCCAGGGCGGTCCCGGTCGATCCCGGTGAACACCCCGGCCTCATCCCGCGTGACCACCAACGGCGGCAACCCGAGCCACACCACCTTGCCACCCGCGTTCAGGTACCGTCTGAGAAGTGTCGTATCCGACGGCTCCGCGGCGACGCTCGCCGGGAGAGCGTCCATCCCGAACACCACGACGCCTGGAGCGCCGTCGCGGATGCCCTCTTCGAAGAACGCCGCCAGACCAGGGGCCTCCAGCTGCTCGTATCCATGCCGCTCGAAGTACTCAGTCGCGGAACGGTGCCCGGGCTGCCCGCCCCAGATTGCCTGGTCGGCGAGCGAGTCGTCCCAGAAGACCGCGAGGCGAGGCGTGGGGCCGTCACCCGCTTCGAGCGCATACATGAAGCCGTCGTCCGACCCGAAGTAGACCCGTCCATCCGCCACCACCGGGCTGGAATAGATGTCGCCGTCCGTGGCGAAGCTCCAGCGCACGGCTCCCGTGGCAGCCTCCAGAGCGTAGATGGCGCCACCACCACTCCCCACGTAGACCAGGTCTCCCACCACCGTGGGCGACGAGAAGACGAGCCCGCGGGTCGTCATCACCCACCTTTCGTCGCCGGTGGCGGCGTCGATGGACCGGAATCGACCCCCGGATGAACGACCGTTGAAGAGCAGCCCATCGTGCAGCGCCGGCGAGCCGACCACCCATGCGGTACCGTCCTCACGGTGCCACTTCAGCTGCCCCGTGGCCGCATCGAGGGCGTACAGGGAGGCGTCGCGGGAGCCGAAGTACACGGTCCCCGAGGCGACTGCGGCGGATCCCTGGATCTGTGTCCGGTCGAACCCGAAGTCGGCGGCGTTCAGCCCGATCCCGGTCGTCTCGAACGTCCAGCGAGCCTCGCCCGAGTCGAGGTCGAGCGCGTAGAACACGCCGTCACCGCCGCCGAAGTAGACGAGATCATTGGCCACGGCCGGCGTGGATCGTATGCGGCGATCGGTTTCGAACCGCCAGCGGTCCTCACCCGACCCGGCATCCACCGCGTACAGGGTGCCGTCACCACTGCCGAACAGTGCGAGTCCGCGGTCCGGCACGAGGACCGGGGAGGCGGACAGGTAGTCCCAACCTTCCCACCCCCACGGGAGCGGACGATCGGGGCCGGTCTCGCGACTCCACAGGAGGTCGCCATCCCTCCGGTCGAGGGCGTAGAACACGTTCGCTCGATCGCCGAAGATCACCGCGCGGCCGGTCACCGCGGGAGACGAGGTGACCGGGGCGCTCGCCTCGTACGTCCACCTCGGCTCTCCATCCGCTGCGTTGACCGCGTACAGGTGTCCGTCCGAGCTCCCGAAGTAGAGCACGCCACCAGCCAACGCGGGTGTCGAGCGCACGGGACCGCCGGTTTCGAACCGCCACGCGATACCGCCCAGCGCCTCGACGCCACGCGTCGCCACGGACCCCGTGTGCGACGCGTCGGCGCGGAACATCCGGCTCTCGGTCTCTTCTCCGTCGGGCGAGGCCACCCGCCCGCGCTCTCCCTCGCCTGCGGTGCCGCACCCGGTCGACCCGAGCATCGAGACGGTCGAGACGACGAAGACCAGGCTCCGACGGACGACGACTGAACACGTCTTCATGACACTGGCCTTTCTCCGAGGCTGTCCGGGCCAACAAGGCGAGTGAGGAACCCTCGAAACTTCGGCAGATTGGATGTCGGGCGGACCGGGACAGGGTTCGTTCGTCAGTTCGCCCGCCAGTTGTCGCGGTTGAAGTCGCGGTCGACGCTGTCCCGTTCGTAGGCGGCCATGGCGGCGCACGCGTCCGACTCGGCTGTGGCTCCCCCGGCCGTGGCTCCCCGGGCCGTGGCTCCGCGGGCTGTGGTGTCCTCGGCCGGGCCTTCCCCGGTTTCCCCGACGCGCAGCAGGTAGGTGCGCGGCTCGAAGAACGCCTCGACGCTGAACGATTCGCAATGTTGCTGGAGGGCTGGGTGGAGTCGCTCGATCTCGTTTACATGGAGGTTCCCGAGGAGCACGTAATCCACGCCCCGCTCGCGGAGAGTCGAGGGGAGCGTCTCGGCGCCCGCCGAGGAGACCGACTCGATCAGGACGGAGCGGCGGCCCGTGTAGTAGTACAGCGTCTCGGGCTTTCCGGTCATGAAGACCGCGTCCGTCGGAGCGTGGGCATCCACGTAGTGCAAAGCGCGCAGATAGCTCGCACGATCCTCCTGGATGCACGCCGGGGGGTTCTGCAACGAAAAGGCCTCGCACCCCCGCCGATAGCTGACGGCTTCGAGCGTGCGCGAGAGACCGCCACCCGTCATGAGGAGGGCCATCGCGGCGATCACTCCCAGGCTCCACCGCTTCCCCAGGCGCCGCGTCATCAGACCCAGACCGAGCAGCAGTGTGGGGACGAGCAGCGGGACGGCGGGCTCCAGGAAGCGGGGCAGGTAATAGGGCCAGAACACGAGGATCAACGCGTACAGCAGCAGATAACCCGTGACGACGGGCCAACGGCGCAACATCTCGAACAGCCCTGCGATGATGCCCACCGCTACGATGGCCGCCCAGAGCACGTTGTCCGCGGACGTCCCGGAGATGGTGGGGAGCGCGAGTACCCAGGGCGTGCTGCGGGCACCGTAGTTCGGGACCAGCGTGCTGAACCGCCGCACCAACGTTCCCAGAAGCGGCTCCTCCGTGTCGGTCAAGGCCTTGGCGAAGTAGTGGACGCCCTCGTATTGGCCCGGGGCGAGAGCGCTCCACAAGAGCCAGGCACCCACTGTGGCCGCCGCGGCGGCGATCAGGATCGAGGCGGCCTTTTGGCGCCTTCGCAGCATCCACCCGACCCCTATCGCGGCGATCAAGGACACGCCCACCGTCCTCGTGAGTCCGGCGAGTACGGCGGCGGCCCCCGCGATCAGGGGCCGTCTCGGCGAGGCCGTCTTCCACGTCAGGGCCCACAGCGCCAGCAGGGTGAGAAACATGTAGAGGCTCTCGGAGCGCACGCCCCCCGCACGAGCGACCAGAAACGGATTCACCGCCAGACAGGTCAGGCAGAGGATGGCACCCGTCGCGGACCACACGCGCCGGATCGCCGCGAACGCGAGGCCCAGCGCCGCGGTCGAGAAGATGATGTTGGAGACGATGACGCTCGCGAAGCTACCGCTGCCGATCATGCCCCAGGGAGCCAGGAAAGCCGGGTACCCCGGCGGATACACGTTGTGTGGCGGCGAGCCCACGAGAAACAGGTCTCGGTAAGCCAGGTCTCGCAGCGACTCACCGAGGAGCAGGTAGCGAACATCGTCCTGCGCGGTGAGCACGGCGATCTCGCGACCGCTCCACGCGAGCACGGCGTGGATCAGGAGGAGCACCGCGACGATCGCCCACATCAAGCGGCCGTCCAGCCGTCCGTCGATCAGACCGGTGTAGTCGGGGTCGTTCGAGCCCACGTCCGTCCCTGTGCCCGTCCTCGTGCGAATACGCGTACCGGCAAACGGTCTTGAACCGCACGAACCAGACCGCACCATGGCGGGCTACTCGGCTCGCTGCCTGTGCTCGGCGACGGCCTCGCAGGCCGACGTGGGCGAGACGGTTTCGTCGGGGGACGCGATCCGGAGCAGGTAGGTCCGTGGAGGGAACGTGCCTTCCAGGGCCAGGTGAGAGCAGTGGGCCGCGAGGCGGTCGCTGATCCACCCGCTGTTGGCGGTGAGCAGGACGTAATCGACGCCCTGCTCCATCAGGTAGGCGAGGAAGTCCGACGGACCGGTGCGGCGGGCCCCGGCCGACGAGATCGACTGTCGCCCGGTGTGGTAGTAGAGCGGCTCGGGGGCGACGCCCAGGAAAACGGCATCGGTGGGCGTCGTCTTGTCGATGTGATCCACCGCTCGCAGATAGCTGCTCTGCTTGATCGAGAGACACGCGGGCGGGTCCGCCAGATCGAACGGTTCGCACCCGGCTCGATCGCTCACGCGCTGCGCCGTCTGCAGCGAACCGGTCACGGTCAACAGGAGCACCAGCACGGCGGCCGCGGGCAGGCGCAGGGAACGCCGATACGCGCCCGCGAGCGCGGCGGCGCCGAGCACCACGGCCGGTACGAGCAGGGGCAGGATCGGCTCCACGAACCGGGGTCGCACGAATGGCCAGGTGAACAACGACAGGAAGTAGAGCAGCAGGTAGAGAGACGCTTCGGTCCAGCGCCGCAGCCATACGACGATCCCCGCCAGCAGCGACACGATCATGGCGCCCGTCAGCACGAGGTTGTCGACCGGCGTTCCCGAAATGCTCGGGAGCGGCAGCGCGGCCGGCAGGGTCTCGACGAAGACCCTCCATGCCCGGAGGCCCGTACGTGCCCAGAGTATCTCGGCCGTGCTCCGCGGGTCCGCCCTCCCCCGCAGCACATCGCCGACATAGCTGCTCTCGGGAAGCGCCTCGGGCGTCAGGGCGGCCCACACCAATGACGTTCCCATCGTCAGCACGGAGACCGCGGCCAGCACCGCGAAGGCCTTGAAGCGTCGCTTGAACAGCCAGGCGAGGCCGATCGCCGCGACGAGGGTAAGTCCGTTGATCCGGGCCGCGGCCGCGAGAAGGGCGGCTCCGCCGGCAAGCACCAGCGCGCGCACCCCGGGGTGTGCACGAGCCAGAGCCCATAGTGCGAGCAGGCTGAAGAACATGTACATCGGCTCCGACCTGAGGCTGCCCGCGCGACTCACCAGCAACGGGTTTGCGACCAGCGGCACGAGACACAGGAGGGCCACCCCGGGCGACGTCAGGCGCTTGAGGGCCGCGAACAGTAGCGCGAGGGCGGCCCCGGAGAGGAGCACGTTCAGCATCACGTGGGTGGCGAAGCTGTCCCCGAACACCGTCCCCCAGGTCAGCAGGAGCAAGGGATACCCCGGTGGATAGAGCGTGTGAAGCGGCTGACTCACCCGATACAGATCGTGGTAGCCGAATTCCCGCAGCGATTGGGCGAGAATGAGGTAGCGCGCATCGTCGCGCATGATGTGAACCCCGATCTCGCGAGCTTCCCAGCCGAGACCGATGTGGACGAGGACCAACAGCGTGGCGAGAGCCCAAGCGACTCTCGCCGGCACGCCTTCGCCGAGGATGAATGGATGGGTGAGCCGATCCAGCATGTAGTTCCCTCACGCGAAAAAGCGGACGCGAGAAACTACGTGCGGGACGTGAGGCCGCTAGGGGTCGGCTATCGGACCCCGCGCTTGGTCCACACCAGGATGATCCCGCACCGAGATCCGAATCCGCGGTACATGGCGGGCGCGGTGGCCGCGTTCCGGTGCACCTCTATGCCCTCGATCATGTGGCGCGGAATCGACTGGATGCGGTTGAACGGATTCTCCCCCGTGGCTTCCGGCATGCCTTCGAACGAAGAGGAGATCGGATTGCCGTCCAGGTACACCACCGGCGGACAGCTCAGCGACCTCGGGCCACCGATCCCGCGCTGGATGTCGATCTCCCAGCAATCGGTCTGGACCATAGCAATGCCTGGAATGGAATCGCTGCCACCGCGTCGGCTCCCGAAGCTGGTAACGAACGGGCAGTTCCGGAGCCGTACGCCGGGGATCCGGCGGAAAGCCGTGATGATATCGCCGAACTGTAGATCTTCGCTGCCGATGAACTCGCCCAGGCCCCGCTCCTTCCTCTGGTAGAAGCCGGCCAGCTGCAAGTTCGTGAAGGTTCGCTCGATCTCGACGTCGAGAGCGGGCAACTCGACAGGTCTCGTCTCCATCGTGAACAACGCCAGGGTCACCGTACCCGAGCTGAGATCGACCTCGGCGGTGTCGGACGCCATCCCGAGGTATTCCGTCACCACCTGGTGCCGCCCCCTCGGTACTTCCTGCATCAGGAACGTGCCGTCGGCACCAGTCATCTGCTCGATCCCCGAACCGAGGATCGTGACCCGCGCTCCGCTGAGTGGGCGGTCGTCTTCCGCCGACTTCACCACGCCTCTCAACGACACGCTTTCGTTGGCGTCCGCGCGGGAAGCCGTCAACGCCGCGCCCGAGACCTCGAGATCCAGCAGCACGAGGGAGCCCGCGGGGATATCCTGGGTCACCGGCTCGCTCATCTTGTCCGGTCCGGAGGCCTGTAGCTCGAGGGCGCGCGCCGGGGCCACACCACACACCAGATAGGCTCCGGCGCCGTCCGAGCGGAACGCTCTGGCGGCTGCGCCCGCACCCGGACGCAGCCAAACGATGGCTCCCGCCACCGGCTCTCCCGAGACATCATCGACCACGTTCCCCAGCAAAACGGAGCTCGAGGGATTCTCCTCGACCTCGGCGGGGCACAATTGCATGGCGGCCCAGGCTGATGTGTGCTCCAGCTCCACGGACGTCAGGTCCTCGGCAAACACGTCGACCGTGAGCTGCGGATCGGGCACGCGCGCCATCCGCGGATCGGGGTGTCGCACGCCGATCGCGTACCGCCCGGGTGGCACGAGGTCCAGGCGGAAGCGACCCGCCTGGTCCGACTGTGTGGCCAGGTCCGTACCGACCAGGTAGATCTCGGCGCTCGCAAGCGGTGTGTCGGAGCCATCCGTCACCGACCCGCTGAGCGTACCGAAGTCGGCGAGCGCGACGGTGCTCCCGTCGTTCAGCTCGACCTGGATGACCTCGCCACCCTTCTCCCGGAATCCCACCACCCGGGCAGCCAGGCCGCCACCGCGCTCGTGGATCGGTGTCCGGATCCACCATCGCGCCACGAACCACGCCCCCGAGGGTAACCGCTGGAACTCCAGGCGTCCCGTCGCATCGCCCCTGCGGGGCAGGTTCACGAGCATCAACCCGGTATACTGGAAGTCGAGGTCGAGGAGCTCGCCGGTCCTCGAGTCCAGCCACAGCGCGCCCTCCACATCGGGGACGGTCCCACGGTCAATCGGCTCGAACCTCAGGCCGATCTGGCCCGCGCGCTCTCGGGTGCCCTGCGCGAGGGCGAAGCAGTGCTGTTCTCGGAATGCGTCTGACAGCAACGTGCGCGCATCCAGCCCGTAGTAGCGGTAGCCGCCCTCCATGCGCTGTACGTATCCACCCTCGGCCAGCTCATCTGCAGGCAGGCCGATGAAGGAGGTTCGACCCGTGATCCACTCGGTATTGCTCTCGTCCCGGCCGACGCTTCGGTACCGGGTGTCGAGGTTCCTGAGCCAATCGCGGAGCTCGAAGCGTAGGCTTCGGCCGGCTTCGGTCCACCGCGTCACGTCGAGGGCCTTGCGGGCCTCATCCCAGGCCAGCAGGAACTCATCGTCGGCCGCTCCGCACTGGCCCTCCACGGCCACGCGCAGCTCGGTCAAATCCACCGGTGAGATGGGGACCTCGAGGCGCCTCGAAACGGTCCCGCCCGGGCCGACATCGAACGCGTCGGTGGTCCAGGTCTGGTAGCCGATGCGCTCGACGCGGAGCGTGTACCGGCCCGACTGGAACCCCGACAGCACGAAAGCGCCGTCGGCTTCGGCCAGCGCCGCCACCGTGGTCCGCCCCACCGCGTCGACCAGGCTCACGAAGGCGCCGGCCAGCGGCCGACCGGTCTCCGACTCGACCGCCGTGCCTCGGACTTCTTGGCCCGCTACCGATGGAGCGGGCAGGAAGGCTCCCGCGGCGAGGAACACGGCGAGGAGACCGGCGTTCTGTGCGGGGAGACGGACGAGCTTTGACCGGAGTCGCCTCTGGTAGGGCGGGTGATCGATGGTCGCGGCGCTCCGTGACATCCTGCTACCGCTTGCTCTTGAGGTGCCCGCTGCTGCTTCTACCGAGATCTATTTGGAATCGGCCCGCTTCGCCCACGGCGAGAGCCGTCTGTCGCCCAAGCTTCCGCGTGCAAAGGGATCATACCGGAGTCCCGGAGCCAGGATCCCTCGCTTCAACTTTCTGCCCTTTGACCCTTCATACGGTTCATACGCTCGCAGGCGCGACTCGATCCACACACATCGCCGAACGGACACAGGAGGGCGACGAATGAGCCGCATTCCACCGTGGACGCTCCTGGTTCTCCGCGTCGTTCCCCTCGTCTTGCTGGCGATCGCCATTCCCCGAACGGTCTCGGCCCAGCAGCCGTTCTCGGTCGCGGCCGAATTGCCCGTCGAGTCTCGCCAGTTCGACTTCTGGGTCGGCGAGTGGGACGTGAATCTGCGCGCTCGGCGGTTGGTGAGGAGGGAGGAGTTGTGTCCACGTTGCTGGACAGTGTTTACCAAAGAGCGCCCGACGCCCTGCTCTGCGGGTTTCCTCCGAAAACACCATACATCTTGGAGATAGAGCCATGCACATGAACCCGCGCCCTATCCAGCGTCTGGGCGGATTTCGCTTCGCCGCCCTTATGCTCGGTGCGCTCGGGGTCCCCCTTTCAGCGGGATCGGGGGAGGCCCAGGCCGGTGGAGCCGCAGCCGGTCCCGAGCCGGATGTGGCCTTTGCACCGACGGCCGGCGTATCCGTTTGGACGCCTGAACCCGGATGCACCACCTGAAACGGCCCAGTTCGCCTTCATGATCGGCGAATTCGACTGCATGGACGAGATCCGCCAACGAGACGGGTCGAGGATCCGGTTCCCCGCCATATGGAACGGCCGGTAGTTCCTCAACGGGCACGGGATCCAGGACGAGTACTGGCGGGAGGGGGTGCGGGAGAACAGGGATATGGTGATGCGCCGCGGCGGGGCGACGAGCGGGCCCGGTCTGACCTTCCACAACGTCACCGAGGACGGGTTCGACCGGCACTCCGGCGGCCCCGAGCCGGGCTGGACGTCGAGCTGTAAGCGACGGCGTTAGCCGCCGTGGACCCTACGAGCCGGAGATTTCCACCACCATCTCGATCTCGACGGCCTGGTCCCGCGGCAGCGACGCCATGCCGACCGCAGCTCGAGCGTGCTTGGCCACGGAGGGGCCGAAGACCTGCTCGAGGAGATCTGAGCAGCCGTTGATGACCCGTGAGTGCTGGGTGAAATCAGGCGGCGCGTTCACCATCCCGAACACCCGCACGATCCGTTTGACGCGGCTCAGATCGCCGATCTCCCGCTTCAGCGAGGCCAGGAGGCAGACCCCAACCCAGCGAGCGACCGCGTAGCCCTCCTCGACCGTGAGGTCGTGGCCGACCTTCCCGGTGTTCGTCTCGTTCAGCCCACCGCAGGGCCCGTGACCGGCGACGAAGACCAGATTCCCCGTGGTCACGGCCTTCACGTAATTCGCCACCGGGGCATCGGGTGTCGGGAGCTCGATCCCCAACTCGGCGAGGCGCCTCTCGGGATCGAAATCCTGTGCTACCGCGGGCACGACCACGCCCGGGGCGAGCGACACTCCCAGGGCGAGCGACATCCCCATCAGGAGGAGCGCGTTGACGCACATTGCTAGAAGCGCAGCCGCAGCGACAGACCCGCCCCGTCACGGGTCTGCACAGGCACGAGCTCCGCCTGCAGCCGGTCGCGCCGCTTTCTCGCCTTCGAGCGCCCAACGGCCCGCTCGACCATGGTAGTGACGAGCACCTGGGCGATCGGAACGGTGAAGAACATGATGGTCCCGTAGGCGTGGTTCGGATCTCCCGTCGTGAACAGCGGACCGATCCCAACACCCCAGATCCCCGCCGCCGTCAGGATGTCCAGCACGACGTTGCCACGGCGACCGTTGCCGAGATGGGACCCGATTCCGACCCCTATCGTGCCCGCGATTGCGGCCCCGTAGAACGCCGAATCGAGACACTCGAACTCGTCGCAGTCATCTTTCGTCGCTTCGATCACGGCGTATCCACCCGCGAGGAACCCCAGTACGCCGATCCCCGCCGCGAGCCCGTACGACGCCCACAGGGAGCCCTCGTCGGGTCGTTCCTGTCGTTCTGACCGGTCCTGAGACGGCCGATCGACATCCTGCCCGAGCGCCACACCGGCACACACCAGGTGCGTGCCGAAAGCGATGAGGCAGGCGACAGGAACGTGCGAAGAGAGCCGGATCATCTCGGCTCGGCCACAGACCGCTAGACGTCCGCCCATTCAGCCGTCGTCGGCTCCGAGCGGTACCGCAGGTCCCCGCTTGGCCGTCAGGATGTGCTCGGGATCCTTCCCTATGCGTAGCGCTTCCGCGGCGATCTCCACCGCCTCCAGGATCTTCGTGTAGCCGGTGCACCGGCACAGGTTCCCAGAGAGCGCGCTCGCGATCTCCTCCCGCGTCGGGGACTGGTCGCGGAGCAGGAGTCCGTAGGCGCTGCAAAGGATCCCCGGGGTGCAGAACCCGCATTGGGCACCGCCCGTCAGGTCGAGCGCGTCCTGTAGCGGGTGAGGGTTCGGGCCGGTGGCGAGTCCCTCGACGGTCACGATCTCGTGTCCGACCGCTTCGTGCACTGGCATGATGCACGAGAGGTACGCCTCACCGTCCACGAGCACGGTGCAGGCTCCGCAGTCGCCCTTGTCGCAACCCTGTTTGGAGCCGGTCAGCCCCAGCACGTACCGGAGCGTTTCGAGGAGGGTGTAGTGCGCGGGCACTCCCACCTCGTACCGGTCGCCATTCACCCGCAGCTCGAGGACGGTATGCATGCACAGAAAGCTGTGACCCGGCCGTGCCGCCAGCAACCGGCAGCGGTGGGCTGCTATCGGCCGGTGGCTGCGACGGCGCCAGTGGCTACGACGGGTGGCGCGCGCCGATGACCGGTACGGCGGACGCAACGCGGCGCGGATGGAACGCGGCGCACCGGCGTGGGGTGTGAAACTCGAACCCTTCAATCGGAGACATGATGAGGTCCTTGTCGGACTGTTCTTCGCGCATAGCACTCGTCGGACTCCTGGCCGCCTCCGTGTACCCTTGGGCCGCCGCGGCCCAGGACACGTCGTCCACGTTGCCGCTGGACCGCTGGCTCGTGTCGGAGCGACTCGAGCTCCCCTTGAGCGACCCCGGGTCGCCACCCGACCCGCTCCAGGGCCCCGAGGGCGTGGCGTTTCCGGAGCGAGACCTCGACGTGGGACCGGCCTATTGGACCCTGGTCCGCGAGGATGGGGCTCGTGGTCTTAGAGCTCGCTCCGTACTGGCCGTCCTGGACGCGGTGCGTGGGGAAGGGGCCGAGACCGGAGGAGAATCGAGCATCCTGGCCCACGTCTACCTCCGGGCACCGGAGGACAGAACCGTGCTCCTCGATGCGGCTCCTCGTGATTGCCAGGCAGCACGCGCGTGGATCAACGGTCAGCCGATCGAGCTTCCCGGGTCGCCGATCCAGCTCCGGCTCGCGGGTGGCTGGAACACGCTGCTGGTGAGGCTGCGGGAGAGCACCGATTGCTCCCCCGATCTGCCCGCCGCGATCCTGCCCGGCATCGATCTGGATAAAGACTCGGACGCGGCCGGAACCCTTGCCGGTATGAAGGTGCAGGCCTCCCGGCCACCCGGAGTCCGGCGGCAACATCCGGAGGGCTGGGTCAGCGTGGGGGCGGTCGAGGCAGTCGCCGGTCTCGTCTGGCAAGCGGGCGCCGAAGACCTGACCGGCACCGTCCGGTACGACTACGTGGCCTGGGGCCGTCCACGGACCCCGGGCGGCGGGGAAGGGGACCGAGAGATCGACGAGGTTGAGCCTCCCGCGTTCGATGTGACGGGCGAATGGGACCTGAACCTGTTCGGCCCCATGGGCGTCCAGCGCTCTACCGTAGAGTTCGAGATGTCCGAGGATGGCGCGCTCGAAGGCCAGGTCCTGGGCGGCGACCGAGACGGAGGGTTCCGGGGAAGAATCGAGGATGGATGGGTGCGTGGGGATCGCATCTCGTTCGTGCTCCTGTTCTCTGCGCCAAGGGGTCGGTCCATGGAGGTCCGGCTGGAGGGTCTCGTCGAGCGAGATGTCATAAGCGGAAGCATCGACTTTGGAGGCGTGGGCGGAGGTCGGATCGGCGATTTCGAGTCGCGTTTCGAGGCAACTCGTCGTCCTGGTGGCGAGAACCCGGATCCAGGCCAAGAGGATCCGGTCGAGGGCGAGGGTGCGGAGCGCCGCGACCCGGAGGCGAGGCCCCAGCTCCCGGGTCGCAGGCAGGGTGGTCGTCCGGGCGGGCTGCCCGGGACCGGTGGGCAGCTGTCGGACGACGAGCTCCGAGCCCGGGTCCGCAGCCGCCTCTTCCCCCCACCGGAACCGACCGCTCCTGCACCGGACACGGCGGCCTTCGAGCTCCGCCTGGGTGGACCGCGGGTTCACCAGGTCGCTCGTGATCTCGTCCCCGCGGTTCCGGCCTCGCAGGAGAGCTCGCTTCCGTTCAAGAGACTCCGTGAGCTGGCGCTCTCGAGAAACGGTGCGGAGATCCGTCTTCGCTGGGTTCGTCAGGAGCGAGAGCTTCGTCGAGCCGTGGCGCCGGAGCGTGTTCTCCTCGCGCTCCACGCTGCGACCACGCTTACGGGCTGGAGCGATGAGGGTGGTGGGCGCTACTCGGGGACGTGGCGGATCCCAGAGGCGCTGTCGGGGTTCACTCTGCGTCTCGTTTCGCCGGCCGATGGCCCGACTTTCAGCGTGAACGGTCAGACTCTCACCCGAGCCCAGGCGAACCTCTGCAGCCCGTGTCGTGAAGGCGAGCGTCTCGACATCGTCATGACGGGCGCCACGCAGGCTCCTGGTGTTGGCTCCGGTGGCCCCCAGGTGCGCATCGTCGAGCCGGGTTACCCCGATGCCGGTGCCGAGGCGGCTCCTGCAACTGAGTGGCTGGAGGCGCTCAGGGGGGACAACCGCCGCTACCGTGAGCTCGCGGCGCTTCACGCTGGCGGGTGACTGGGCCACGCGGCACAACCCCCCCATCTACCTCCGGCTCCGTCTCCGGCTCCCTCCGGCCGAGATTGAGTGGGCACATGCCGTTTCCGCGAAAGGGCATGTATACAGCGTATACATGTGTACGCTGTATACGGCGAGGTTTCGGAAAGAGACATAACGTGGGCGGGACGCGGGAGTCGTCTTCTGCTTCCCCCCGACCCCACTCAGTTGGAGGCGTAGGCCCCCTGCCGGTCACGCCGGCGGGCCAGCTCGCTCGTGTACACGCGCCCGAGCGAGTCGGCGTGCTCATATGCCCAGTCGGTAAGCTTGGTCGTGCCTCTCGGAGGTGATTCCACGTATAGCATTTCGGCCATCAGCCCGGCGATCTCATCGGCGGTGATGAGCACATCGCGCAACACCAAGCCCATTGCGGTGCCCAGAACAGCTCCGATGCGCGGGGGAATCCCCACGATTCGGCGTTCGACCCCGATGACCCGGCCAATCGTCTCCACGAGGCGCCGGAACATGAAGGTCTCGGGGCCAACGGCGTCGATCACGGCATCCTCGGCTCGTTCGCCCCATTCCACGGCCAGTTGGGCCAGGTCGTCCACGTAGATCGGTTGCAGCCGATACTGTCCATCACCGAAAACGCCGAACACCGGGAAGCGGCGTAGCGCCCAGGCGATGTTGTTGATGAGGATGTCCTCTTTCCCGAAGAGTACCGTTGGGCGGAGGATCGCATACGAGAGGCCCGACGCGCGCAGTGCCGCCTCGAGGGCTGCCTTCCCCCTGAAGTACTCGAGCGGGGAATCGAGTGACGGGTTGGTGATCGAGACGTGGACGACACGGCGCACACCCGCCTGCGCGGCCGCCTCGAACAGGGTGAGCGAGTTGCGGACGGCGTTGGAGTGCCGGAAGCGTCTGTGGTTGAAGCGTACCCAGTAGGTGTTGTACAGAACCTCGACTCCCTCCAGGTGTTGGATCAGCCGCGCCGGTGAGCCGAAGTCGAATGGGAATGCTTTTATCTCCCCCCCGAACGGATTGGTGCGCCGGGTGGAATTCGTGAGGGTGATGACGCGATGTCCGGAGGCCAACAGCCTCTGCGCGATGTATTTCCCCGAGTATCCGAAAGCCCCGGTGACTGCGTGGATGGGCGCGTCGGACATGAATCAGATCGCGGCGGGGCTGTCGGGCATGGGTCGGATCGCCGGTGGGTTTCTGACGGGTGTCCCGCGGTTCCGCCCCTACGCGTCGAACAGGTCTGACTGGGTCTCAGACCCCGGCTCGACGTCAGGATCCTCGCGCGCAGGCTCTTCCTCAGCGGGGTCAGGCTGCTCGGTCGGCGACGGGGAACCCGCGGAAGCCTCATCCCACGCGGTAAGGATATCGGGCGCGGGGGGCTCCTCCCTGGGCCAGGATCCCCCGCGTCCGGACGAGTCTGTCACGGATGTCGATTCACTCTCGGGCGCCGGTTGACCCTCGGGCGCCGGTTGACCCTCGGGCGCCGGTTGACCCTCGGGCGCCGATTCGCCCTCAGGCGCCACTTCACTCTCCAGCGCCGCTTCAGCGGCGGCGGCACCAGCGGTGCCTGCCGCGGCCGCGCCCACGGCGGGGAACGGCGGAGCGATCGTGTGTTCGGCCGGGGGCTCGGATGCCGGCGTCGACGCGGATACGGGCTCGGATACGGATCCGGGCTTCGAGCCCGATCCGGGCTCGGATGCCGACCCGGGCCCCGAGCCTGATCCGGTTTCAGAATCCGATACGGACCCCGGAGGCTTGAAGCCCGAGCCGGGCGAGGTGCCGGGCGATTTCTCAGACCACTTCGTCTCGCGCTCGGCCACCTCGAGCTCGCGCTGAATCTCGTTCATCCCCCGCTTGAACTCGCGCAGCGCCTTCCCCATGGAGCGCGAGATTTCCGGCAAGCGCCGCGGCCCGAACACGATGAGGACGATCATCGCGATCAGGAGCATCTCCCAAGTACCGATTCCGGTAAACGGCATGGCTGGTCAGCCGGGGATCGCCTAGGCGGACAGGGCGCGGAGGATCTCCTCGCCGTAGAACATGCCGATGTACGTCGCCTGGATGGGCGTCACTCGGCGCACGGCCCAGATCAGCTCCACGTGGTTGGGCTCGCGGGGGTGATTGAGCGGCTGAAGGCCCCACTCGAGGGGAAGCCGATTCCCCTTCTTCAGGTTGCACTTGCTGCACGCCGTGACCACGTTCGCCCAGCTGTTGTCGCCGCCGCGAGAAATCGGGATCAGGTGGTCACGCGTCAGCGACTCGCGGTAGCCCAGCTCGCGCTTGTGGCGTCCGCAGTACTGGCACTGATAGGAGTCGCGCGCGAACAGGAACGTGTTCGTTACCTGTCGACGGAAGCGCCGCGGCACGTGAATATACTTGCTTAGGCGGATGACGACGGGTGTCGGGTACTCGAGCCGCTCCGAGCGAACCAGGCGCGCCGGGTCGACCTCCAACGCCTCGGCCTTCTCGTCGATGACGAGTCGGATGGCACGCCGGATCGGGATGATCGTCAGCGGCTCGAACGACGCGTTCAAAGCCAGACAGCCCATGGGTCGACCCCCTCCCCTCGGTCGAGTCGCGCCAGATATATGTGACGCGCGCCGCGGGTGCAAGCAAAATCTAGGGATTCTCGGCGCGCCATGCACCGTTTGATGCACGATGCGTGTGAAGTCGCGATCGCGCGGCCCTTCATGGGGACGCTCGCGTACCGCGTCCCGGAAGAGCTACGGGGACGTCTGCTCCCGGGTGATCGGGTTCGGGTGCCCCTCGGTCAGCGACGGATGATCGGCGTCGTGGATCGATTGCGGGCGGATCCAGGACGGAAGTTGCGTGACGTCCTCCAGGTCCTGGACCAGTCGCCCGTCCTCGACGACGAGCTGCTACGGCTATGTCGTTGGGTAGCTGATTATTACGTAGCCCCGCTCGGTTTTGTGATCCGCGCAGCGCTTCCCCCGGGTCTCATGGGTGGACGGGCGAATGGGCGTGAGGGCCCGGCCGTGCGTACGCGTCGCGTGATCCGTCTCACACGCGAGCTTCCCACCCTTGCTGAGCGGGATGAGCTGTTCGGCCGGTCCCCGCGCCAACGAGAGGCGTTCGAGACGCTGGAGACGCTGGGCGGGGAGAGCGCGACGGCTCACATGTCGGGGCAGCTGGGGTTCAGCCCCGCTGTGCTGAAAGGGCTCGTGTCGAAGGGGGTCGCCGAGGTCGGCGAGGAGGTGGTGAACCGGGATCCGTTCGCGGACTTCGAGCCCATCGCGACCGGGCGGTTGGAGCCTACTCGAGCTCAGGCGACCGCGATCGGCGCGTTGCTCGACGAGGCTGCCGCACCCGAGCCGCGAGTCGCGCTCCTTCACGGGGTGACGGGCTCCGGGAAGACACTCGTGTACCTCGAGGTGCTCGAGGCACTCGTGAAGGAGCGCGGACGTTCGGCGATCGTGTTGGTGCCGGAGATCTCGCTCACTCCACAGACCGTCGAGCGGTTCCGGGGCCGCTTCGGCGATGAGGTGGCCGTGCTCCACTCGGGGCTCTCGGCGGGGGAGCGCTACGATGCCTGGCGTGCCCTGAGAGCGGGTGAGAAGCGGATCGCCATCGGGGCGCGGTCGGCGATCTTCGCGCCCGTCCGCGACCTCGGGGTGATCATCCTCGACGAGGAGCACGAGGGTAGCTACAAGCAATCCGACACGCCGCGCTACCACGCGCGCTCGGTCGCGGTGATGCGGGCCCGCCTGAGTCGTTGTCCGTGCGTGCTGGGATCGGCGACGCCGGCGGTCGAAAGTTGGTACAACGCTCAGCGCGGCCGGTACACGCTCCTCGAGCTTCCCGAGCGGGTGACCCAGCAGGACCTACCGCGCGTAGAGCTCGTAGACCTTCGAGCGGAGGCCGACGCTGGCGAGGGTGACGGTGCCGGACCGGACGGCGTCGGGCCAGACCGCGCCGGACCAGACGGCGCCGGACCAGACGGCGGCCAGCCAGACGCCGGTGAAGCGGACGGCCGCTCGGGTCCTTGCATCTTCTCGTCTCGTCTGCATTCGGCGATCCGTGCGCGGCTGGAGCGGGAGGAGCAGGTAATCCTGCTCCAGAACCGACGTGGGTACGCGACGTTCGTTCAATGCCTGGAGTGCGGTAAGGTTTGGAGCTGCAAGAGTTGCAGCGTCTCGCTCACCTATCATCGGCGGCGAGGCCGGCTCGTGTGTCACCACTGCGGCTTCGAGATGGCTCCCCCCGATCGCTGCGATGCGTGCGGCGTTTCCGACCCCATCTTCACCGGGCTCGGGACCGAGCAAGTCGAGCGACGGCTCGGGGAGTTGTTTCCGAACGCGCGGCTCGAGCGCATGGATCTCGACACGACCGGCACGAAGTGGGCTCACTTCGAGATCCTCGAGCGGTTCAGGCGGAGGGAGGTCGATATTCTCCTCGGCACCCAGATGATCGCCAAGGGGCTGGATTTCCCCGGCGTCACGTTGGTCGGGGTCGTGAACGCGGATACGGGCCTCAACCTCCCCGACTTCCGCGCCAGCGAGCGCACGTTCCAGCTACTGGAGCAGGTGGCGGGGCGGGCGGGGCGCGGCTCGGATCCCGGCGAAGTGCTCGTGCAGACCGCTCGACCGCAGCACTTCGCCCTCCGTGCGGCCGCCGCGCACGACTATGTCGGCTTCGCGGAGCAGGAACTGGAGGATCGCCGGGAGCCCGGCTATCCTCCGCACCGCCGGCTCGCCAACCTGGTGATCTCGGGTCGGCGCGAGGAGCAGGTCGCGGACGCGGCTACGGAGCTCGCCGATTGGACGAGGCGCCTGATCGAGGCACGGGCGATCGAGGGAATCGACGTCATCGGCCCGGCCCCGTGCCCCATCGACCGGCTTCGCGAGCGATGGCGCTGGCACTTCCTGCTCAAGTCGGACGCTCCGGGATCGCTTGGCGCGGTGTTGCGCTTTCTCGCCGAGCGCCGGGGGCGTACCGATCGCCAGATCCGTATCGAGATCGACCGCGATCCAGAGGCCTTGCTGTAACCGGCACCTTGTTACGAGCCCGTTCGGGTCGCATTTTCACGCCCCAACAGTGCTTTTTTTTGGCAAGAAGGAGCAGTCATGAGTGAGACAGGCGGCGCGCGGATCCGGATCACCCTCCGGTGGCTCCAGATCCTGGACAACCTGGAGCCCTTCTACAAGGAGAAGGGCGAGTTTCGCTTCCGGTCTGTCGTCTCGAGCGAGAACCGGGGCGGGATCCAGCACGAGACCCGCTTCCCGGAGGAGGGCCACTGGGCGATCTCCGATCACCCGGCCTGGAACCGGGAGCGAGTCAACCGTGTGCTGTTCGAGGGCGAAGTGGACGATCACCTCGTCATCGAGCTGTATGGCGAGGAGCTCGACACCATGAGCGCCAACGACATGCTCGATGCCTACCGGCGGGAGTTTCGGGGTCCGGTGGAGACGTGGCTCGGCACCTACGGCCCCGGCGAGGACATCGCCGAGGACCAGGATTCGGATGATCCGGAGATGATGAGCAACTGGCGCATCTTCTACGACATCGAGAAGATCTGAGGCGACCTGGCACGCCGAGGTTCACCCGACGGGCGGCCCAAGGGCCGCCCGTTTTCTTTTCCCCTGGAAGAGGTGTTCGTGATGGGGCACGCGAGAGATCCCGTAGATGACGGTCACCGGTCGCTGGCGACCGCGGCGGGAGTGTTTGCGTTCCTTCTTTCCGGGTGCGCGGGAGAGGTGGCGAATCTCCCCGCCGACGCACCGCTGGAGGTGGCGGCAGCGGTCGAGGAATGCTCGGGGCTCGGTTACGAAGCGAAGACCGAGTGCTACCAGGGCCATTTCCTCGCACGGCTCGCGGACGCGGGGGTGCGCGAGGCACTATCCACCCTCGAAGCGGTGGCGGCCGTCGATGTCGATGTCCAGCGCGACGGTCACGTCTACGTGCACGGGATCGGGATCACCTCCTACTCGCCCGATGTCGATATCTCGACCGTGTTCTCGGAATGCACGACGCTATTCCAGTCCGGGTGCTACCACGGCGTGTTGCAGGCGCACTTCATGGCGGCCGGTGAGGTCACCGACGACGTGGTTCGCGAGCTCTGTCGGGTATTCAAGGTGTCCGGCGCGGATCAGTGGGTCCTCTTCCAGTGCCTGCACGGGATGGGACACGGACTCACGATGTTCTACGGACACCACCTTCCTCGCGCGCTGGCAGGGTGCGATCTGCTCGACGCGAGGTGGGACCAGCGGTCGTGTTACGGGGGAGCGTTCATGGAGAACATCATGAACGCCACCAACCCCCATCACCCGGCGTCCGAGCTTGCGGCGGCGGTCGGCGGGGAGGCTGCGGAGGGAGAGATGCACGCGCACGCGGAGCCCGGAGCCGGTGACGCCGTGGCCGGGGGGGCAGCCGCGGAAGGCGAAGAGGCGTGGGAGCCCTGGGAGCCGTTGAGGGACGACGATCCGCACTACCCCTGCTCGGTCATGGAGCGCCGTTATCAGCAGGAATGCTACATGATGCAGACGTCCGCCATGTTGTGGATGAACGGCGGGGACATCGGCGACGCGGCGGACAGCTGCGATGACGCGCCCGAGGAGTGGCGTCGGACGTGCTTCCAGAGCCTCGGACGCGACATCAGCTCCTACACCCTTCAGGACCCCGACGACTCGATCCGCGAGTGTCGCAAGGCGAACCCGGAATACCGTGATTGGTGCTACATCGGGCTGGTCAAGCACTTCGTCGACCTGACGTCGGATACGAAGACCGGGTTCGAATTCTGTCGGAAGGTTGATGAGGATTCGAAGCCCCGTTGCTACGAGGCGCTCGGGGAGGAGATCGGGATCCTCGGCGGCACGCCCGAGGAGCGGTGGGACATGTGTGGAGCGGCGGAGTCGCCCATCTACCAGCAGTCGTGCCTGTACGGCGCCCGCGTGCAGAATACTCGACCGCCCGGCACGTGATGGCTCGCACGTGATGCTCGCGCGCGCCGGGCGTGGCGAACGGCGGCGGCGAGCCATCAGACCGCTGTGCGCACCTCGGTCATGAAGCGTTCGAGCTTGGCCTCGTCCAGCGAGCCCTCCGACCGCAGTCCGCTGCACAAATCCAACCCGAAGGGGAGCACAGCCCGGATCGCCTTGCCCACGTTGTCCGGGCTCAACCCTCCCGCCAGATAGACGGGTACGGGGACGGTCTCCACGATAGCGCGGCTCACCTCCCAGTCGTGGGTGCGGCCGGTTCCTCCCAGCTCCTTCACGCTCAGACCCGGATTCCCCGAATCGAGCAGGATCGCGTCCACCAGAGGCGCGTAGCCCCGAGCCTCGTCGAGGGACTCCTCCCCCAGGACGTGGACGACTTGCACGAGGCCGATACCGGGTAGGAGCCCCCGCAGCGCGGCGAGGGCCTCCGGCGCCATGCGATCCACGAGCTGCAGCGTGTTGACGCCCGCCTCACGCTGTTGGGCCGCTATCGCGTCGGGGTCGGTCCGCGACGTGAGCAGGAACGTGGCGACTCCCGGGGGAACGGCGCGCGCGATCTCGCGGATGGCCTCATCGTCGATGACGCCCGGACCGCTGGGCATCGCCGACACCAGACCCAACGCCGAGGCGCCGTGTCGGATCGCCAGCAGGGCTTCGGCCACGCTGGCGATACAGCACACCTTCACCCGGGGGATCACCCGCACCTCGCCCTCGGTCGGGCGATCACGCGCGCTCCGTGACTCCCAGCCCGGGCTCCTCTCCGAGCACGATGCGCCCACTCTCGAGGTGCGGGCCACTGAACGGATCGTCCTTCAGGAGCGCGGCGCCGTCCAGGTCGGCGTAGTCCACCAGCGGGGCGAGGTGCGCGGAGGTCGCGATTCCCAACGTGGTCTCCAGCATGCACCCGAGCATCACCTTCAGCCCGCAGGCTCGGGCCGTGTGGATCATTCGGAGCGCTTCGCGCGCTCCTCCGCACTTGGCGAGCTTGATGTTGATCCCGTCGACCCGATCCGCGAGACTCGGGATGTCGGACGCGACCAGGCAGGATTCGTCTGCGATGATCGGCAGCGCCGAGCGTGCGTGTACCGAGGCGAGCCCGTCCCGATCATCCGGCGACACCGGCTGCTCCACGAACTCGACACCGAAGTCGCGCAGCATGGCGATTCCCTCCAGCGCCTCGCGCGGTGTCCAGGCGGCGTTCGCATCCACCCGCAGGACCACCTCCGGGGCGGCATCGCGCACGGCGCGCAACATCGGCTCGTCATCGCCGGTCCCGACCTTGATCTTCAGGATCGCGTACTCGGCGGCCTCGCGGACTTTACCGGCCATCACCTCGGGCTCGTCGATCCCGATCGTGAACGAGCTCGGCGGCGCGGTGGCCGGGTCCAGCCCCCAGAGTCGCCACAACGGTTGGCCGAGACGCTTGCCGATCCAGTCGTACAGCGCCGCCGAGACCGCCGCGTGCGCGGAGCCGTTCCCGGGGAGGAGGGCACGCAGATCACGCTCGATGGCCTCGAGGTCGAAGGGATCTTCCACCGCCTCCAGGCGCGGCCGAAGCCTCTCGAGCGCCTCATCTACGGTGTCGGCGGATTCTCCGTAGTAGGGGGAAGGATCCGCCTCACCCCACCCCTCGATCCCGTCCAGCTCCATCCGCAACCACACTACCGTGTCTTCGGTCCGGACACCTCGACTGATGCGAAACGGGTGTTTGGTGTGGACCTCCACCTTCTCCCAGGAGACCCTCATCACTCCGCGAGCCACATCTCGTGCTGGATCACGTTGGGAGAGACCTCGGGCCCCTCATCTCCCATGTAGACGTTGATCTCGGTCCGCAGCCCGAACCGACCCTCGTAGTACACGCCGGGCTCGACCGAAAAACCGATCCCGGGAACCAGTCGACGCTCATCTCGCGTCTCGATGCTGTCCAGGTTCGGGCCGACTCCGTGGATCTCGCGATCGATCCCGTGCCCCGTGCGGTGCATGATCCCGTCGGCAAAGCCTCGCTCGGTCAGGATGGAGCGTACGTGGCGGTCCACGGCGGCGCCGGTCGGGAGGTCCTCCGGGTGCGCGTCCCGGATGAGCTGCACGGCCCCGTCGCGGGCGGACACCAGGGCTTCCCAGGCGGCCTGGATCTCCTCCGGGACCGTCGAGCCCAGGTATCCCATCCAGGTCTGGTCGGCGAACACGGCGGTCGGCTCGCCCTCGGCGCGCGCCCACAGATCCACGAGAAAGATCTCGCCGGCGCGGATCGGAGCCGAACCGTGGGGGGGCGGTTCGTAATGTGGCAGGGCCGTGTTCCCGCCCACGGCGACGATCGTATCCACCTCCGTCAGCCCCTGATCCGCGAGCGTGGCGCGTACCCATTTGGCGAGCTCGTATTCGTTGGCCGGGAGCCACGCGCCGGCGTCTGCCGCAGTGCCTGCACCCTCCCCGTCGGCGGCCGCACGTGCGGCGAGGTCGAACGCGCCACGGGCGGTCCGGGCCAGGATCTCCGCAGCGCGTCGCTGGAGATCGAGGCCCGTCTCGCCCCATTGAGCGGCGGTTCGCGAGATCAGATCGACCGAGCTCACCACACGCACGCCGAGCGACTCGATCAGCTCCACCACCCCGGCCGGGACGTTGTCCACGGATGGGACTCCGTCACCGGGAGATACCTCCATGGCCACCACCGCGCGACCGTCGAGCATGCGGCCGAGCGTCGCTTCCATCTCCTCCCACCCCACGTAGCTCTCGATCTCGTGCGGCCAACCGTCCCACCCCGAAAGCTCGATGCGGTGGACGAGCGCCTTCGGGACCGCATCCGGCGTCAGAAGCACGAAGTAACGACGCTTCTGACCCTCCGGCATGCCGAGCATGTCCGCGGCCATTTGATTCCGTGCGTGAAAGTCGTACAGGAGCCATGCGTCCAGCTCGTTCGCCCGCAGCTCTGCGCGGACTCGCTCGATGAAGGCCTCGCTCAGCCTGGCGCCCATTGGGTCTCCTCCTGTATGGGATCATCGCCCGGGGGCGGCGTATCCCGCAGCACATCCCGTAGCGCGGTCAGGTGGGCCACGGTGTTGCGGCCCAATTCCTCGGGATTGTAACCACCCTCCAGAAGCGATACCACGCGCCCGTGCGCGGTCGCCGAGGTGCGCGCGACGAGCTCGCGCGTGAGCGTGGCGAAGTCCTGCTCCCGGAGCGTGAACCCGCCGATCGGGTCGTCCACGCCGGCGTCGAACCCCGCCGACACGAGGACCAGCTGCGGGGCGAAACGCTCGAGAGCCTCGTCCAGCCCACCGAGCAGCGCCTCGACGTACTCCTCGGGCGCGAGTCCGGGTGGCATAGGGATATTGAGCGTCGTCCCCTCCCCGGGGCCCGTGCCCGTCTCTTCCGACGAGCCGGTGCCGGGGAAGAGGGGACTCTGGTGCATGGAGAGGTAGAAGACCGCCGGATCGTCGTAGAAGATGTCCTGTGTTCCGTTCCCGTGGTGCACATCCCAGTCGACGATCAGCACCCGCTCCACGGCGTCGAACCGGATCGCACGGCGGGCCGCGATCGCGACGTTGTTGAACAGGCAGAATCCCATCGCCCGATCCGGGGTCGCGTGGTGCCCCGGCGGCCGTACGGGACAGAACGCCGACCGCGCCTCGCCGGCCATCACCGCTTCGACGGCCGCGATCGAGCACCCCACCGCCCCGACGGCTGCCTCCCAGGACGCGGACGAGACGACCGTATCGGCATTCACCGACAGGATCTCATCCGTCTCCCGCGCCTGGGTGCACGCGGCGTGGACACGCGCGATATGATCCGCCGTGTGCGCGAGCTCGAGCAGTTTGGCATCTGCGAGCTCGGCCTCGAATTGTCCGATATCCGTCACGAGGGTCGGGAGCGCCCGATACAGGGCCTGCACCACCGCCCGCAGACGACCCTGATGCTCCGGGTGACCCCAGCCTGTGTCGTGTCGCGCGCAGCCGGGGTGATGGAAAAGGGCTATCGATGCCAGTTCGACCTCACGTTGTTGCTGGTGGAAAAGGCGAATCCTAGCTTGCGCTTTACTCGAGGCAAGGTGGATGCGGTGACGGTATTGCGCGACATGAAGCACACACGAGCCCGCGCGGGCCGTACTCTGGCCGGCGTGGTTCTCCTCGCGACGACGGCGTGCGAGATCGAATGGGGTGGGGGTAGCATCGCGTTCGAGGACCCGGCGCCGCCTACGGACACCACGGCGATCGCCGAGGAGGCCGACGTACGGTTGGCCCCGATCCCCGATGGGCCGCTCCTGTTTCTCGCCCGGCTGAATCCGGATGGGTCGGCCCGCCTGGTGCCCGTCGCGGGGCTGCACGGAGAGGCGATCGGCGCCGATCTCACATCGGTCGTGTTCCCCGACTCGGTCGACGAGGGCTACCGGGCCCGGTTCGACTCCACCTTCCTCGCGGCCGGAGCCGAGCTTCAACTGCATGCGAGCGGGGAGCGTATCGGTACCCTCATCCTCGGAGCGTCGCCGGTCGCGAGCGCGGCGGGCTGCCCGAGCGTGGCCCGGGGGCGCGCGTTGCTGATGCCCGGCCAGACGGTGCCCCGTTACGCGTTCGCGCTTCCGGCCGTGGCGGGGGGCGGCACGCCGGCGATCGTCAGCGCCATCCAGCCCACCCGCCGCATGTCGGTGGCGGGACCCGTCCTCGCGGAGCGCCTGATCAACGATCCGCGCGCGTTCCTCGCCCAGCGTGTGGCCCTCACACCCGTGCAGCTGCGCGACGACACCATACCGGGGATGGCGGCGACCTATCTGGTCAGCGATTCGCTCGCTGCCGGCCCCCCGGCTGGAGACGCCATCTCCCTGTTCTTCCTGGCACAGTTCGACGCGGCGACGGGGTACCGGCCGCTGTGGCAGGAGGTGCGGCGCTACAACTCGGCGACCGACAAGGAAGTGTTCGAGTATCTGGATTGGATCCGCCTCCCGGCGGGTCGGTTGGATGTGCTGCGGCGGTACGGTGGCACCGGAGTCGGGCTCGCCACGAGTCTCTTGCCCGAGGCGAGTGGGCCCGGGTCTCAAGAGGTCGGGTGGGTCGAGCCCGCGGAGTGTAGCGCGCTCGAATTGCTGGAGAGCCCTTAGTCCGAGCCGACCCGTCGTGCCCGGAGAGCAGGCCGTCGGAGATCAGGCCGCGAAGCTCGCGAGGAGCTGGCCGGACTCGCCGGCGCGCAGGTCTCGCAGCGCTCTGTCCCGCAGTTGTCGCACACGCTCCCGAGTCACCCCGAGGAGTTTGCCGATCTCTTCCAGAGTGTGCTCCTGCTCGCCCTGTAACCCGTAGTACAGCCGGACGACACGCGCATCGCGCGGTCGCAGGTCCCGAAGCGCCAACGCGACGTGCTCCTTGAGCAGGATGGCCTCGACGGACTCCTCCAGGCTGGTCTCGTCGACCAGGAAGCGGTCCGCCAGGTGGTTGTCCTCGGACGCTCCCACGGGTGCGTCGAGCCGCACTTCCGCCACGTTCAGAGCCTGGAGCATGTCGACGGTAGCCGGCTCGAGCTCCGCCAACTCTCCGATCTCTTCAGCGGAGGGATCGCGGCCCAGCTCCTGCCGCAGCTGTTCCCGGACGCGGACGATGCGCGCGAGCTCGGTGGCACGATTCAACGGCAAGCGGACCGAGCGACTGTTCTTGGCCAGCGACGCCAGGATCGCCTGACGGATCCACCAGACGGCGTAGCTGATGAACTTCACGCCCTGATCCGGATCGAACTTCCGCGCCGCCGTGACCAGACCCACGTTCCCCTCCTGGATGAGATCGAGGAAGGACATGCCGCGGTTCTGGTACTTCTTGGCGACCGAGATGACGAAGCGGAGGTTCGAGCGGATGAGGAGCTCCAGCGCGTCACGGTCTCCCGCCTGCGCCAGCCTCGCGACGCGGTCCTCCTGCTCCGCGTTCAGCAACGGGTAGCGACTCAGCTCCTCGAGGTAGAGGTCGAGTGCGCCCGCGACCCCGTCGGGGGTGACGGTATGGGTCGGTCGTCCGTTTTGAGGCATCGCCAGGTATTAAGGAGGACCTGCTCCGCGCGCGTGAAAGGACCGGGCATTCACCCCCGTCCATACGAGGTCGCCAAGCTATTTTGGGCCCCGAAGCCCGTCAAACGCGATACCCCGAGAGACCTCGTGGTTCGGATCGTGCCCCGGGACGCCGCGATCAGAACTTCCCGCGTCTTCTCTCCTTCGCCGGCAGCACTTCCAAACAGGTCGTCCACCACCCCGTCAGGATCGTATCCACGAACTCTTCGGGAAGGTTCTCGTGCCGCATCTCGGCGGCAAGCCGCTCATGATCGTAGGTGACCGGGATGAACTCGACCGCGGGCTCCGCGCCCGGAGCGCCCGGAGCGCCCGAGCCGCGCTCGTTCAGCGTCAGCATCGTGTACCATACCTCGGTCCGTCCGTCGTTGGCCGGGCGGCCGAGGACTCCCACGTTCACGAAGCGCCCACCCCCGGCGAGGCCGCGCTCCCAATGCAGCCCCGTGTGTGTGCCCAGGATCACATCGCTCTCGTGCGCGGTCGCGAGGTAATCCAGGAACTGGGTCGAGGTCGTGGACTCCCACAGGAACTCGTTCATGCGGCGCGGGCTGCCGTGGCACAGGAGAAGACGCCACCCGTTGACATCCAACCGCTCTCGCTCGGGGAGGCGACCCATCCATTCCCGCCACCGCTCGTCCGTGTTCTGGAGGGCGTACCGGTAAGAGAGTCGGGCGAAGTGGTTGTCGCGTGGATCGGTGTAGCCGCACTGGCAATCATCCAGCCCACGGGCGATCGAGTCATCGTAGTTGCCCCGGATCACCACCACCCCCGCGTCAACGAGTAGCGGGAAGACGCGGTCGGGGTGCGGGCCGAACGCGCCCAGGTCTCCGAGACAGTACAGCCCCTGCGCGCCCCGGTCACGTGCGTCCTCCAGCGCGGTCTCCAACGCCAGGTAGTTGCTGTACAGGCCGCCGAAGAAGGCGAGCCGAACGGTGGCCGGCTTCTCTGCGCCGGTGCCGGCCGTGGCGCCGGTGCCGGCCGCGGTGCCGGTGCCGGCCGCGGCGCCAGCCGCAGGACGCTCAGGTGACATCCTGACCGACGCCCCCGTAGTTGCTGCAGATCGCGCCGTGCAGCCAGCAGGTGTAGCAGGCCTGCTGGCTCAACTCGAAGGGTCGCGTCGCTTCTTCGATCGAGTCTCCGAGTCGCGACTCCGGCGCTTCGATGAGGATCGGGCAGACGTGCACACCGCGGCTCGTCACGATCCTACTGCTGGAGCACAGGAGCTGACCGGTATCGAACCCGCACATCATCTCGTCGGTGATCCGCTCCTGCTCGGAATACCCCCGGCCGCGGGCGATCTCGCGCCCGATGCGGAGAGATGGCAGGATCTTGAGCCGCGGGTTCGAGTAGCCGAGCGCGTTCAGGCGATGCACGAACGCCTGCCGCACGTCTTCGTCGCGGTCGGAGTCCCACACCTGCGTCGCCGTGATGATGGGAAGGAACCCGTGAGCCAGAAGCCGTCCCACACCCTCCATCGCCCGGTCGAAGGTCCCTTCGCCGCGGACGGGGTCATTCAGCTCGGGTGTCGGGCCATCGATGCTGACGCGAATCTCGAGCGAGTAGGGAGAGCGCTCGGCGGCCCGCGCGATGGGATGAAGCGCGCGCTCGGGGAGAAGGGTTCCGTTCGTGAGCACCGTGGCGGGCCCGAGCTCCAGCATCGCCTCGAGCATGCGGGGGAGATCGGCGTGCATGAACGGCTCGCCACCCGTCACGTAGTATTCCTTGACTCCCCAGCGCTTCGACTCCTCGAGCCAGCCCAGCACCTCGTCCAGACTCAGGAACCAGAAGCTGTGGTTTTCGGGAGCGCAGCTGATGAAGCAGTGTGTGCACCGCAGGTTGCAGACTGTGCCTGCGACCTGAAACCAGAGCGTGTCCAGGTGATGCAGGCGGACCATCGGCGTGACCGGGTCGTCCGGCGCACACGCGCCGGCGGGCGGCGCGGTCGGATCGATTGGCTCCGCTCGCGTGGACGCATCGGTCGCCGGTCGGGAGCGACCCGCCATCGGAAGCGCGGAACCAGGCATGAGTGTGACTCCTTTTGGTGTCGTCCCAGTCCCCCCACGGGACCGCAATCTAACGGGTCGTGACTTGGCCGTCGCCGACTGCTCCGCGGTTCCCGCTGCGTAACGAACCGGCCAGCACACTTGTCCGTTCCAGCGAAGGCCGAGAGAATGTGAGGAACATGACTCCAGGTTCAGAGACCCCTGCTCGAATGAATACGACCATGCCCGACGAGAACCACCCGCGAGCCGATCCGACCGGTCACCGGTTCGCGTGGCGGTGTGCCGCCGGGTCGGACGTCGGTCGCGTTCGGGACTCGAACGAGGACGCGTTCTGTGCCGACGGCGGAACGGGGCTGTTCATCGTCGCGGACGGAATGGGGGGCCACGCGGCCGGGGAGGTCGCGAGCGCGCTCGCGGTCGAGTGTGCTGCCAACGGGATCGCGTGTTTGCAGGGCGACCCCAGCCGCGATAAGGCCCGCGAGTGCATCACGGACGCCATCGTGGAGGCGAACCGGCTTATCCTGAGCGAAGGGCGCGCGCACCCCGAGCGCACCGGGATGGGGACCACCGCCACGATCCTCTTCCTCTCCTCCGCCGGCTGGTACGTGATCGGACATGTCGGAGACAGCCGGGCGTATCTGGTCAGACAGGACGAGGTGCGCCGGCTGACGGTCGATCACACCTACGTGCAGGAGCTCGTGAACCAGGGGAGGCTCACGGACGAGCAGGCCCGCATCCACCCGCGCTCGAGCCTGCTCACACGTGCGCTGGGCACGCAGGCCAGCGTGCCGGTCGACATGTACGAGGGCGAGCTGCGCCCGGGAGACCGCTTCCTGGTCACCTCCGACGGGCTGACCACCATGCTCTCGGAAACCCGGATCGCGGCGCTCCTGCAAGAGCGCCGCGCGCCCGACGCGGTGGTGACGGCCCTGGTCGGTGCTGCGAACGACGCAGGCGGGACCGACAACACCACGGCGATCGTGGTAGACGTGGAAGAGGCGCCCGCGGCCTGAGACCGCGACTCGAGACCCGCGGTCCGCCCCACCCGGCCCGGCTCGCTCAGGAATACAGCGGCCGGCTCTCCCCCAGACGCGCCTCGACATCCTCCGCGGACGCTTCGATCAAGCTCAACAGCGGACGCGGGTCCTTTGGCTCGACGCGCGACAGCGTGAACACTCGGAACACGCGTGCCGCGTGGTGGAGCGAGCGACTCAAGCGCGGGAGATCGATCAATCCCTTCTCCCCCCTCGACGTGAGCCGTTGAACACCCCCGTCCCGCCTCACGAGCAGAAGCCTCAACTGAAGCATCTCGGGATAGCCCGGATAATCGAGGATCACGAAGCCCGGGGCGAGATCCCACTCCTCTGCCAGGCGAGCTTCCAGCTTCGCGACCAGCTTCGGTCGCTCGGCCACCCACGGCGACACGCCGGCCGGCAGCGAGTCGCCGAACAGCTCCACGGCACGCTTCGGAAGCCGCCGGTGGGTGAGGGAGTCGAGCAGGAGCGTGATCCGCTCCAGCAGGACCCCGGGCGCCCGCGGATCCACCGACAGCTCGACGCGGTGTGCGATGAGGTTGAGCAACTCCTCGTCCGTCGGCCCGGCGAGCTCCTCGGCCGCGAGCAGACCCACCTCGAGCGCGGCCTCGATCAGCCGGCGGAATACGGACGTGGCGGCGCGAACGGCGTGGTGCCAGTACACGTTCCGAAACATCTGGTACTTGGAGAACAACAGAGACTCGAGCGCCGAGAGCCCCTTCTCGGTAACCCCTACCTCGAGAGGCGCCGTGTCCGATTCACGCGCGAGTGTGAGCGAGTCGATCAGCCGCTCCACATCGACGGCTCCGTACGGCACACCGCAAAAGAAGCTGTCGCGCCTCAGGTAGTCGATCTTGTCCAGATCCAGAGAGCCCGCCACCAGTCCCTGAAGCGGGTGAGCCGAATCCCCCCGGATGAGCTCCGAGATGTGCGAAGTCGCGGCTTCGCCATGCACGGCGAGCGCGTCGCGGATCGGGCCGGCGTCGAGGAAACGGGCCGCGACCTCTTCGTGGTGACCCGGGATGGAGTCCGGTCCCAGTTCCTCCATCGCGTGCGAGAACGCGTAGTGGCCCACGTCGTGGAGCAGCGCGGCGAGGCGAACGATCGGGATCATCCCGCGCTCCCGCTCGGTCAGCTTCGCGAGGTCGCCGGTCCGGCGGAGCGTCTCGATCGCGCGCGTCGTGAGATGGTAGACGCCGAGGGCGTGGAGAAAGCGGGAGTGCACGGCGCCCGGATACGCGAGGTGCGCGAACCCGAGCTGCTTGACCCGACGCAGCCGCTGGAACTGGGGGGTGTCCAGGATGGCGGCTGCATCCGTATCGAGCGGGATGTTCTGCCACACCGGATCTCGAATCGTGCGTGTGCGTGTCATGGCCCCGCCAAGATGAACGGCGCGTCTTCAAGCAGCAATCAACACCGGAGTGTGCTTGACACGGCCGGTCGGCGCCGGAGAGAATGCACCAGCGACGTGACCGCTCGCCGGACCCGGCATGACCGGCCTTTGTGGTCCGCGCCGCCGACACCTAGCCACGGAGGACCGCGTGGAGATCAAGCCGGGTCGGATGGTGCACCTCGGGTACGCCAAGTACTGGCGCTCCGATCAGATCGTCGGGTTGATTCCGATCGAGGATGACCGGGGCCCGGGGCGGCGAACCGAGGTGTACGTCGCAACGGGCGGCGACCCGATCATCGCATCTCGAGCCGAGAGCTCGATCCTGCACGACATGGCCTCGATGCCCGACGAGGCACGGGCCGCGGAAGTCGGCTCCATCGCGGAGGACATGGTGGAGGCTCTGCGTGAGCTCTCGCCGGTGCTTCGCCGGATGCTCAAGAACGAGGAATCGTTCGACGTCGAGTACTGGCTTCGCCGGCTGCGGCAGGTAACGGAGCGCCGCGAGGACGGCGGATCACAGGAAGACCTGTTCGAGGCCTGACCACGCTCGACTGAGGCCGGGGCCGGCCGGCACGTTCCTCGGCTCGCCCCAGCCCGGTCAGGCTCCGAATGGGCCGCGTACGAGGCCTCCCGCCCCATAAACTCGGTCACATCACCGGAACGCCGCTCCCAGCGCGCGGTACTCTCGCTACGTGAGTACGACGTGTAACGGAGGCGCTCGCATGAGCGCAGGGGATGCCGGGCCGATCTCTGTGGTCCGGACCGTGGCGCCTGGTAGTTACCTGGCGGCGCCCGGCGGTAACCTGGCGGTGACCGTCGGTTGCCTGGCGGTGCTGTTGCTCGGTGTCGCCGCGCCCGCCACGGCCCAGGGTGGAGCCCCGGCGAGAGACCCGTCGGCCGCAGGGGCCGAAACGGAAGCGGTCGAGGCCGCCGAGGCCCCCCAAGCAGTCGATTCAGCGTGGAACAGCCCGGACGCAGTCCGTATCGCGCGGCAGGCGGTCCAGGCGCGAGAGCACGCCTACGCCGACAGCTCGCTGCGCAGCTTTCAGGCGCGCGCCCAGGGGCACATCTACTTCCTGGGTGAGTTCGAAAAGAATCGAGAGCTGGTGCGGGCCGACCAGGTGGCGCTCCAGATCCTGTGGGAAGCTCCGGATCGGGCACTCCAGACCATCGTGGGGCGACGACACGAAGTCCGGCTCCCGACTCGAATCCAGTATCACATCGATCACTTGAGCCTGGTACTCGATAACTTCGGTGACCGCATCCGGCTCGGGGAGGGCGACGAGGTCTGGAACGTCCTCCACCCCGCGGCCCCCGGAGCCTTGCGCTACTACGAGTATCGACTCGTCGATTCGTTCGAGATTCGGGTCCGGGACCGTGTAGCCCACGTGGAGAGGGTCGATGTCCGACCGCTCGATCCCTCACTCCCGGGCGTCGTGGGCACCATGTACGTCGATCGCGAGTCCGGGGCCATCGCTCGTCTGCGCGCGACGTTCACGAGGGCCTCGTACCGCGACCCGGACCTCGAGTACATCACGTTGGACCTCAAGTCTGCGTTCTGGGAGGGGCGCTACTGGCTCCCGTACGAACAGGACCTCGAGATCCGGAGACAGCTGTCCTGGTTCAGCTTCCCTGTCGGGAGCCTGATTCGCACCCGGATCCGGGTGCTGGACTACGACATCAATGACACGCCTCAGTACCGGATCGCGTCGGGGGACCGCATCGCATCGCTCCCGGCAACCGTGCTGGCCGACTATTGGGAGTGGGAGACTCCGCTGTACGCCGGGCCGCTCGCGGAGAGCGATCTGTCCGACAACGAGCTCGCCCGGACCCGCTCGAGGGCGAGGGAGCTCGTACGGCCTCAGGCGTTGCTTGGCGGAGAGCGCCTGCAGCTGCACCTCCCGAACGCCTCCGCGGGTCTGCGCGCACGCCGTGCCGAGGGAGTCCTGATCGGGGGCGGCGGCGCCTACCGGCTCGACGAGCGGAGCGAGTTGTCGTTCTGGGGCGGGTACGCGTTCGGCCTGGACCAGCCCCAGATCCGCCTCGGAGCGCACCGCGGGAGTGGGAGCTGGCGAGTGAGCGTTGAGGGCTACTACCACGCGCTCGAAGACGTGGGGCATTTCCAGGCTGCGTCCGGATTGACCCGGACCCTGGCGCTCGCGTTCGATGGGGAGGACTACACGGACCCGTACTTCGAGGACGGCGGCAGCCTCGGGGTGTCGGGGCCGGCTCTCGGGGGGCGGGCGAGCATCGGGATCGCCGCTGCGAATCACCGCTCGGCGGACCTGATCATGCAGACCGTGTTGATCGGCCAGACCGCGCTTCGCCCCGTGCGTCCCATCGACGAAGGCACGCTGGTCGCGTTGGAGGCGTCCTTCGAGCGCGACCTCGGCCGGGTTCTCCAAACCTCGTGGCGGCTGGAGCTCGATGGCGAGGCCTCCCCGGGAGCGATCGGTGACTTCGGGTTCACGCAGGCGCTCCTCATGCTGCGGGGAGAGCGGGCCGAGGCGGGGGGCGACTGGCACTGGACCGCACGGCTCGGGCTCGGGGCGGCGGGTGGCGAGCTCCCGGCGCAACGACTGTTCCTGCTCGGCGGGCGCGGCACGGTGCCCGGTCACCCGTTCCGATCCTGGGGTGGAGACCGCGTCGCGTGGCTGGACGCGGACATCTCACGGGCGCTCGTCGCGCCGTGGGTTCGGATACGCGCGCTAGGGTCGCTCGGCTGGACGGATCTCACCTCCGTCGGTCAGGCCGCGGCCGATCGATTCGGGGTCGCACAGACCGCGGGTACGAAGGCATCCGCGGGGGTAGGGCTGGGGCTGTTATACGACCTCCTGCGGATCGACCTGTCACGTGGTCTGGATGGCGGCGAGTGGGAGGTTTTCGTCTCCGTCAACCGGGCGCTCTGGTCGGTGCTCTGACACGCGCGCGCCCTGGGAGCCATCATAAGGGGAACCCACCAGCCGTTAGGGACCACCCACAGCCGATTCAAACGTCCAGGTGCGCGTGGAAGACACGCTCGCTTCGCCGAGAATCCGCCCGCCTTCGGTCTCCATGTGGAGATCCACAAGACCGTACGGCGTCGTCAGCAGATATGTCCCGCCGGTCAGGTGACGGATCGGCATGCGTTCCACGGCCATGGTGCCCCTCCATTCGGTAAACGGAGGCGGCATGCGGATGTATCCGATGCCAGCTGACAGCTCGATGGTGCCGGCCACCTCGGTGTGGTCTTCGCCGACCCGCCACGTCCCCCGGTAGGTACGCTCGCCGGACGTGCCCAGTGCCGCCGGACCGGGCGCTCCCGCGGACGTGGTCGGTCCACCGGCACCTTCGGAGGCGACCGCGAACGCCTCGAGCAACAACTCACCCGTGCGCTGGATGTTGGAAGTCCACACGACGTTGGTCATCACGGCAATCGCCAGCCGCTCAGCAGGAACCATGACAAGCGTGGTCCGGGCACCACCCATCGAGCCCGAGTGATGGATCACCGTTCGCCCGAGCCGATCCTCTCCGATCCGCCAGGTTATCCCGACACCCGTCTCCTCCCCGGCGGCGGTCCGCTGGCTCTCGAACATCTCGGCGACCACTTCGGGTGCGAGGAAGCCGCTCATGTAGGCGTCGGCCTTCCTCACCAGGTCGGACGGCGTGGAGACCAGGCCGCCCCCGGCCCACTTGTAGCTGGGACCTTCGGGCTGCGGGATCGGAAACGGGTCGCCCCGGCGGCGGCCGTAGAGCGCCGCGGGCAGGGTCAGCAGGGAAAGTGCGAGCAACGACGTGAGCACAACTCGGTTCATGTGGGAGACGCTCCGTGAAGGCACGCAGGGAAGGGGACCCGTTCCCTGACTCCGCTATACGACGGGTCCGGGGCGGGCAGGGTTGCAACGGGACGGTTCCGGGATGGGTCGGGGCCCCGGCCGGCTCGCTCGGAGCCGACCGGGTGCCGGGGGAGTGATCCGGGTTATCCCGCGTCTCGGGCGTGCCAGGCGGCGAGCACCTCGACCTCGCGCTCGGCGGGCAGGCCGAAGCGCGAGCGGCCCTGCCGCTCTTCGTCCAACGTGTTCCACCAGGCGACGGTGTCGGTCGCCGTCTCGCCCAGGGGCCGGAACGTGAGGCCTTTCTCCAGCGCTCGGGCGATGCTCACCTGCAGCAGCCCTCCACCCTCGCCTTCGGGCGGGACCCAGGCCGGCATATGGAGCCAGGGCTGCACCTCGTGCTCCTGCAGGAACTCGGCGTCGACCCACGTGAAGGTGGCGTCGGCGCCCAGCGCCTCGCGAGTCTCGGTCAGCATCGGCCCCATGCCCATGCGGGTCGCGGGTCCGGTCGCATTGTAGGTGCCCGCGTGTCCCTGTTCCACCAGGCGAATCATGAACTCGCTGAGGTCGCGGGCATCGATCACCTGCACGGGGTCGTCCGGCGTGCCCGGCGCCATCACCTCGCCACCCCTGTCCACGCGGACGGGCCAATACGTCCAGCGATCGGTGGGGTCGCCCGGTCCGACGATCAGACCCGGCCGGACGACGGTGGCGCGGCCCGGGAAGGCCTTCATGGCTTCCTGCTCGCTCAAGGCCTTGAGCGGCCCGTACGACTCGCCCGTGATCTCCTCGATCGTCTCATCCTCTATGGTGGCGACTGGAGAGTCCTCATCCAGGCCGACCGTGGAGGGATCGCCGTACGCCGAGATCGAGGATACGAACAGGTAGTGTCCCGCGCGCTCCGACAGGAGTCCCGCCGACTGCCGTACCCAGCGAGGGACCGAGGCGGAGTTGTCGAGCACGGCATCCCACTCGCCGGTCTCGAGGGC
>JBDHHV010000022.1:0-36054 GCA_039589195.1 Gemmatimonadota bacterium | reverse complement strand
CGTACACTCGATGAGGAAGGTGGTCGAACCCGGCGCCGACACGCGCCGCGGGTTGTTCCGGGGGAGTTCGATTTCACACTCTCCGCCGATCAGGGCGAGCTGGACCGTGTAGGTGCCCACCGGGACGTTTGTGAAGACGACGGTCGCGGTGGAGTCCGAGCTGGTGACCGACTTCGTCTGGGAGCCGGGCCCAGGGTCGAGGGTCACATCCATTCTATCCCCAATGACCCTTCCAAAGATCTCGAGGATGTTCACGGTTAGCTCCTCGAGGGGCCTCACAGTGGTGCAGATCACAAAGAAGTCCAGGTCGACCGTCCCACCCGCTGGCACGGTGATCAACACCGGATTGCTCGGGTTCACGGTTTGGACGGCCGTAGGCAGATTCACGAGCTCAAACGTGTGCGTCCCCGCATCGAGGGGACCGATCGTGGTGTCACGGTTGGCCGGGATCGGAATTGCGGGCCCGCCGTCGATCGAAAGGTCGAAAGACCCCACGCCACATGATCCGGCCGGGGTCACCCTTACGCCCGCGTCGCCGCTGCAGTCGAGCAAGAACCTGGTCTTGCCGATCTCGGCTTCCGGTACGGGGACGCCAACCGGGCGCGGATTGGGCAGAGTGTCTAGCGGGCTCAGACTGCAAGGAGCCGGGAACAGTTCAACCATGCGCTCACCGGCCGCCAGGGCGTACACCGTGTCCACGTCCGTCGCCCCGATGTCGATGCGCGGGGTTGGCTCATCATCGATGGTGTATTCGTACTGGAGGGTCTGGGGGCCGCTCACCGGGTCGATGCCCGCCGTCTCGGTCGTCACCTCCAGGGCTTCGACCTCACTCAGGTCGATATTGACGTTGAACCCGTCCTGCGGGTTCGGAAGCTCCTCGCTTCCGATCAGAAGCAGGCGCCCGGCCCCGGTCACCTCCGCGCCGAAGGTGACGGGTTTGCCCTTCTTGACCGTGACGGTGAAGGTCACCGGACATTGCGGCCCGCCGCCGACTTCCTTGCTCGATCCCCCCGTGATCTCGCCTTCGGGTGTGACCAAAAGCCTTGCTAAGTCGGCCTCCGTGCAGATGGGCAGCTGCGTGGCGGCGTTACCGAGCGCGAAGCGCACCTGGCTGTGCGTCGAGCTGGACGAATCCTCGGAAAGTGGGCCATCGCCACAGGCCAGGGTCGTACATGTTGCGAGAAAGGCAACGATTCCCGTCATGTGGTGCCTCAACATTATATTTCCTCCAATCGCCCCGATCAGGGGCTGACAGTCACCGTCCCCGTCGCATCCCCGCCGCCACAGAACCAGATATCGGTAAGCAAGCATATGATGACGGCCGTAACCGGAATCACCAGCAAAGTCTCTTCTCGGAAGTCATCCCAGAGGTCGTCGCCGTTGTACTGGATGGCGTCCTGCAATCTCGCTATGGCCTCCAACCCAAGCGGTATCGGGACGATCTCCGTACTGTCGCTCCAGCGATAGGCGGTGCTCTCTACGGCGGTGAACGGCGCCGCACCGTCCTGAGTGATCTCCACCTGGCCCGACTCCACGAAGATGCTCGCGACGCCCGTGGTCGTGTCCTGACGGATCGCGTACGTCGTTCCGGTGTTGCTGGCGCACGCGCCGGCCGCTCGCACGCAGATCGTCTCGTTCTTGTTCGCTTCCCAGTCCTTGATGATGAGCGCTCCTCGATGCACTTGGACCTCGGTCCGGCCTCCCTCACCGCGCAAGATGGAGTAGAGACCGCCTTCGGGCCCGGCGCGCGGTCCCAGCACGGTTTCCAATCCATCCCGGGTCAGGAGCTCGGGAAGCAGGGTGAGCCTACCGCGCGTGCCCTCATCGTCCAGCGTCAGCCGGAGGTGCGTACGCCACATGCTTTGCAGGAGGAGGACGTCGCGCGACAGCAGCTCCATCTTCTCGCGGGCGCGGAGCGAGTCCAAGAGGTCGAGCTGTCGGATGATCCGCACGGCATCGGTCACCTTCGCAACCGAGTCGTCTTCGGTCTGCGGATCGACGATCTTCTTGATCTTGCGGATGTCTCCCGTTCCCTGCTGCAGCGCGCCGGTCGGCGCGTAGGTCGTGACCGTCAGCGCGAACGCGGTGACGATCATCACGGGTGCCCTGCGCTTCAGGTCGATCGGTCTCATGGTTGCCTCCCGACGTTCGCGGCCTGGTGTCGATCTCGACAAGCCCTCACTGCATCCTCCGCAGCTTGATTCGATTCTCCGAGCAGATCTTTCCGCTGCGCCACCGTGAGACACGCGTGCGTGGCGTACTCACGAATGCCAAGGAGAAGTCCTTCCCAGTCCATCGGCCACACGCGGGCCGTGCCATCCTGGGAGGCCGTCACCAGCAGAGCTCCGTCGGCGCTCAGAGCCACGCTCCGGACGGCATCCGCATGGCTGCCGAGGGAATAGAGCATGTCGCCCGTCTGGGCGTTCCAGGCGGTGACGCGGGCGGGGTTATCCCTGACGCCGCGTTCCACGGTCACGACCAGGGTATCAGAGCCGAACGCGACGCTCTCTACGATAGACCCCGCATCGAAGGTATATCGAGGCCTGTCCTCCTGGCCATCCAGAACCCAGACATGCGCTGCCCTGCTTACCGCGGTGACCAGCCGCCGGCCGTCAGGGCTGAACGCCACGGAATATACCGCTTCCTCGAGCACCTCTCCCTCTGGGTCGAGCGCTCGCTGAAACTCGCCCGCAGAACTCCACACGCCCGCCCATTCCTCGGAACCGGTCGCGATGCGACCGTCGGGGCCGAAGGCGGCGGTGTACACCTGATCCTCGTGCTGCATTGGTTCACCGACGGGTGCTCCGGTCTCGCCTTCCCACAGCCGCGCCGTTTCATCATGAGATGCGGTCAGCAGGCGCGCCCCATCTGCGCGGAACGCGACGCTTCGAACCAGCCCGCGGTGACCGACCGTGAAGAGCCTGGTGAAGACCACCGTGTCACGATCGCTCTCCAGGGTCCACACGAACGCTGAATCCCCGGAAGCGGTCGCGAGCCTCGAGCCGTCAGGGCTGAACGCGAGGGCACGCACGGGCTGGTCGTGCGCGAGCGGCTCACCGATCGGCTGGCCGGTGCGCGAATCCCAGATCCGCACCGCACCATCGGCGGCCGTGGCGACCCGCGATCCGTCGGCGCTCAGCGCCGCCGCCCACAGTCGGCCCGCGTGCTCATCCAGGTCCAAGAACCAACGGGTCCCATCTGCTCGCCAGATGCGCACCTCGCCACGAGTGTCAGCCGTGATAACCCGCGATCCATCGGGGCTGAAGCGGGCCAACAGCCTGGTCTCGTGACCCTCCAGGACGTGGAGAGAACGCCCCGTTTCCGCATCCCATATGCGCGCTGTGCGGTCGGTGTCGGAAGTCGTGAGGATGCGCGCGCCGTCGGGGCTGAACGTGACATACCGCACCGGCCCATCGTGACCGGAGAGGACATGAAGCTCCTCCCCGGTTACCGCGTCCCAGATACGCGCGGTCCCGTCTTCGGAGGCCGTGACCACCCGCTCGCCGGGCCCGTCCGACCGGTCGAACGCGACGCTATTGACCCATTCGCTGTGAGGCAGCTCACGTAGCGGACCCGCTCGGGTTGTGGTCGCATCCCACACGCGAACGGTATCGTCCCAGGCCGCGGTCACGAGAAGGGTTCCCGAGGAGTTGAACGCGAAGTCCCGCAGGTCCGTCTGTGCGAACGTGGCGGGAGGGTGGACCAGCCGGGCCAGCTCTCGCGCGGTTCCCTGAGCCCAATCGATGCTCCAAACCGCTACGGTGGCAGCATCTACGTCCAAGCTCCAGCTGGCGAACCGCGACCCGTCCGGGCTGAACACGCCGTTTCTCACATTCGGGTGATCGAGCACGATGGGATGTGCAGCGCGCCCCGTCACCCATAGTCGTATCGTACCGCTACCGCTCGCGCCCACGGCGAAGCGCGAACCATCCTCACTGAACCGCTGGAAATCGGCCGAGCCGGACGAGTCTGAAGGGATCGGAACAGAGTCTCTCCGCGACCCGTCGATGGTCCGAAGCCAGCCGTCGGTGGAAAAGAGGGCCAACCCGGAGCCGCTGAGGGACGTGGCGGCGCGTACAGTTCCTTCGAAGGAGAGGATCTCCAGCTCTTCGCCCGTGTCGGCGCTCAACAGCCGAGCCACCCCGTCAGTCCCATCGCTATCGCTTTGCATGATTAGGACGCGGGTCCCACTGCCGTCGAAAGCGACCGAGCGTACGGGCATCCGCGCTGTGTCGCTCCAAGCCACGGCCGGAATCGGTCTGCGCACGAGGTCTCGCGCAATCTCGACCCCCTGCCCATCGACATCTTCCGATCCCTGCAGCTCTGCGAGGATCAAAGCGCCTTCGAGCGGGTCGAGCCGACTCGCCGCGAATGTCATCATCCGTTCCCGCTCGGCACGATTCGCCGCCCTCTGGGCAGCCAGGGCCCACACAACACTGAGAACGACAACCCCCGCAAGCGCCCCCCGCAGGCCCCAACGACGCCAGAAGGCGATCCGCTCGCTTCGGCGGAGAAAGCCCCTCGCCTGCTCGAATCGATCATCGTATCGATTGGCCCACGACTCGGTCGGTCTCGCTTGATCTCGCCAGTCGAGTGCGATCTGCAGATCGGGATCCCGGTACGGGGCTGCCTTCCCCATCGCCGCAAGGACGGCCGTATCCGAAAGACGCCGGTAAACGCGTGCGGACTGGCTCTCCTCTTCCACCCACTCCCCGAGCTTGGTCCAGTTCCGGATCAGGCTCTCGTGCGATATGTCGATCAGTGTGTCGTCCTCCAGCTCGACCCCGGCGGGCGGCATGAGGAACGTTCGGCCTGGCTGACGGAACGCCTCGATGATCGCGATGATGTCGGCCTGTTCTGCCTCGGCCACGCCGCAGATCTCGCGCACCGTAGCCGGCCGCCGGATGGGTCGGTTGTCCTCGCCTTTCTCGGTGAGGCTCTGGAAGAGCCGCCGGGCGACCGCCTGCCGGTCAGGTGTCAACTCCTCAAAGACCTCGTCGGCGTGCAGGTCCAGGGCGCCGGCCATCCCACCGATTGAAGCGTAATCCGGCAAATCGATTGGTCCGGAGCCGGGCTGGTTTCCGGCCCAGTGATCCCAGGTGCGCTTGAGCGCGTGTTGGAGGATCGGGAGCTGGTCGGGGTTGTCGCCCACGTCGTTCAGCAGCCGCTGCACGAGCCGGGGTGCGATCTGGGCGCCCGCCATCGCCACCGGTCCCTCGATGGCCTCACGCAGCTGGTCGCGGGTCATGCGCGGGATCAAGTACAGCCCCTCGTTGATTGCCTCCGGCAGATCGCGGAACTGGGCGGAGTCCCCCAGGAAGTCCGATCGCATCGTGATCATCACGTAGACCGGAAGCTCGGTCCGCGCGGCTTCTACGAGGAGCTTTACGAACGCCGCCGCCTCATCATCCGGTCGCTCGGCCAGCATGCTCTGCTTGAACCGGAACAGCTCCTCGAACTGGTCCGCGACGACGAGCAGGTTCTCCCTGGGCCCCAGCCGTGCCTGGCGCACCGCCTCTGCGAGCCCGAGCGAGCCGCGACGCAGGACGGTCTCCATGATCGCGGCGCCCATGTCCGCGTTCCCACCGGATGCGGCTGCAGACCCCAACACATCGTCGTCGGCGAGAGCGGCGGCGAGGTTCCCGATCGGGTCGTTACCGGGGCGGAAGATGGCCACCCGCCAGTTCGATCCCGCGTCAGCGAGGAACCCGCCGTAGAGCGCCGGAAGCACCCCGCATTTAACGAGCGAAGACTTGCCGCTGCCCGAGACTCCCACGACGGCGAGAAAACTCGACTCACCCAGTTGTCCGATGAGCTCGTCCGTGGGCTCGTCGCGCCCGAAGAACAGGTGCGTCTCGCCCGCGAGAAACGGACGCAGCCCGGGGAAGGGGTTCTTCGACTGCCAGTCCGTGCCCGCGAGATCCAGCTCGACGGTCATCCGGCGGTCTTCGTCTGCTGGATCTGCTCGAGGAACGGTTTGAGCGAGTCGGGAGAGACCGCATCCGCGCTCTCGATCAGAAGACCATCGGACACGCGCAGGCTCCGCTTGTGGTCGGTCAAGGGCGGGCTCACCAGGACCGCTTGGGCCAACATCTGTTCGGAGCGCCCCCACCCGGCAGCCTTTTGCCAATCAATGAGCTTCATCTCGAACCAGGTGTCGCTCGCCTTGCCGTAAAACACGATGTTCGCGTCGCAGTCGAGCAGGCGTTGCTTGTGGAGCTCGCGAATATCCGAGGGCTCCCCACCGAACGTGGGTCGCCAGACCAGGAACCCCGTTTCGCCGAGATAGTCCGCCAGCTGTTTCGTGGCTCGAAAGTCCTCTTCGTCGCAGATGACGTAGATCTTGATCTGATCGCCGGCTGCGGTCGGCGCTCGCTCGGCCTTGTCCAGCTTGGTCAGCGTGTCGCGGATCGCCGTCTTGAGCGCTTCGAGTGGCGCACGAAGCAGATCCGTCGTTCGCCGGGCCACGGCCTGGCTCTGCAGGGTCTCCAGAAAGACTGTCTGGCGCTCATCCGCCGGCTCGCTGTCAAGCGAGATCCAGATGAGGCGAGGCAGGCCACGTGCGCCCGCTAGCTCGCATTGCAGGTCCACGATCGAGCGCGACGCCCCTTCCGGCACGAGGCCGTACGTGCTCCCGATGAGGTGGACCGCGAGGTCGCACCGCTCGAGCGCCTCCTCCACGACGCTTTTCAGGTCGTCGGCCGCCAGGGGCAGATCGTGATCGGGGAGCACGGTGTGACCCAGCTGCAGCAGCTCGCCGCGGACGAGGTCGCGCGCCTCCTTCTGATCGGAAGCCGTCTGGGCCAGGTAGACTGTATGGCCTCCGTCCCCGTTGGCCGAGGCGGGAACGGGCGCAGGAGCCGCGGGCGCCTCTTGAACGGCGGGGGCGCCGGGGGCCTCGGGGGCCACGGGCGCGGCGGCGGGTGTCTCAGGTGCCGGTGTCTCCGAGGCGGGTGCCGCAGAGTCCGCAGGGGCAGGGACCTCTGCGGTCGTCACCGGCGCTTCCGGGAGTGCCACAGGTGCGTCGGCCGCGACCGCCCCGGTCTCCTGTAGCTGCGTGACCAGCGCACAGAGGTCCTGGGCCAGCTCGTACGTCTTGGAGAGGAAGCGCTGCTTCGCCTCGGGGCCGAGCTCGGGGCGAAACTCGCTCACCCCCCCGGTGGTTTCATCCAGGTCGAAGAACGCGTACTCCAGGCATGGTAGCAGCGGCTCGGGAGTCTCGTCCGGCTTCACCGGCGTCTTGGTCACCTTGAAGATGCGCCGCTCACCTCCTCCGCTGGGCCCGGCGGCGATGGAGGCGGTGTTCGCGAAGGTGGTGAGATCGGTGTGGCGCTCGGTCGCCTGCAGATAGCTCGGGGAGAGAATCGAGACGAAGGTCGCGCTACCGATCGGTCCGATCCCGGGATCAGTCGCGTCGGCGAGTGTAAGTGGGCGTCCGAGGATCTGTTGCGCGAATGCGCCCAGGACCGCGCGGAACCCGGTCACCCAGCCCGCTTCGCCGGGCATCACGGACTCGTCGTCCAGGTCGGCGAAGCTGAGGAAGACGTCGGTCTCGAACCGACCAGACGCGCTCATTCAGCGAGCACCGTTTTGTGTATCAGATGTTTGATGGCAACCCAAGCGCGCATCCGTGTACCGACAGACCAAGCTTCGACGCTAGTGAATCGACCCGCGTCCGCCGACCACTCGGGAACGCTCGTATAAAGAAACGGGTCCTCGGGACCATCCACCCGGGGATCCGGCGTACGCAGGAGAGTATCCGGTGTAACGAGAGCGACTGACGGGTACGGGCGACGACGCGAAAAAAATAAGGTCTCGGCGTCAGGAGTCAAATCACTGCCGCCTCTCGGGATGCGTCCGAACGGCGCCGGGCAACGGAGATCGGATACCGTTTGTTTATTCCTTTGACTGCCGGGAATCGGCACCTCGGGTGAGCCGGATGGCCACTTGCGCCGTCGATCGAGGAGGGAGAGCATAGCGACCGCGTGTTCGAATTCTTCTTCAAATACCGACCGCTCGTATTCGAGAGAGGCGACATCTCGCTCGCACTCCCCGTGTGGGCGTTCGGTCTCGTGCTGGCCATCCTGGCCGTCGCGGTCCCGCTGCTTTTGCACCACCGCGTAGCGGAAGGTACGGAGAGTCGACGTGATCGCTGGCTCCTGAGCGCGCTCAGAACCGCGGCCCTCGCCGTACTGCTGTTCGCACTGTTCCGACCGGTGCTCCTGATCTCGACCATCGTCCCCCGGCACAACTACGTGGCCGTGGTGCTCGATGACTCGCGCAGCATGCGGGTGGCCGACGAGGACGGGGCGGCTCGCGGGGCCCGCGTCCTCGAACTCTTTGGGAGCGACACTGAGAGCGAAGAGCTGCCGGCAACCGACGGCGGCAGGACATCAACTGCGTCGGCCGGCTCCGAATCCGCCGCAGCGCCTGATTCGGCAGCTGCCGGCGATTCACTGATCCGGTCGTCGACCGGGAGCCCGGACGGGATAGGCCGGATCCGGCAGGCCCTCGAGGAGAAGTTCCGCGTACGGTTCTATCGGTTCGCGGGCGATGCCGAGCGTATCGGGGCCCCGACCGGATTCAGATTCACGGGCGAGCGCACGAACCTCCCCGGAGCGCTCGAGCGCGTCCGACAGGAGATGACGGGTCTCCCGTTCTCGGGCATCGTCCTCGTGACGGACGGGGCGGACAACGCCGAGCAGCCTCTCGGAGAATCGCTGGTGGCTCTGCAGGCCACCTCTGTGCCCGTTTATACCGTTGCGGTCGGTCGCGAGCGAATCACGCCGGATGTGGAGGTTCGAAGGGTCGAGACCCCGCGTCGAGTGCTGCTCGGCACGACCCTGGTCGCGGATGTGATCCTCTCTCACGCCGGGTTGAGCGGCCGGAGCGTCCGTCTCGATGTGGAGGACGGTGGCAGGATCCTGGGGACAGAGGACGTGGAACTGGGCCCCGCCGGCGAAGTCCCGATCCAGATCCAGTTCGCCATGGAGGAGTCAGGCCCCCGCCAGCTCCGCTTTCGGGTCCGCCCGGTCGAGGGAGAGGCCGTAACCGAGAACAACGCGCGGGTCGCGCTGGTGGAGGTCTGGGACAACCGACGCAAGATCCTCTACTTCGAGGGCACTCCACGCCCCGAGCTCAAGTTCCTTCGGCGGGCCGTGAAGGATGACGCCAACCTCCAGGTCGTCGTTCTGCTGCGCACGGCGGATGAGAAGTTCTTGCGGCTCCAGGTCGATGATGGCGAAGAGCTGGCCGGTGGATTCCCCACGACGCGAGAGGAGCTGTTCGCATACAGTGGGCTCGTGCTGGGGGATGTCGAGGCCAGTTTCTTCACGCACGATCAGCTTCAGATGATGGCCGACTTCGTGGGGCAGCGCGGTGGCGGGCTGCTGGTTCTGGGCGGACACCGCGCGCTCGCAGAAGGCGGGTACGCAGGAACGCCTCTGGCGGATGCGCTCCCGGTCGTGCTGGATCCGGGCGTCGAGCCCGGGGAGCTGGTGGAGGTGCGCGCCCAGGTCACGCCGGCCGGACGGCGCCATCCGGCCATGCGTATCACCGGGGACGAGTCCACCTCCGCCGATCGTTGGGCGACGCTTCCGCCCGTGACGTCGGTGAATCGCGTTGAAGGCGTGAAGCCCGGCGCGGTGACTCTGCTGAGGGGCGAGCCGGTGGGGGGCGGGTCGGAGCGGGTCCTGCTCGCCCACCAGCGGTACGGCCGTGGGACCGCGATCGCGCTGCCCATCCAGGACTCGTGGTTGTGGCAGATGCACGCCGATATTCCACTTGAAGATCAGACGCATGAGATGTTGTGGCGTCAGCTCTTACGGTGGCTCGTGCACGACGTGCCGGGGCGCGTCCGGCTGGACCTGCCGGAGGAATCGACCCCACCGGGAGAGGCGGTCACGATTCGCGCGGAGGTGGAGGACGAGCGCTTCTTGCGGGTGAACGGGGCCGGCGTCGTGGCGCGCGTCACCGGCCCGGGTGGCGTGCCCGAAGAGGTGCCCCTCGAATGGACCGTCGAAGCGGATGGAGAATACGAGGGCCGCTTCGTGCCGGGTGAGGATGGACTGTACCAGGTCGAGGCGGTGGCCACGCTGCCCGGTGTCGCCGGTGACCCGGGGACGACACCCCTTCAGGGAATGGCGCACTTCCGGTCGGGTGCACCGGAGAGGGAGCCGTTCGGCGCCGGGCGTCGAACCGCCCTCCTGGAGCGAATCGCCTCAGAGACCGGCGGGCACTTCTACACGTCGGACAACGTGGATGCTCTGCCCGAGGACATACGGTTTACGGAGAGCGGTGACACGGTGCAGGAGGAGCAGCCGCTGTGGGACATGCCGATCCTGTTCATCCTGCTCGGTCTGCTGCTGTCGTCCGAGTGGGGCTACCGGCGTTGGCGAGGCCTCGCGTGAGCCGGTGCTTGCTGTGGGTGATTGGCCAGCCAGTCGTTCTGGCGAGCGTAGCGCTGATGCTCGGAGTCGGCGGAGCGCGCGGACAATCGACGCATTTGCTGGTGGTCAGCGGATTGGGTGGCGAGCCCGCCTACAAGGACCTGTTCTACAATCAGGCGACCACCCTGCTCGACGCCGCTCGCGAGCGGTGGGGCTTGTCTGACGCGCAGCTCTCGTGGCTCGCCGAGGATCAATCATCGGCGCCGGATCGGATCGTCGCACGCTCCACACGCGAGAACGTCCACAGCCGAATCGGCGAGTTGGCGGGGCGGGTGGACTCACAGGATCAGGTGCTGATCGTGCTCATCGGACATGGGACCCAGTCCGGTGGCGAGTCGAAGATCAACCTCCCCGGTCCGGATCTCACGGCATCGGATCTCGCGAGCTGGCTCGACGCGTTCCCGACTCAGACGGTCGCGATCGTCAACACCTCGAGCGCGAGTGGCGGCTTTCTCCCAGTTCTCTCTCGCGAGCGCCGGATCGTGGTGACGGCGACACGCTCGGCGCGGGAGCGAAACCGCACGCATTTCGGGAGCTTCTTCGTGAACGCCTTTTCCGGTGAAGGGGCCGACGCCGACAAAGACGAGCGGGTGTCTCTCCTGGAGGCGTTCTCGTACGCGCGTCTCGAGGTGGAGCGATTCTACTCGCGCGACAACCGGTTGCAGACCGAGCACGCCCTGCTGGATGACGACGGAGACGGGGAAGGAAGCATGGAGCCTGGTCTCGACGCGGGTGACGGACGGCTCGCGAGCCGGTTCTTTCTAGCCGTCGAGCGGCCTGCCGTAGCGGAGCAGGCGGTCGATGACCCCGAGCTCGCGTCGCTTCTCGAGAGGAAACGCGAGCTGGAGAACGCGGTCGTCGATCTCCGCGCCAGGAAAGACGAGATGGATCCGGGTGCCTACGAGACCGAGCTCGAGGCGCTGCTCCTCGAGCTGGCCTCGACCAACCGGGCGATTCGCGAACGGGACGAGAGACCATGAGACGCCGGTTCCTGATGGGTCTGCTGGCGCTCGCCGCCCCGCTCCCCGGGTGCGCCCAGACCGAGGGGACCTCGGACATAGCCGTCGCGGAGGCCGCCATCCGGGCCGGACGATACGAGGAGGCGATATCGGCGTACCGCTCGTTGGTGCGGGCCGGTGTCGCGTTCCCCGCCGCATCTCGCGGGCTCGCCCGGGCGCTCGGCGCCGTGGGCCGCTACGAAGACGCGATCGAGGCCACCCGCTCATCGGTGGCTGCGCACGAGGGTACGGCGGAGTTGGACCACACGCTCGGGATCCTGCTACGGGATACGGGCGATCTCGCGGGCGCCGAGGAGAGCTTCCGAAGGGCGATCCAGGTCGGGGCGTCCGACGCCCTGCTCGCGGAGCTCGAGCTGGGGCGGCTCCTGCACCACCGTGGCGAGCACGAGCAGGCCGTGGGGATCTTCGATCGGTTCATCGACGTCTACAACGCGAGCCCGGGGTTGAGCGCGCAGGAGCTCGCGGCGGTCGGCACCGCCCTCGTCTACCTCGGTATCCGGGATCCGGCGCTGTTTCACGATGCCGTACGCGCGTACGAGGAAGCGCTCCGCGCCGATCCCGGTGACCCCGACATCAAGGTCCGGTTCGGAGAGCTGTTCCTGGCGAAGTACGACAGCCGCGAGGCCGGAGGGCTGTTCGGCGAAGTGATCGCGGCGAACCCGAATCACCCCGGCGCGCTGCTCGGGATGGCCCGGCGCGCCAAGTTCGACGGCTCTTCGGAGGCGCTCGAGCTCACGCAACGCGTCCTCGAGACGAACTCGACGGACGCGGGTGCGCACGCCTTCTTGGCGCGCCTGTTCCTGGATCTGGAGGACGTGGCGAGCGCGGAAGAGGAGGCGCAAAAGGCGATCGAGGCCAACCCCGCGTCGTTGGATGGGTGGACGGCGATGGCGGCCGCCGCGCACCTGCGTGACGACCCCGACGCCTTCGCGCGAGCCCGCGATCGCGTGTTTGCGCTCGACCCGAGAAACGCGGACCTCTACAACGCCCTCGCCGAGGTGTCGTACCGGAACCATCGCTACGCGGACGCCGTGTCCTTCGCTCGCCAGGGGATCGAGCGCGACCCCCTCTCCTGGCAATCGTACAGCCTCCTGGGTCTGAACCTGTTGCGGGTGGGCGAGATCGAGGAGGGGCGCCGGACGCTCGACGCCGCCTTCGAGGGCGACCCGTACAACGTGTGGGTCAAGAACACGCTCGACCTCCTGGATGGATTCGATCGGTTTCGAGAGACCCGTAGCCCGCGTTTCCAATTCCTGATCGACGGCGGCGAGTCCGACCTTCTGTCGACCTACGCGCTCGGTCTCGCCGAGGAGGCCTTCGACGCCATGTCGGCCAGATACGAGTACACGCCTCCGACTCCGATTCGGATCGAGGTCTATCCACGTCACGCCGATTTCTCGGTGCGCACCGTGGGGCTGGCCGGGCTCGGCGCCCTCGGGGTGAGCTTCGGGTCGGTGTTGGCGATGGACTCCCCCGCTGCGCGCAGTCAGGGGCAGTTCAACTGGGGCTCCACGATGTGGCACGAGATCTCGCATGCCTTCACGCTGGGCTATACGGATCACGATGTGCCGCGCTGGCTGTCGGAGGGCCTGGCCGTGCTGGACGAACGGCACGCCCGGCCCGGCTGGGGCTCCGATGTGGCGCCCGATTTCCTGGCGGCGTTCCGGGATGGCCAGCTGCCGTCGCTCGAGCGCTTCAACTACGGGTTCGTTCGGCCTCGGTACCCGCGACAAGTGCAGCACTCCTACTACCTCGCCTCGCTCCTGTGCGAGATGATCGAGGCAGAGGAGGGGTTTGACGCGGTCCGGCGCATGCTGGATGGCTACCGGGACGGGCTCGACACCGAAGCCGTCTTCGAACGAGTGTTCGACGCGGATCTGACGGCGTTCGATGAGAGGCTCGAGCGATACATCCAGACCCGCTTCGCAACCGCTCTGAGCGCGTTGGGGTCGGCCGGGCCCGAGGCGGGCGCGCCCGATCCCGAGAGTTTCGCGGGCCAGCTTCGGCGTGGTGCCGAGCTGTACGGCACGGGTCGGGCGGCCGAGGCCATCCCCTACCTGGAGCGAGCCAAGACGCTGTTTCCGGAGTATGCGGGCCCGGACGCGCCGGCGCTCATGCTCGCGCGGATCCACCGGGAGGCTGGCCGACCCGAGCCGGCGGCGGCCGAGCTTCGCGCCTATACGGCGCTCAACGAGAACCACTTCCAGGCTCACATGCAGCTCGCAGAGCTCGAGGAGACACTCGGGAGCCCTCGCGCATCGGCCGCGGTCCTCGAGAGTGCCGTGTGGATCGACCCGTACGATCTCGCGCTGCACGAGCGGCTAGCGGATCTGAGCGAGCGGACAGGGGATGTCGCCGGCGCCGTACGTGAGCGGAAAGCACTCCTGGCGCTGGACCCCGTGGACCGGGCCGAGGCGCTGTTCCTGCTCGCCAGGGCACACCATGCCGCCGGGCAGCGGGCGGAAGCGCGACGGGCCGTGTTGGGCGCCCTGGAGATCGCGCCCGGTTACGAAGCGGCGTTGGAGCTGCTGCTCCGGATCAGGGAGGAAGGCCCGTCAGACGGAGATCCGCAGCCTGCAAGTCGTTGAGTCGCCCGGAACTCCCGCGACGCACGCGGGTCACGCAAAGGAACACCGGAGGAACCCATGACCCGAACGCGCACATCGAATCTGAGCACCGCTCGACTCGGTGCGCTGTTGGCGTTCGGGGTGGCGTCGGTCGCGGCGCCCGCCGTCGGGCAGGAGCGACGACCCGGCCAGGATCTCGGGTTCGATCCGGCGCCCTGGCAGGCGTTCAACACGGAATACTCCGGTCATTTCACCTTCGTCAGATTGATGGTCGGATCGTTCGGGGGCGGTCGAGGGTTCCGCCGAAACCCGCCCTGGGCGCACGACTACCCGACCGCCGAGACCAACTTCGGGAAGATCCTCAGCGAGCTCACTTCCATGCGGCCGTACCTGGGCGGTGGGAACGTGCTGGCGATGGATGACCCGGAGCTGTTCAGGTATCCGGTCGCATACCTCTCGGAGCCCGGTTTCTGGATCATGTCCGAGGTCGAGGCCGCCAACCTCCGCGAGTACTTGCTGAAAGGTGGTTTCCTGATTCTGGACGATTTCGCCGGGGCCCAGGAGTGGTACAACACGATTCAGGCCCTGGAACAACTGCTCCCCGAGCACCGTGTGATTCAATTGGACCAGACCCACCCGGTCTTCGATGCCTTCTTCCGCATCGAGCAGATCGAGATGCCCCACCCGAACTTCGGGGTCATCGCCAGCTACTATGCGATCTTCGAGAACAACGACCCGGAGGATCGCATGATGATCATGATCAACCGCGACAACGATATCGGTGATTACTGGGAGTGGTCGGACCGCGGATACGTTCCGATCGAGCTTTCGAACGAAGCCTACAAGCTGGGCGTTAACTATGTGGTCTACGCCCTGACACACTGAGAGGAGCACGTATGGACCCGAACCCGGAGTTGGGAGGAGTGATAGACAGCCCCAATGCGTCGAGCGCCGTGGGGCCCGCTACCGCCGAACCGGCGGAGGCGCCCACGGCCACCGCGGATGACGCGGAGCTCGCCGACCGCATGCGCGAAGCCGGTGACACCGTGCGCCGGGAGATCGCCAAGGTGATCGTGGGACAGGACGAGGTCGTCGAGCAGGTTCTCCTGTCCCTGTTCGCGGGGGGCAACAGCCTGATCGTGGGCGTCCCCGGTCTCGCGAAGACGCTTCTCATTCAGACACTCGCCCAGGTCCTGCACCTGAGCTTCTCGCGCATCCAATTCACGCCCGACCTGATGCCGTCCGATATCACGGGGACCGACATCATTCAGGAGGATGCCGAGACAGGGCGGCGTCATCTCGTTTTCATGGAGGGGCCGCTGTTCGCGAACATCGTGCTCGCCGACGAGATCAACCGCACGCCGCCGAAGACGCAGTCGGCACTGCTCGAGGCGATGCAGGAGAAGCAGGTCACGATCCAGGGGCGGACATACGACCTGCCGAAGCCGTTCTTCGTGCTGGCGACACAGAACCCGATCGAGCTCGAGGGGACGTACCCTCTCCCCGAGGCGCAACTGGACCGCTTCATGTTCCAGACCAACATCGACTACTCGCCCGAGGACGAGGAGCTCGAGGTCGTGCAAAAGACGACCGCGCTGGCCAAGGAGCCGCCCAACGCCGTGTTGTCCGGGGATGAGATCCTCGCCTACCAGGACCTGGTCCGGAAGGTGCCGATGTCCGAAGCGGTCGCTCGTCACGCGGTTCACCTGGCTCGCATCACCCGGCCGGGGCGCGACGACGCACCCGACTTCGTCAAAGAGTACGTCGCCTACGGGGCGAGCGTTCGGGCCGCGCAATACCTGGTGCTGGGGGGGAAGGCGCGCGCCCTGCTTCGCGGCCGCGTGCACGTCGGATTCGAGGACATCCGAGCCCTGAGTCAGCCGGTATTCCGGCACCGGATCTTGACGAACTTCCACGCGGAATCGGAGCGCGTCACCCCGGATCGGTTGATCGAGCAGGTGCTCGAGGCCGTTCCCATTCCGAAGTCGGGGATGTAGCGCGTGCGCGTCCGCGTCGCCTCCCGCGCGATCCCCGGGAGTCGTTTTCTCGACCCGACGGTGCTGTCCCGGATCGGCAATCTGGAGCTGGTGGCGCAAACCGTGGTGGAAGGCTTCATCAGCGGGATGCACTCCTCTCCCTTCCTCGGTCTATCGCTCGATTTCGCCGCGCACCGGCCATACATGCCGGGCGACGATATCCGGAAGGTCGATTGGCGCGTGTACGCGCGGACCGACCGGTTTTACGTGAAGGAGTACGCGGCAGAAACGAACGCGAGCGTCATGTTCGCTCTCGACGTCTCGCGCTCGATGGACTACGGGTCGGGGGAGGTGACGAAGCTGGACTACGCGCGCTTCCTGACGGCCTGTCTCGCCTACCTCTCGGCCGGACAACGTGATCGTGTGGGAGCGGCGATCTTCGACGCCGATCTGGTCGACCACGTGGCCCCATCGGTTCGAAACCGGCGGTTGGTCCTGGCCGCCATCGACCGCGCCCGTCCCCAACGGGCCGGCGAGCTCATCCAACCGCTGCGAAAAGTCGGCGAGAGCCTGCGTCGCAGCGGAATCGTGGTGGTCGTGTCCGATTTCTACGCTCCGCCAAAGACGGTGCTCGAGGCGGTCGCGGCGCTCCGGAGCAAGGGGCACGACGTGATCGTGTTTCACGTGCTCGACCACGCCGAGCTGCAGTTTCCATTCGACACACCGCGCTCTTTCGAGGATCTGGAGACCGGGGAGCGTGTTCCGATCACGCCGGAGGAAATGGGAGAGGAATACCGGGAGCAAGTGGGCGCCCATACCAGTGAGCTGGCGCGGCTCATGGCGCAGAACGGGATCGACTACGAGCTCTTCGACACGTCGGAACCGCTCGACGGAGCCCTCTTCCGCTACCTTTCGCTCCGCGAGAAGCGACTGAAGGGGCGATCCTGATGTCCTTTCTCGCTCCCGTGTTTCTGGCCGGGCTCGGGCTGCTCGCGATACCGATCGTGATCCATCTGACGCAGCGGCAACAGAGCAAGGTGACGGCGTTCCCGTCGCTCATGTTCCTTCGTCAGGTTCCGTTCCGGACATCGAATCGGCGCCGGATTCGCCACCCGCTCCTGTTTGCCCTGCGCTGTCTCGCGCTGATCCTCATCGCGTCCGCGTTCGCGCGTCCGTTCCTCGCTGGTTCACCTCCCGCGGCGACCGGAGAGAGTGCTCGCGACGTCGTCCTTCTCCTGGACACGTCTCACAGCCTCAACTACGGACGGTTGTGGGATCGGGCCCTGGCCGAGGCGGAGGACGTGCTCGGCGGTCTGGCCCCCGGCGACCGAGCGGCGCTGATCACTTTCGCAGATCGGGCGCAGGAGCGCGCCGCGCTCACCGACGATCTGCTCGCCGTGCGGACCGCACTCGGAGACGCGGCCCCCGGAGCTCGCGGGACGCGGTTCGACCCCGGCCTCCAGCTGGCGGGACGCATCCTCGCCGAGTCCGACCGGCCGAACCGGGAGGTGATCCTGATCTCCGATTTCCAACGCGTCGGGTGGCTGGACGGCGGGCGAGCCCGGCTCCCCGACGGTGTCGCGCTCCGGGCAGTCGATCTTTCCGATCCGGACGCGACGAACCTGGCCGTTGCGGATGTAGCGTTCCACCCGGAGCGGAGCGGGCGTGTGCGCGTCGTGGCGCGCGTGGCGAACATGGGGAGCGATCCGGCGACCGGTCTGGAGGTCAGTTTGGAGCTCGACGGGAGGACCATCGGTTCGCGCCCGGCCGAGGTTCCACCGCGTGGAGTGGCGAGCGTCTCTTTCGACGGGGTTGCGCTCCCCCAGCGCAGCACGCGCGGTGAGGTTCGCATCGTCGCCGACGATCTTGTCGCCGACGATGCGCTCCGCTTCGTCGTGGCGCCCGACGAAGGGATCGAGGTGCTGCTCCTCGAGGGCAGCGCGGGGCGGAGCGACCGGAGTTTGTTCCTCCAGCGAGCGCTGGCGATCGGCGACGACCCCATCGTCCGCATCACGCGGCGGCGAGCGGCCGCCCTGGAGCCAGGGTGGCTGTCGAACGCTGCCGTGGTCGTCCTCAACGACGCGGATGTATCCGAGGGCGCGGGTGGTCGGGCGCTCGTCGATTGGGTGAGGGCTGGTGGCGGATTGATCGTGATGCTCGGGCCGCGTGGCGCTCCGGGGCGCTGGCCACAGGCGGTCAGCACGCTGCTGGGTGGGCAGGTGGGAGGCGTCGAGGATCGATCCGGGCGCGGCGGGAGCCGGCTGGGGTGGCTCGACTACGATCATGCGGTGTTCGAGCTCTTCTCCGCGCCGCGGAGCGGGGATTTCTCCGACGCCCGCTTCTTCCGGTTTCAACGCTTCGAGCCAGCCGAGGGTACGGCGGTGCTCGCACGCTACGAAGATGGGGAGCCCGCGCTGACGGAGCGGACCGAGGGTGAGGGACGGGTCTTGTTATGGACCTCGACCCTGGACCGTTTCTGGAACGATCTGGCTCTGCAGCCGGTGTACCTGCCGTTCGTGCACCAGCTCGTCCGACGCGCCTCCGCGTACCACCAGCCGGAGCGTTGGGTCCCGGTGGGTCGCGTTTCCGAGCTCGGGGCGCTGCTCTCGGCGCGCGGGCTCGCGCCGGGTGGGGCACCGGGTGCCCGCGAGTGGGTGCTGGTCGCACCCGATGGCGAGCGCCACTCCATGACCGCCGAGGGCGAGCCGGTCTGGATGGAGTTCGAACAAGCCGGCTTCTACGAGCTCAGACCGCTCGGGAGCGACGTACCCACGGCCACCGTCGCGGTGAATCCGATCCTGGAGGAGTCCGACCTTACCTCGCTTGCCCCGGAACGACTGATCGAGAGCGTGGCGGGAGGACCGGGTACGAGACCCGCAGCCACCTCGCCCCCCATCGACGTGGCGGCTGATGAGACGCGCACGAGGGAGCTGTGGTGGCCGCTGCTGCTCCTCGCCGTGCTGGTGCTGGTGACCGAGAGCATCCTGGCGAACCGCTGGGCACGCAGGCGTGGGCCGTCGCGCGGGATAGCACGCGCCGCCTGACACTGAGAACCTGGTCGAGCTCCGGGAGCTCGAGCCTTGGGAGGCGAATGATGAGGCGTTGGACCGGAAGAGAACCGAGCGGAGAATTGCACACCGTCATCCGAGACGTGCGCAGGCGGTGGCGGCTGCGTCTGCTGCTCCGGGGTGCGGCGATCGCGCTCGCGGTGGGCTTCGGGATCTTCCTTCTGTCCACCTTCGGGATCGACCGACTGCGCTTCGCCGACCCGGCCGTCACGACCTTTCGGGTCGTTCTCTGGGGTGGGGTGATCGTTCTGGTCTCCCTGTTCATCATGCGACCGCTCCTCCGCCGGGTGACCGACCAACAGGTAGCCCTGTACCTGGAGGAGCATGAACCGACTCTCGAAGCCGCGGTTCTGAGCGCGGTAGAGGAGATCGGGCCGGACACCCCGCCCGCGCAGGGGCTGCGTCGCCGCCTGCTCGAAGAAGCCGTCGAGCGCGCGCGGCGGGTCGAACGGGGGCGGCGGATCGACCGGGATGGGCTGAAGCACTCCTCCGCCTGGTTGGGTGGGGTCGCGACGGTCGTTCTCCTGATGACGTTCTTCGGTCCCGGTTTCCAGGGGACCGCCGGGTCCCTCCTTCTCAGCCCCTGGACGACCGCGGATGCCGCCAACCCCTACGCGATCGATGTGCAGCCCGGTGACGCCCTCGTTCCACGCGGGTCCGACCAGGAGATCGTCGCCTTTACGCGCGGGTTCGAGACGGACGAGGTCGAGATCGCGGTCCAGCGCGGCGAGTCCGAGACGTGGGAGCGGTTCCGGATGTTGCCGGTCGAGGAGGGAGATGGGTTCGAGATCCTCCTGTTCGACTTGAACGAACCGACGGCCTACACGGTCGAATCGGAGGGTGTTCGCTCTCCGGTCTACACGATCGATGTAGCGGATCTTCCGTTTGTGGATCGTATCGACCTGGAGTACCGGTTCCCCGCATATACGGGCCTGGCCCCGCGCACGGAGGAGGACGCGGGGGACATCGCCGTGCTGCGCGGCACGCAGGTGCTGCTGAGCATCACCCCGACAATCCCGACGCACGCCGGTCAACTCGTGATCCAGGGGAGAGAGGAGCCGATTCCGCTCGAGCTCCGTAACGGGGCGTTCTCCGGCACGTTGACCGTCGAGAGCGAGACCTTCTACCGGGTGGAGCTCGCCGGCCCCAACGGCGGGTTCGTGGTGGCGTCCCCCGATTACCTGATCGAGCCGCTGGACGATCAGCCGCCCGCGGTCTCGGTGAGCGAGCCGGGCCGCGACGTGCGGGCCAACCCGATCGAAGAGGTATACGTGGAAGTGGAGGCCGAGGACGACTTCGGCATCGGCCGGCTGGAGCTGCGCTTCTCGGTCAACGGCGGGGAAGAACAGACGGTCGCGCTGCACGAGTCGGGGCGAGGGGGCACGAAGGACCTGTCGCGTGGCCACACGTTTTTCCTGGAGGAGCTCGAGCTGGAGCCTGGCGACTTCGTCTCCTACTACGCTACGGCGACCGACTTGTCCCGCCGAGGCGGGCGGCAGCCGGCGACCTCGGACATTTACTTCGTAGAGATTCGTCCGTTCGATCGCACGTTCCGGCAGGCCGAGGGTGGTGGTGGCGGCGGTGGCGGTGGTGGCGGAGGCGGGATGGACGGTCAGCTTTCTCGCCAGCAGCGACAGATCGTGGCCGCCACTTTCCGATTGCAGCGGGACGAGGACGACTTCGACGAGGCGGAGAAGTCTGAGAATCTGGCGACGCTCACCCTGCTCCAGGGGAGACTCAGGGAGCAGGTCGAGGAGTTGGTGGACCAGATGCAGACGCGTGGCGTGGCCGACGATCCGACCTTCCGGAAGGTCTTCGAGGAGCTTCCACAGGCTGCCGACGCCATGCGCGAGGCCGAGGAGCGGCTTGGCGAGCGGAGGCCCGACGAGGCTCTCTCGCCGGAGCAGCGTGCGCTCCAACACCTGCAGCGGGCCGAGGCCGCATTCCGCGATGTCCAGGTGGCCATGGGCCAGCAGGGCGGTGGTGGTGGTGGCGGCGGAGGCGAGAGCCCCGATGCCGAGGACCTCGCCGATTTGTTCGAGCTCGAGCTGGACCGCCTGCGGAACCAGTACGAGAGCGTGCAGCGGGGTGAGCGACGCGATCGCGACCAGCAGGTGGATGAGGCCCTCCAGAAGCTGGAGGAGCTCGCCCGCCGGCAGCAGCAGATGAACGAGCGGGCTGCAGCTCAGGCGGGTGCGGCAGACGGTGGCCAGGGGCAGAACCGGCTGGTCGAGGAGACCGAAGAGCTGGCTCGCCAGCTCGAGCGACTCTCACGCGAGGAGTCACGCCCGGAGCTGGGTGAGTCTGCCAGACGTCTTCAAGATGCGGCCAACCAGATGCGTCGAGCTGCCGCGAGCGCGCGACAGGGTGGCACCCAAGGCCAGGGCTCGGCGGCCCTGGATCGCTTGCGGCAGGCGCGCCGGCTGCTCGAGAACCGCCAGACAGCGGCGCTGGAGAATGACGTGGACGAGGCCCTGCGCCGAGCCGAGCGCCTCGTGGAGCGGCAGCGCGACATGGCGGAGGACGTTTCGCGAGTGGCCGATGGTGGCGATTCGGAGGCGGTGCGCCAGTTGCGGGACAGGAAGGATGAGCTGGCGGCGGAGGTGGACCGTTTCGAGGCGGACCTGGACCGGCTCGCGCGGGAATCACGGAGCGAGCAACGTGAGGCATCTCGCGCGCTGGGGGAAGCCGCGAGCTCGATTCGCCAGAACCGCCTGCGCGACAAGATCCTCTATTCGAAGGGCGTGATCGGCGCTCGCTCGGGCGACTACACGCGCAACTTCGAGGATCAGATCACGCAGGACACGGAGGAGCTTCGCGAGCGGGTCGCCGAGGCGCGGGATGCCTTTCGCGAGTCCGACCCCCGACGCCTGGGCCGGCAGCTGGAGGAAGCGCGCGATCTCGTTCGCGGTCTCGAATCCCTGCAAGAGCGAATGCGCCAACAAATGGAAGGAGCGGGCGAGGAGGGCCAGGGCGAGGAGAGTCAGGGCCAGAAGGGTCAGGGCCAGGAGAGCCAGGGCCAGGAGGGCCAGGGGCAGCAGGGTCAGGGGCAGCAGGGTCAGGGCGAGGAGGGCCAGGGCCAGGAGGGTCAGGGGCAGCAGGGTCAAGGCCGGCAGGAAGGCCAGGCGGGTGGCGGTGGCTTCGCTCCGGGCGGAGGGGGCCTGACACCGGATGACGTTCGCCAGTTCCGAAACGAATTCCGCCAGCGACGGGAAGACGCGGCTCGGTTGCGTGATGAGTTGGGACGCGACGGCGTGGATGTGGGGGACCTCGAAGCGGTGATCCGCGACCTGGGAAGGTTGGAGACCCAGCGTCTATACGATGACCCCGAGGAAGCCCAGCGTCTCCAGGAGGCGATACTGCGAGGCCTCAAGGACTTCGAGTTCACCCTGCGGCGAGGCTTGAGCGCCGAGCTGGAGAGACTCTTCCTGTCCGGCTCCGATGACGTGCCTCCGGAGTACCGGGCTCTTGTCGAAGAGTACTACCGGGCGCTGTCCGAGGGGCCTTCGCCTCCTCGTTGATGTTCCGACAACGCTGAGGGGCCGCTCGAGCTCTTCGACGGCCCGCTGTGGCCGAGGGTCCCGCCGAGGTCCTCGGCCCTGACGGATCCGTGCGCACCGGCACGGGCCGGTGGTGGCCACCGCCGGGAAAGTCTCCACGGTCGAAGATGCACCGCTGCAACACCCACCCACGCCATGCCTGGCCTCAGGACCCTCATGTCGGGCCGCGAAGCAGGTGTCAAGTGTAAAGGTGACAATCAGTTGTGCTTCGCGTGGAGCATGGCGCGGAACGCCGGTTGCATAGCCTCCCCTACCTGACGGCCGGGCCGAGCGCACGCGGCTCAGCGCTCCCCGGACCCTGAAGCGTGTCAACAGGCTGAATGGCGCAATAGAAGGGGATCAAATGTGACTGGGACCACGGTCTCGAGACCAAAAGTGCGCATCGCGCGCACCACGAACAGCAGTCGAGTGCTCACACGAGAAGCTCTCGGGTTCGTCGTGCGACTGCACCGGGAGTTTGAACGAAGACGGCGCGAGCTGCTCGCGCAGCGAGGTCGGCGGCAGGTGGCCCTCGACTCGGGCGCCTGGCCGCGCCCGCTCCTGGAGACGTCCGTCGTGCGCGAGGCAGAGTGGCAGATCGCCCCCGCTCCGCCGGACCTGGAGCGGCGATGGGTCGAGATCACCGGCCCGGTGGAGCGCAAGATGATGATCAACGCGCTCAACTCCGGGGCGGACGTCTTCATGGCCGACTTCGAGGACTCGCTCAGCCCCACCTGGCAGAACGTGATCGACGGACAGGTGAACCTCCAGGACGCGGTGCGAGGCACGATCGATTTTCACGCGCCGAACGGGGTGGAATACCGGCTCAACGACAAGGTCGCGACCCTGGTCGTTCGCCCGCGCGGCTGGCATCTGTCCGAGAAGCATGTCGAGATCGACGGAGAACGCGTTTCGGCGAGCCTCTTGGACTTCGGTCTCTACATGTACCATAACGCCCGGCGGCTGCTGGCCGGGGGCACCGGACCGTACTTCTACCTTCCGAAGCTGGAGAACCACCGGGAAGCACGCCTGTGGAACGACGTGTTCGTCTTCGCGCAGGATGCGCTCGGTATCCCGCAGGGCACGATTCGCGCGACGGTGCTGATAGAGAACGTCCTGGCCGCATTCGAGATGGACGAGATCCTTTACGAGCTCCGCGCGCACAGCGCGGGTCTCAACGCGGGCCGCTGGGACTACATCTTCAGCCTCATCAAGAAATTCCGCCGAGCACAAGGACACGTCCTGCCGGACCGCTCCCAGGTGACGATGACCGTGCCGTTCATGCGCGCGTACACCGAGCGTCTCGTGCGCACATGCCACAAGCGGGGCGCCCACGCGATCGGCGGCATGGCGGCCTTCATCCCGAGTCGCAGAGATCCGGAGATCAATGAACGCGCGCTGGCGGCAGTTCGCGCCGACAAGGTCCGAGAGAGCCGGGACGGATTCGATGGTACGTGGGTGGCGCACCCGGACCTGGTCCCGATCGCGCGCGAGGCATTTCATGAGGTCCTGGGCCAGCGGCCGCACCAGAAGGACCGTCTCAGCGAAGACGCGGAGCTGTCCACCGATGCCTTGATCGACCTGGGCGTCCCAGAGGGCTGCGTAACGCTCGACGGAGTACGTGACAACATCAGCGTGGCCCTTCAGTACCTGGCGGCTTGGCTCGCCGGCTCCGGAGCTGTCGCCATTCGCAACCTCATGGAGGACACGGCCACGGCCGAGATATCCCGCGCCCAGCTATGGCAATGGCGAGAGCATGGTGTCGTCCTCGACGACGGTCGGGCGATGAGCAAAGACCTATACGAGGAGATTCGGGCTGCCGAGCTCGAGCGCCTCCGAGGTGACGGGATCGAGGACGTCCAGCTCGATAGAGCCGCGGGACTGCTGGACTCACTCGTGCTCGCGCCCGAGTTCACGCCCTTCCTGACCCTGCCGGGATACCGATATCTGACCTGAGCACTCCGAAACGAGCCTGGAGGTAGTGACGATGCGGACCCGCACAACGGAGATCGCGAAGCAAGTCGAAGCGCTCGAAACGCGCTGGGCCCAGGGCGAGCGCTGGGGCGGGATCCGACGCGACTATACCGCAGAGGACGTGATCCGGCTCCGTGGGTCGGTCAACGTCGAGCACTCGCTGGCTCGTGCAGGGGCCGAACGGTTGCGGGAGCTGCTGCTTGCAGATGAGCTCGTGCGCACTTTTGGTGCGCTGACCGGCGCGCAGTCGGTCCAGATGGTCCGTGCCGGACTACAGGCGATCTATGTGTCGGGCTGGCAGGTGGCCGGCGACCAGAATCTGTCGGGCGAGACCTACCCCGATATGAGCCTGTACCCCTCCAACAGCGTCCCGGCCTTCGTGCGAAGGCTCAACAACGCGTTGCTGCGCGCCGATCAAGTCGAGTGGACGGAGGGCGGGGTGATGCGCCACTGGATGGCGCCGATCGTGGCGGATGCGGAGGCCGGGTTCGGGGGGCCGCTGCACGCGTTCGAGCTGACGAAATCGATGATCGCCGCCGGCGCCGCCGGGATCCACGTCGAGGATCAGCTGGCTGCAGAGAAGAAGTGTGGCCACCTGGGCGGTAAGGTCCTGGTACCCACCGGCCAGTTCATCCGGACCTTGAACGCCGCCCGGCTGGCGGCCGACGTACTGGACGTCCCCACGGTCCTGTTCGCCCGCACCGACGCCGAAGCGGCGACCCGGCTGACCAGCGATGTGGACGATCGAGATCGGGAATTCACCACGGGCGAGCGAACCGCCGAAGGCCACTATCGGGTCCGAAGCGGGCTGGACACCGCGATCGCTCGAGCCCTTGCGTACGCACCCTACGCGGACGTGCTGTGGTGCGAGACGAAGACGCCGGACGTGGCCGACGCGAAGGCGTTCGCGGACGCCGTGCACGCGGAGTTCCCGAACGGGCTACTGGCGTACAATTGCTCGCCCTCCTTCAACTGGACCAGCAAGCTGGGTCCGGCCGCAATCGCGGCGTTTCAGCGTGAGCTCGGGGCGCTCGGCTACAGGTTCCAATTCATCACGCTAACCGGTTGGCACCTCATCAACCTGCGTACCTACGAGCTGGCGCAGGCATACGCCCGCAACGGGATGCCGGCGTACGTGGAGCTCCAGGACCGAGAGTTCGCGCTCGAGATCGAGGGCTACACCGCCGTGAAGCACCAGCGTGAAGTGGGGGCCGGGTATTTCGATCAGGTGCTGAGGGCTGTTTCGGCCGGTGAGGCTTCCACGTGCGCGCTGGAGGGATCAACCGAGACCGAGCAGTCCGAAGCCCACGGCGGGTGAGGTCAGGGTCGGCGTCGAGACCTTGATTCGCGCGTACGATCCCGGGCCTCGCACGCGTCCCGCTCGTCTACCCGACGATCCCAGTAATCCTCCCGACGATCCAGTTGAGCTTCGATCCCGGTCGTTACGGTGACGCCGCGCGCGGCGATGAGCGTCTCGGGTCCGGACGAAGGCCGAGCTCGCCAAACCGAGTAGCAGCGCGGCGCTGACCACTGCGGCGCTCGTATTCGCCCGCCTCGCACGCCCCAGTGCCAATGTCCGGTTCAGCTCCACCGCCTGCGTTGGCCCCTACCACGGCGGATCGGCCCTGATGTTCAGGATCGCAAACGCCAGGCGAGGCCAGCTGTTCGATGTTTCAGTGCGTGTAGTCTTTTCATGGCTGGAGGGTGAGGGTATCGCCTCGCGCCGTCGGTTCGAGACGCTGGGGCTCGAGCGTCGCCGGGTCACCTTCTTCCCCCTGCACTGGACCGTGGTCCACCCCATGAACACGGACAGCCCGTTGTACGACTGGACACGCGGACGAGATCGCGTGGGATGCGAAGTTCGTAGACATTCTTGAAACGACCGACGACGGGGTGATCGAGATCGACCTACGGCGCCTGAGCGAGCGCGAGCAGCCGGCGGGTCTGATCGCCTGGAGTTGGCAGAGCGACGGGGCGGATGGCTTATTCGCCCGACTCGCCGCCCGTGTCCAAGTCCGCTCCCACCTCAGCGGCCGCGCGCGCCCAACCATACGCGTACAGGTCGGCTCGCATCGGCAGATATCCGGGGTACTCCTGTCGGGCTTGGGCGACGCGTCGTCGATCGAGGGTCACGACCGCGACCGGGTCTTCGGTTTCGAGAAGGACCTCGCCATCGGGGGCGATCGCCACGGACGGCCCACCGATCGGAACGTCGAACTCCGGGTGCGGGCGGTTGACGGAGATCACGTACACGGCGGCTGTCATCGCCACCCCCGCCATCACCGTTCGCCAGCGTGGATAGCTCGCCGCCGGTGTGCACCGCGGGGCCAGGATGACCTCGGCTCCGGACGCTGCCAGCAGGAGAGCACCCTGCGGGCGCTGGATGTCCGAGCAGATCTGGATTCCGAACGATAGCCCGGGCCCGCCGATCACGGTGGGCGGGGTGGAGCCGGCCTCGTAGTGCCGCGTCTCCCAATACCCCTCTTCGTCGGGGAGGTGGAGCTTCCGGTAGGTGGCCGCGATCTCCCCCGAAGAGTCGAACAGGATGGCCGTGTTGTGACGGTGTCCGGAGCTCTGCGAGCGGACGATCGCGCCCCCGAGGACCGAGATCGACGCCGCCCGTGCGGCGGCGGCCATGCGCTCCTGACGTGGACCCTCGAGTGGCTCCGCGTCCTCTTCTCGAGGCTCCGGGAACGCGGGTGACCACGGGTTCAGTGGCAGCTCGGGCAAGACCGCCAGCTCGGCGCCGAGGTGCTGCACTTCCTTCAAGCGGTCACGAAGCCGATCCCCGCCGGGGTCGTCGTAGAAGACATCGGTGACCAGAGCCACGTGGAGAAGATGTCCCGCCATCCCCGCCCTCTGATGAATGGATGGTTGTGTGCCTTCGCCGCGCGTCGGGCGGCGAGATCGCGGTGACAACCATGATAGCGAGCGCGACCGGGCTCAGCGAGCGATAGCGGCACGAGCAGCGCCACCTGGCGCCGTGTGCTTCGAGAACCCAACATCGAATCATGAAGATCCGGATCCTGTCGGCAGCCGATGTGCGGGCTGCAATCGACCCTCGGCAGGCGGTTGACGCCATGCGGTCGGCCTTCGGCCAGCTCTCGTCGGGAGAGGCCCGGGTACCGTTGCGCGGCCAGCTCGAGAGTGCCGCTGGAGCGACTCTCGTCATGCCCGCCTACCTGGAGCGCTCGCGCGAGCTGGGGGCCAAGATCGTGTCCGTCTTCCCCGACAACGCGGACCATGGACTGGGGATCATCCAGGGTGCCGTCATATTGCTGGATGCGAGCACCGGCGCGCCCCGGGCGCTCCTGGATGGGAGCGAGCTCACCGCCCGCCGCACGGCCGCGGGGAGCGCGCTCGCCACGGAACTTCTCGCGGCGCCTGGCGCCTCTGTCCTCGCCCTGTTCGGTGCGGGCGTACAGGCACGCGCACATATCTGGGCACTCGCCGCCGTGCGCCCGCTCCGTGAGATTCGCGTCGTGTCGCGGAGCGGAGCGACCGCGGAGCGATTGGCTGACGAGCTCGCGACTCCGACGAGCGAACGGGAACCGGCTGCCCCGACCATTCGTGCAGTCGGCGACCCCCGCGTCGCGCTCCGGGACGCCGATTTGGTCGTAGCGGCGACGACGAGCTACGAGCCCGTGTTCGAGGGACGCCATGTGGAGAGGGGAGCACACATCAACGCCGTCGGCTCGTTCCGCCCGAACATGCAGGAAGTCGATGCCGAGACGGTGGTCAGGGCGCGAGTCATTGTGGATTCACGGGATGCCGCCTGGGAGGAGGCGGGAGATCTGATCATCCCCCTCCGTGAGGGATTGATCGACGACTCGCACATCGCGGCGGAGCTGGGGGAAATCGTGAACGGCACGAGTCCCGACGGCCGGGAGGGGTGCGAGATCACGCTGTTCAAATCGGTGGGCAACGCCGCCCAAGACATCGCCATGGCTAGCGCCGTGGTGGCAGCTGCCGACGAGCTGGGTTTGGGTCGAACGGTTACGCTCTGAGCGCTCGCCGCTCGCCCCGAGGCGTCGAGCGGCGAATCGCCCCAGAGGTCGCGGCTAGATGGTGTGCCTCCGCAGCTCCCCCTTTAGCCGGTGGATGCGACGGCGCACGCGCTTGAGCGCGACCTTGTCACCCGTCGCGAGGGCCTCGTCCCGCTGTACCTTCAGTTCGCGGATCTCGGACTTGATGGCTGCCTTGTCGATCCCCACGACCTCGTGGTGTGCGTGGCTCTCGATCCCGAGCGCCTCGCAAAGGGCCGGGATGAGTTCTTCCTTGTGCATCGTCGAATAGCCGTGTAGCCCGTCGTGCTCGATCCCCTCGGCGATCTCACGGAGCCGCACGACGGTCTGATGGTGAAGCTCCTCCCACGTGTACGGCATCGGCGCCTTCCTCCTCCTCGAGTTTCAGACGCGGGATGAACCGGTCTTCGCCAGGATGGAATCCCAACCCGAATTCTAACCGTGCATTCGCCCGGACACGAGCGCCCTTGACGTATAAACAAATATTGATATAATAGTGGCATGAGACGCGCGACGGTTTCGAAGCAGACGGCCGCCCGCTTCCGGGCATTGGGAGAAGAGAAGCGCCTCCGGATTCTGGCATCGCTGGCCGCCGGAGAGCGGTGCGCCTGTGACCTCACGGGGTGCTGCGACGATCGACAGCCACTGCTTTCGTTCCACCTGAAGACGCTTCGCGAGGCGGGGCTTGTGGAGGCGCGAAGGGAAGGGCGCTGGAAGTACTACGCAGTCGATCGAGACGCGCTGCTCGAACTGGCGGCGCAGTTGACGGAGATCGCCGAGGCGAGGCTGCCCGAAGGTGCCTGCTGCTGAGGGCTCAGACGTTTCTTTTTGATTTACGTATCAACAAAAGTTGATTTACGCGCAACGTTCAGTCTAAGGAGACGGCCGATGTCACAGGATACCAGGGATGCGACACGACTGCGGGAGACCGTCCGCGAAAAGTACGGAGAGGCCGCGCGACAGGCGGCTGAAGGCCAGATACCGGGGTGCGGGAGCGTCGAGCCCGCCCCGGAAGCCGCGGCCGCATCGTGCTGCGGCTCTGCTCCTTGTGGTGCGGATGACAGTGCGACCGGGGAGGCCACCCGGGATCCGATTACCGCGAAGCTGTACGAGGCCGGTCAGATCGCCGACCTGCCGGACGCAGCCGTGCTTGCCTCGCTCGGGTGTGGGAATCCGACGGCACTCGCCGATCTCGCCGAGGGCGAGGTGGTGCTCGACCTCGGGTCCGGCGGTGGGATCGATGTGCTCCTGTCGGCTCGCCGCGTCGGCCCTTCGGGGTTGGCCTATGGGCTCGACATGACGGACGACATGCTCGAGCTGGCAGAGCGGAATCGGAGTGAGGCGGGCGTCCAGAACGCCGAATTCCTCAAGGGCGAGATCGAGGACATCCCGCTCCCCGACTCCAGCGTAGATGTCATAATCTCGAACTGCGTGATCAATCTGTCGGCGGACAAGGGCCAGGTGCTTCAGGAGGCTTTCCGCGTCCTCAAGCCTGGCGGACGATTCGCGGTCTCCGACATCGTGGTCCGGGGACCGGTCCCCGATGCGATCCGAAGGAGCGTGGAGATGTGGATCGGGTGCGTCGCCGGCGCCCTACAGGAAGAGGAGTACCGCCAACTCCTCGGTGAGGCGGGTTTCGAGGGCATCGACATCGAACCGACTCGCGTGTACCGGCTGGAAGAGGCGCGCGAGTTGGCCGCTCAACTCGGCCCGGATGCCGAAGAGGTCGCGAAGGTCGCAGATGGGAAGTTCATGTCCGCGTTCGTACGGGCGAGAAAGCCCAGCTGAGTCCAGGCTGAAGCTCGGGGGCACGCGGAATTCCGGTCCGCGGCTACGCCTCGAATGGAGACGGGAACCCTCGTGACGCGGTGCAGCTGAGCGAGATCGTCCGGGTTTCCGGTCGCGTGCTCTCGACCACCAAGCGCTCGGAGAAGGTCTCGGAGCTCGCGGCCGTGCTCGGACGGCTCGAAGGAGCGGAGGTGACGATCGGCGTCGCCTACCTGTCCGGGCTTCTCCCACAAGGGAGGATCGGCGTCGGCCCAGCCGCGATCCAGCGTGCGTTCGTGCCGGCCGGCGCGACCGACCCGTCACTCACCATCGGGGAAGTACACGAGACGTTGGACGCGATCCGGGCCGTCCGAGGGGCCGGGTCCGGCGCGGAGCGGATCCGGTTGCTCCACGGGCTGTTCACACGCGCAACCGGAGACGAGCAGCGCTTCCTGGTGCGACTCCTGCTCGGAGAGCTTCGGCAGGGCGCCCAGGAGGGCGTGATGCTGGAGGCCCTGGCGCGCGCGGCCGATGCTCCGGCGTCCAGCGTGCGACGGGCGGTGATGCTGGCGGGCAAGGTCTCCGAGGTCGCGCCGGCTCTCCTCCTCGGGGGGGCTTCGGCCCTGGACAGCTTCTCAATCCGCGTTTTCCGTCCCGTGAAGCCGATGCTGGCCGATTCGGCATCGAGCCTGAGTACCGCGCTCGACCGCCTGGGACGGGCGGCGCTCGAATACAAGATCGATGGAGCCCGCGTGCAAGCGCACAAGCGGGGGAGGAAGGTCCGGATCTTCACCCGGCGCTCGAACGATGAGACGGGGGCGCTGCCGGAACTGGTGGAGCTCGTCCGCTCGTTGCCGGTGGATGAGGTGGTTCTGGATGGAGAGGCGGTCGCGCTGCGTCCCAATGGTCGTCCGCGCCCCTTCCAGGAGACGATGCGTCGGTTCGGCCGCGTAGCGGACGTGCAGCCTCTGAGCGCATCGCTCCCGCTGACTCCGTTCTTCTTCGATTGCCTGTACCTGAACGGTACACCGCTGATAGACGCCCCGGCGTCCGAGCGGTGGTCGACGCTGGCGTCCCTGGTACCGGGATCTCATCTGGTCGAACGCCTTGTCACCGAGGATACGATCGAAGCGGAGCGGTTCTTCCATCGGTCGCGAGAGGCCGGGCACGAAGGCGTGATCGCGAAGGATCCCGAGGCCGTGTACATGGCCGGTCGCCGGGGGAGAAGCTGGCTCAAGGTCAAGCCCGTGCACACGCTGGACCTGGTCGTGCTCGCCGCCGAGTGGGGGCACGGTCGCCGCACCGGACGCCTCAGTAACCTCCACCTGGGAGCGCGGGATCCGAGCACCGGTGCGTTCGTTATGGTCGGGAAGACGTTCAAGGGGTTGACGGACGCGCTGCTCGAATGGCAGACCGAGCGGCTCCTCGCCCTCGCCGAGGAGCGGTCGCGACACGTCGTGCGTGTCCGGCCCGAGCTCGTGGTAGAGATCGCGTTCGATGGCGTGCAACGAAGTCCGCGCTACCCGGGTGGCGTCGCGCTCCGATTCGCCAGGGTCAAGGGGTATCGAGAGGACAAGTCCGCCGCCGAGACCGACACGATCGACTCGCTTCGCGACATGTTGGTGTGACCTGCCGAGAGAGCCTCGCTGTCCTCGCAGCGTTAGGATGCGTATGTCGTGGGGCAGTGCCGCACCACGCGCCGAACCGGAACATGAATGATCATCTTGCTGGAACCTGGCCCGGAGGCGGCACCTCAGGGCCGCGGAGTCCGGAAGAGGGGGAAGACCGCCCGATGGCCAAGATCCGCGTTTACACGACACCGACCTGACCCTACTGCCACGATGCCAAGGATTGGCTGAGAGAACGTGGGTGTGACTTCGAGGAGCTGGACATCACCTCGGACGTAGAACTCCTGCGAGAATGGAGGACGTTGAGCGGAGGTGCGGGCGTTCCGGTAATCGCGCACGGGAACGACATGATCGTCGGGTTCAACCCCGCACGGCTCGAACAGATGCTCGAAGGTTGCGCGCACGCGAGCGATGTGGACGCGGATGCGCTCGAGAGAGAGTTGGCGATCCCCGAAGCCTGAGCTCGAGCTACCGCAAGATCGCCGCGGCTCCTGTCGCCGTGGGCATCCTCTCAGTGGAAAGCGTGAGGGTGCGCCCCCCTTTGAGCAGCACGAGCTCGGTGAGCTCGTCCAGGATCTCGACGGCGTCGGCACCGGGATCGTCGCCGCCATCGCGTCGTACCTGGATGCGGCCGGTTGACTGGTCGAGGGTTCCCCAAAGACGTCGTCCGCGCTCGATCAGGAGCAGTCTTACGCGTCCTGCCATGGCCAGGGGGCCCATGTTCACCGGGCCCGGCTCCGTCTTGCCCCGTCCGTAGCCGTTCTCCCACAGCTCCAACGCCCGGTCGATCTGGGCGTCCCCGGCCCGTAAAGCAAGCGGCCACGCTTCACGGTGAAGCCGCTCGGCCCCCCAATCGCGCACCGAGGCCTCGATCCCGGCCGGCGCGAGCGACTCCAGCCGGCTCGTCGCCCGATACAGCGCATGGTGTTCGGCTACCGCGGCAAGGACCACGGGTCCGCTCTCGGGTCCCAGGAGGGCGTACAACGCATCGTCGACGGTCCTGAAGAAGCGGCGGAGCTCGGGCTCGCGATCGTCCGCCCCCACACCATGCCCATGGAAGACTCGGGTGCTGCCTCCGCCCTGGCCCGCGCGCCCCTTCTGTGGTCCGCCCCTGTGCACGACCTCGTAATCGCGCGCATACTCGTAACCGAGCGCTTCCTCCAGACTCGCCGGTACCGAGTCCGAGTCGACCAGGTGCAGGCCGTTCACGTCACCGCCCCACAGCCGCACCCGTCCCTGGCTCAGATCCAATGCCCAGTATCGATCCGGGGCCTGGAGAAAGCGGACCAGCGGTCGGGTGTGAAAGCTCTGCCCGACGACGACGAGCTCCGGGAAATCGGCCGGCAGCCTGTAGCGGCGGTTCAGCAGCGGTGAGCGAAACACGGCCAGCCCGCCCCGCGCACCGTTCCAACGCCCGCGCTCACGCGCCAGTGGCTCCAGAGGATCGAGCAGATCGCTCGAAGTGCGAGATCCCTGGCCGTCCGCTTCCTCGACGAGGTCGCGGGCGCGCTTGAGGGCCGATTTGAATCGGAGGCGATCGAGGTCGGCGGCCGACCGCCCGCGGCTGGTGGGCAGGTATATGGAGATGGCTGGCGTAGATGTAGCCCTGATCAGTTCATCGAGGTGAGCACGCCCGAAAAGGTCCAAGGTCACCTCCTCTCAGCTTGGGGGTTACGATACCCGCGAGTACGCACCTCTATCCGCTACTCATACTATGCCCGCTCACCTCTCGCGCAGCCCTCGACGGGGAATCGCAACGCGTATTCGGATGGAGTCCGAGCGTGCGCCGCACGCTCGTCCTGGAACGGGGCTACTTCGGCGGATCGTGACCTTCGACCTGCCGAGGGTGTCTGGGGCGAGCGCGACACCAGGAGTCAGACCGCGGCTGGTGCGGCTTTCGTCAGCAGACGTCCAACCGCGTCCGCCTCTTTCACGAGCAACTCGATCACGTCGTCCAACGCCAGGATCCCGACAAGCCGGTCCTGCTCGTTGGTGACGACCAGTCGGCGGATGCCTCCGCCCGCCATGATAGAGAGCGCATCCGCTACGTCTGTATCCTCGCCCACGGAACGCACGGGTACCGACATGATGCTGGACACCGGATCTTCGTTCGGATCCAATCCGGCGGCCACGCAGCGTGTCACGATATCGCGGTCGGTGAAGATGCCGATCGGCCGCTCACCCTGATCGAGGTCGGTCACGACGAGCGTACCGACCGAGAGCCTCGCCATCCGGCGAGCCGCCTCCCGGATGGACTCGTTCGCTCCCGCCGTCACGACGGACTGACTGCAGATCTTGCCTACGAGCATCTCAACCTCCGGTCTGTCTGCGCACCCCGGGTACTGCCTGTTCCGGACCAGCGTGGCGCGAGCGCTCCAAACGTAGATCCCGTCGCGGGCTGGGGATTCTCGGCCCCACGAGCCAAGGGAGCGCCGGCGAGACATTCTGGCCGGGTCACCAGGGCGGCCCGAGCACTCATTGTCCCAACCGGCCGGCTCACCGCACGTTTGACGGGTCTCCGAAACGCGCGGGGGATGTGATGGATCGAATGGAACCGTGGGAGCCGAGCTCGGAAGACGAGATCCGTCCGGGGGTCCGCGAGGTCGATCATACGGCCGACATGGGGATCGAGATCGAGGGACCGACGCGGGAAGCCATCTTCCGTCGCGCCGCACACGGCATGTTTGCGCTCATGCTGGACGAGGAGCCCGGCCTCTCCTCGACGGAGACCTGGTCCGCGGATGCGCGCGCGCACGACGCGCACCACATCGCCCTGCGGGCAAGGACCGTGGATACGCTGCTCGCGCGGTGGCTCCAGGAGCTACTTTACCTCTACGACGCGCAGCGGCTCGTCCCGACACGGTTCGAGTTCGAATCCCTGAGCGACACGCACCTGGTGGCGCGCGTCGGGCTGCACCGATTCGAGGAGGCGCCCGCCCGCGAGCTCAAGGGCGTCACGTATCACGATCTCGAAGTCTTGCCTGTCGGGGATGAGTGGCGGGCGCGGGTGATCTTCGACGTTTGAATCGACTGTGGGCCGGTGCGATGAACAAGGCCAAGACAACCACGGAAAGACCCGGGCGCGCCCCGAAGGGGCGAGCCACGCAGGATCCGATCGAATTCCGCCAGCTCGATGAGTACCGCTGGCTCATCCCGCGTCAGGGCAGCATGCGGGTCGAGGGGCTCGTGTATGCGGACCGGGCGCTCATCTCGGACATCCGTGGAGATCAAGCCGTCCGCCAGGTGATGAACGTCGCCTGCCTTCCCGGGATCGTCGGAAGATCGATCGGGATGCCCGACATTCATTGGGGCTACGGATTCGCGATCGGCGGCGTGGCCGCCTTTGACCCCGAAAAGGGCGGCGTGATCAGCCCCGGCGGGGTGGGCTACGACATCAACTGCGGGGTTCGTCTGCTCCGATCCGATATCCACGTCGATGACGTCGCACGGCACGCGCCGCGCCTTATGGACCAGATCCAGAGGGACGTCCCGGCGGGCGTGGGGGCAGGCTACGCGCGCTTCAAGCTGAGCGAGGATTCGGTGCGAGCCGTGCTTTCGGAGGGCGCGAGTTGGGCCGTCAACGAGGGCTTCGGGAGCGACTCGGATCTGGAGCGGATCGAGAGCGGTGGCGTGCTGGAGGGGGCGGACCCTTCGCAGGTGAGCGCGCGGGCGGTCACGCGCGGGCGCCCGCAGCTGGGCACCGTCGGATCGGGCAACCATTTCATCGAGGTAGGATACGTCGATGAGGTGTACGACCGGACGGCGGCAGCACGGCTGGGGCTCGAGGTGGGAACGGTCACCGTGTTCATCCCCTCGGGCTCGCGGGGTCTCGGTCACCAGGTGTGCACGGACTTCCTCGACGTGATGCTGGACGCGAGCCACGCATACGGGATCGACTTGCCAGACAAGCAACTCGCATGCGCCCCTCTCGACTCCCCGGAGGCCGAGCGCTATCTGGGTGCCATGGCGGCGGCGGCCAACTTCGCGTTCGCCAATCGGCAGCTGATGGCGCACCGTGTGCGCATGGCATTCGAGCGTGTCCT